>JBGAUP010000058.1:0-23361 GCA_044228585.1 Runella sp. | reverse complement strand
CCCTCCTCCCATACCTTTGGCACAAAGTAGTACATCAGGGACAACCCCAAACTGCTCAAATGCCCAAAAGCTACCTGTCCGACCAAAACCCGTTTGAATTTCATCATAAATAAGCAAAGTTTCTGTTTCATCGCATCGTTTTCGTAAAGCTTGATGATAACCTAAGCTTGGTACACGTACCCCCGCTTCTCCTCCGATGATTTCAATCACAACCGCTGCAGTTTGGCCAGTAATCTTCTCTAAATCTTCCAAAACTCCGTGTCGAATGTGCTTAATATGAGGCAAAAGTGGCCGAAAACTCCGCTTAAAAAACTCCGCCCCTGCCAAGCTCAATGCTCCTTGGGTGCTACCATGATACGCGTTGTAGCAAGAAATAATTTCAGTCCGACCTGTAAAGCGCTTGGCGAGTTTCATGGCTCCCTCTACCGCTTCGGTGCCAGAGTTGGTAAAATAAACGTTGTCCAATGCGCCAAACCTTGGCAGGGTTTTAAACCCTGTCAAGGTTTGAACCAGCGCCTCAGCCAGTTTTATTTGGGGCGTTTCGATGTATTCACCATACACCATCAGGTGCATGTATTTATCTAACTGATTATGAATAGCTTCCAGCACTTTGGGATGCCGATGTCCAACATTACTCACCGCTATCCCTGAAATCATATCTATATAACGTTCGCCATTTGAGCCGTATAAATAAATTCCTTCGGCTCGCTCAATGTCGAGAGCCAGCGGAAAATCGGACGTTTGAGCAAGATAATCGTAAAAGAGCTGTTGGCGGTTGGTCATCATGTTGTTTGAAAAATAAGGTTCAAATTTACGAAAAAACCCCGCTAACCTAAGTCAACGGGGTTTTCAATAATCGTTTCCCAAAAGTTTAGACTTTCGGATGATGTTAGTTTAGTAGCCTGGATTTTGTACCAATTTCTTGTTGGTATCCATTTCACGCTGTGGAATAGGCAACACTAAATTATTGGCATTGTAAGCCACTGTACCTACTGTTCCTTTATTGCGCTTGATGTCATATACTTGTTGTCCCTCAAAAGCCAATTCCAATTTGCGCTCTTTTTGGATAGCCGCCAAGGTCAAAGACGCCAAAGCTGGTAAACCTGCCCGGCTACGAATCAAGTTGATATCGGCCAAAGGGGTAGCACCCACGGTAGTTCCCAAGCGGAAATTGGCTTCAGCGCGGGTCAAATACATTTCGGCCAAGCGAACCACGGGTACATCGCCAAAACGGTCGTTGTATTTACTGGTGAATGTACGAGCACCTGCGTTGCTGGTATTGAAAAACTTACCACGAATGTCACCCGCTTCGTACAAAGCCAAATGCTTCGATTGAACACGGATGTCGCCACGCCCTTGGTTGAGCGCAGATGCGTAGTAGGTATTCATGGCATTAGAGCCATCTTGGTCAGTTACTACAATACTAAAAATACTCTCTACGTTGCCATCTAAAAAAGCATCAGCAAAGTTAGCTTCTAACTCATATTCACGGCTGGCAATGACACGGTTAGCCGCGTCACGTGCGGAGGCATAGTTACCCTGCATCAAGTAAACTCGCGACAACAAAGCCGCAGCTGCTGGATTTTTGGTCAGTTGTTCTCCTTTGGTTAAATCATCAATTACTTGGGCATATACTTCGGCTACACTATTACGGGCTTTGTAATCTTCATCCGTTACGGCGCGAGTGGGAGTCAGTACCAAAGGCACCCCTGGGTTAGCAGCATTGTCGCCATCGCCCCAAGTTTTAGCAAATAACTTAACCAATTCAAAATAAATAGCCCCTCTGATGATACGCGCCTGACCTTCTATATTGTTTTTGTTACCAGCACTTACTTTGTCCAACGCCCCCAATACATTATTGGCGCGGTTGATGGCGTTGTAGGCACTTGTCCAAGTAGCAGTTGTTTGGGTATTACCTGGAGTGATGGTTTTACGCCAAATTTCGTCCAATGTGGTAAATGTACCTCCAAATACTACCTCACGATCATCGCCAAGGAGATCACCGTAATACTGAAAAGCTCCTCCGAAGAGATTGACACTACTCATGCCATCGTATGCCCCTACCAAAGTCACATTTACATCTTGCTCGGTTGCCAGCGCCGTTGACTCATTAATACTTTGCGTTGGCTCTACATCCAACCGGCTATCGCAAGCAGCACCCAATAGCACCACCGAGCCAGCTAATACAATGTTTTTGAAATATGTATTCATGTTATTGAAAATCAAAGTGTTAAAAATTAAAAGCCAATATTGATACCTCCTGTGATAGTTTTTGCTTGGGGTGCGGTATAAAAATCGTACCCTTGAGCAATATTGGTCACAATATCGTCAGCATTTACCTCAGGATCCCAGCCCGTATATTTGGTAAAAGTCAGTAAATTTTGCCCCGTCAAGAACAAGCGTACACTGTTGATTTTCACTTTATTCAACAATGATTTAGGCAAGCTGTAAGAAAGTGTTACGTTGCGCAAACGTACAAATGAACCATCTTGAATAAACCGGCTTGAGGGCTGCGCCCCGTTGTTGAAGAACAAACGAGCCTCTGGGAACTTAGCATTCGGGTTTTCTTTGGTCCAAGAATCCATCTGGTCAGCAGTTTGGTTGTCTTCAAAACGCGCATTGGCCGATGAGAAACGACCCACTCCGTAGAAATTGATTTTATTACCAAATACCCCGTTAAAGAAAATACTCAAATCGAAGCCTTTGTAGCTAAAAGTGTTGGTCAAACCACCTATCAATTTGGGTTGTGGATTGCCTACTACTACGCGCTGTGCTTGGCTATAAGTATTGGTTGTGGTGCGGTCCAAAGAACCATCGGCATTTTTGGTATTTTTATACCAAAGGGCATCCCCATTGGCAGGGTCAACACCTGCATATTCAGCAGTAAAGTACGTTCCCAATGGTTCGCCCTCTACAGCACGGCTCATGTTATTAAGACCTGCTTCGATGATTTGTCCTTGCAAGTCCGTGATTTTGTTGCGATTGGCCGCTATGTTGAAGCTCGTTTTCCATTTGAAAGCCCCGATTAAGTTTTCAGTATTCAACACAAACTCAATTCCTTTATTTTCCAATTTACCCACGTTTTTCACTTGAGTTGTAAAACCTGTTGTACCTGGTACGTTTACGTTCAGCAAAAGCCCCGTGGTTTGTTTGTTATAATAATCAATTTCACCACTGATACGGTTGTTTAAGATACCAAAATCAAGCCCAATATCCATTTGGTCGGAAGTTTCCCAACGTAGCGCTGGATTAGCCAACTGCGACGGACGCTGCCCAGCTAAACCCGCATAGGCTGCATCGCCCGTAAACAAGCCCAACTGAGGAAAGTTCCCAATTTCGGCGTTACCAGTGCGTCCATAACTTGCACGAAGTTTTAAGAAACTGATAATACGATTATTTTGTAGGAAACTTTCTTCTGACAATACCCAACCTGCCGCTGCGGCGGGGAAGAAACCATAGCGACTATCACGCCCAAAGCGTGACGACCCGTCAATACGTGCACTCAAACTCAATAGATAACGGTCGTTGAATTTATAGTTGGCACGGGCAAAATAAGACAAGAAACGGAAATTGGTCTCAGTAGAATTACCATCGGTTTTACGGGCTGCACTCGCAATCATTCGATAAGCATCTGAAGGAAAATCTTGCCCCTGAGTAAGGTTAAATTTCTCTTGCGACTGCTGATAAGACATTCCCAAAGTACCATCTAAGGTGTGTTTGCCGAAGGTATTGTTGTAAATGAAGTAATTGTTGGTGTTGTAGTTCTCAACGCGAGTGAAAGCATTTTCCCCAAAACCATTGGGTGCACCAAAATTGCGCTGAGTTTTACTGTTATAATACGATTCTTCTTGCTGGTTCAATACATCAACCCCCAATTCTGAACGGAAATTCAATCCTTTGATAATCTCTAACTGCCCATATACGCTGCTAATGCTGCGGTTGACAGTGGTGTTATAATAAGCATTTCCAAGGTTGATCAGTGGGTTATAATAGACTGGAATCGAAAGGTCGCCTGGAGGAGTTCCTACGGGAAGGCCTGTTTCAGGGTCGTTTTGAGGCGTCATGGGGGGAAGAGCTACCATCTGAATAGGGTTATCAAACTGGCGATCGCCCGAAATACGGTTGTTCAAGGTACGTGCCATACTCATATTAATACCCATTCTAAACTTATCTGACACCTTTTGGTCAAGGTTGATACGCCCCGACATACGGTTAAGGGCATTGCCAATCAAAATCCCTTTTTGGTCGAGCAATTGCCCTGATACATAAAAAGACGTTTTATCATTGCCCCCGTTGATATTGAGGTCATACTGACTCATCGGGGCTTTTTGATAAGCTAAACCACCCCAATCGGTATCGGCTTGATTGGCAGTTCCAAAAGTCCCCAAACTTTGTGTTTGGAAAAAGTCCTCCATGTATGAAGTATAAGAATCAGGGTCTTTGGGGTCAATACCGTCTATTCGGTCAGAGTTAGCCGCTGCCTGACGGTAGAGTTTTAAATACTGCTCGGTATTCAAAAACTTCACTTGTTTTGTAGGCTTGCTTGAACCAAACTGATAGCCGAAATTAATGTTGGTACGGCCCGATTTCCCACGTTTGGTGGTGATAAGTACTACACCATTTGCAGCACGAGAACCGTAAATAGCCGCCGCCGAAGCATCTTTCAACACTTCAATAGACTCAATATCTTGTGGATTGATGTCAGCCAGTGGATTGGTAGCTCCTCCGTTATTACTCAAGTTTTGAGTTGTTACAGGAATCCCATCTAATACATACAGAGGTTGGTTAGAAGCAGACACTGAGGAGTTTCCACGTACGCGCACCTGAATCGCTTGTCCTAATTTTGAAGAACCTGCATTGACTTGCACCCCAGCTGCTTTTCCCTGCATGGCTTGGTCAAACGTATTGACAGGCATATCCTGAATATCAGAAGGTCGAATTTTAGCAATATTCCCCGTTAGTTCACGCTTGATTTGCGAGCCGTAACCCGTAACAACGATTTCGCTAAGATTTCTCGCTTCAGCTTTTAGTTGTACATTAATGACCGAACGTCCATTTACCTTCTCTTCCATAACCGCAAATCCCACAAAGCTGAATACCAAAGTGGCATTGTCAGGAACTGAAAGGCGATAATTCCCTTCTGCGTCCGAATTGGTCCCTTTGGTAGTTCCTTTCACGGCAATAGAAACACCTGGCATCCCACTACCATCTTCCGACGAGGTGACTTTCCCCGTCACTACCTTGTCTTGTGCCCTCACCAAGAACACCGACAAGCACGTCGCCACCATCAGGCTCATGCGTAAAAATTGTCTCATAAAATTTAGTTTGTTAGAGTTGATAAAAATAAATTGGTATTTAAAAATCATAGGTTGTCGAAAAAATGACAAACGAATACACAATGACAATAAATCTTAAACAAAAGTATTTTGTTTAAGATTTGTAAATGAGGAATGATTGTTTAAGCTAAACTGTTGCTCTGAAAGAGCTGAATCAGGGTGGCGACAAGTACAAATTTGAAGGATGGATTGATTTAGCGAATCACCCATTATTAGGTATATTACCTCACGTCTTAGTTTGACTTGATTCGGCATAAAGCACTCTTTTAGTGTGAATATCCTTTTAATTGGTAACACAAAAGTACTTCAAATACCTCAAAAAATCAAAGTCTAATCCCTCAAAAAGAGGGATAGATGACAAAAATCAAGGTTCATAAAAACAGGTACTCCCTCCTACCCACGTGAAGTCCTTGTTAAATCGTACACCAATCATCTCTCCACGACTCAAACGACTCAAACTGGTAAGGAGCTGAGGGCGGGGGGCATTGTCTTCCCAAACGTACAACATCCGAATCTCGCACTTCACCAATCCGTCGGGAGCTTGCACTACGGGCTCGTAGTTGACTTTTCTTTGCAAAATCCAATTTTCTGGATCCGAAACGGCCATGACATCTTCGGACTTTACGTGAATTTTGACACCACTGCCCGCAAAAGAAAAGAGAGGTTTCAGAACATAATTCTCTAAATCGGCAGGAAAATCACCGTTGTATTCGCTTAAAAAGCGGGTTTCGGGAACGTAGGGGGACTTGAGAAAAGGCAAAGTGTATTTGCTGATGCGGAAAAACCAGTTGGGGTGTCCTACCCAAGTTACGTCCACATCGTCGGTGAGATTAAATTCGGTCTGTAAATCAGGAAAATTCCCTAAGTCGTCGAAAATGAGGCGATTATATATCCGATTGATTTTGATTTCACGATTTTCATATTCATAAAACAATTCGCGTCCACGCTTCTTGATTTTGGTATAACAGACCGCTTTTACCCCTAAAAAAGCCTCCGTAACGGCAAAATCAATACGGGTTTTTTGTTGTTCGGGATATATTTCCAGCAAAATCACATTTTCTGGATTTTCATTTCCTACAATTACTTCTTTCAATTGGGCGATATACTCAGCTTGAGTCGTTGCTCCGCTGAAATAGTTGCTAAATTCATCAGGAATAGGAAAATAATCACGAAACTTTTCGGTGACGTAGCTTTGAAAACCAAAAATGGAAGGAAAACCTTGCAGTTCAATTAACTGAGGAGTCAATTCTCCATCTATATCTTTACAAATAGCAAAATCAATAGCTAAAAACGAGCTATGGGCATTTTCGTTGGGTACCTCCTGCCCCACAGGAATCGCGTGTTGGGTCTGGGTTTTGAAATGAGGTCCTACAATTACATCCACAAAAGACTCACAGGCTTCAATAAGCTTGTTTTTCAGTGCTTTAGGCACAAAAACAGGAGTTTCGGCTACCCGAAATTCTAATTGATTAGGCCAGTCAACATGAATACCATTGACGAACTCTTGGTATTTTTCTTCGCTAAAAGCGGCGTTGTAGGTTTGTCGAAGTGAAGAAATCATAGGCTAAATAAAGCTACAAACTAAACAAATTATCACGAACGTTTATTCAACAAGTTAAGTATTGCGCTAATATCACTTTCAATCTTATCAATCTTTGATGTTTTTTCGGCAATCCCTTCACCACTTTTTTAGATAGCATCAATTCTTGAAACTTTTTCTACCAACAAACCGACATGTCCAATCATTATATCCTGTTTCAATGATAATTCGTCTTGCTTAGTCAAGACATCCACCATGACGGACTCTAACTGTTCAAATCGCTTTTTTGTATCCATGACTTTTGTAATTGTGAATGCTAATACAGTCTTTTTACAAATATAGTTTTTCTTTCCATTACGCCAATTCTACTCCCATCAATTGCTCGGCAGCTTTGTTGAGAAATGTCGGAATAATGGCCGATTCAGTCAGTGTGATTTTATCGGGGTCTTGAAGGTGCGCGAGCATATCATCGTATTTTTCCTGACCGTAGTTTTTGATAATTCCCTCGCGTTTTTCGTCTTTTTGAAAGTGCCTTAACATCCCTTCGGCATCGGCTTCGGGGTGAAACTGCGTACCGAAAATTTCGCGTGAAAACCGCACCGCCATCGTGGCTCGTTCTAAATGTGCCACGTGAGGCCGCTCTTTTTCAATACAAAGAATTTTTGCGCCCATTCTTTCGAGATGCTGGAGATTGGGCTCAATCACCTGAAAATCACGCGAGTCAACGGCGTAGAAAGGATCTGGTAAATTTTCAAAATACGATTCGTGCTGTCCGAAGTGTGTTTTAGTCATCGGAAATATCCCAAACGACGTAGAACGACGCTTGCAAACAAGACCTACTCCCCAATGTAAACAAGCCATTTGGAAAGAATGGCAAATCAGAAACAGGTGTTTTTTGCGTGGATGGTGTGGTTGGCGATTGTGTTGCCAAATATGGTCTAACAACGAAAAGAATGGCTTTTCCCAAGGCTCACCCACGGGTTGGGGATTACCAGGACCGCCCGATGAGATAAAAATATCGTAGCTCAAATCGGGTACTTCATAATTTTGGCGTACATTAAAAACGTCGTACTGGCCTTTGATGCCTTCTTGTGCTAAAAAACGCTCTGTAATGGACTTGATACAACGCATCCCTTCGTTGGCATATCCATCGTACATATCCAAAATGGCAACCTTAATCCGCTCCATCTCCGTGACTATTATCTTATGTTTAACAAAAAATCGTACTGCCACTCGCTCTAACTCCTTAGTAAAGAGTATAAAGGACAGTGACAGTACGACATAAAACTACTATTTTCTCCGCAAAGTTACGGAAATATTATCAAACCTTGTAGGTTTTGAAAACCCATAAGGTTCCTTACACCTGCACCCAACGCTGTTCGCGGCTACTTTGCACAATTTTGTCGCAAAGTTTCAACTCTCGCAAGCCATCCGCAAAAGTAGGATAGGTTGGATTGGTGGGTTTACCGTTGCGAATTGCCGCGTAAACCTCTTTGAAAAGTTGCTTGGAAGTATCAGGAAAACCTTCGTTGTGTCCCCCTGGGAAAGTCATCAACGCCCGTGCTTCTTCATGGGCAAGGGCAGGGTCACGCATGAGCGATTGGTTGGGCCCTTCGCGACGGCCAATCCACATTTCGTTGGGTGCTTCCGAGCACCAGTTGAAGGTTTCTTTTGAACCACTGATTTCGAGGGTACAACGATTTTTACGCCCTGCCGATACTTGACTTACCGTAGCTACGCCTTTGTTGCCATTTTCAAAACGGTACAAAATCGAGGCAAAGTCTTCGGTTGTAATCGGAACTTCTTCGTAATCAGAGGCTTGAAGGAGTTTTCCAGAGTAAGTAGCAATAGCTTTTTTGGGTTTCATGCGGGTTTTGTGAACCGTGTTGAAATCGGCCATTACCTCGGTGATGTGCAACCCTGTGATGTACTCAATGAGGTCGAACAAGTGAGAACCAATATCTGCCACAGCGCGTGAATCGCCCGACTGAGATGGTTCCAAACGCCAGTTGTAATCGGTAGGCAAGAAAAGCCAATCTTGCAAGTAGCTCCCTTGCACTGAATAGACGTCTCCCAATTCGCCTTTTTCACGCATGGTTTTCATCTGGCGAATCAACGGATAATAGCGCAAATTGAAGTGTACGGCATTGACCAAGCCAAGCTTGTCGGCCAACTCAACGAGTTCTTCGGCTTCGGCAATATTGGTAGCCAATGGTTTTTCACAAACGACATTTTTGCCCGCCAACAATGCTTTTTTCGATTGTTCGTAGTGCAAAAAATTAGGGGTACAAATATGTACGCATTCAATGGAATCATCGCGTAGCAAGTCATCAAACGAATCGTACGCACCCGTACCGAGTGCTTGCGCCCGTGCTTGGGCGATTTCGGCTGAAAAGTCAGCAATACCAGCTACTTCCACATCGGGTAAACGACGCAAGGCTTCGATGTGCGCGGGGCCAATAAAGCCGAGCCCGACTACGGCTACTTGGGTTTTTGACATAGTGATTTTGGGTTTGAACGTGGGTTTAATAATTGAGAATTTAGTCTATTTTGACGGCATTGATGCCGCTGCGCTTGTAGCCAATTCGGTGGGCAACAAAGTACAAGGAATCGCTTTTAGCTCCATTCAAAGGCTTACTATATACCTGCCAAACAGCATCTTTCCAGTGTTTTTTGTAACCAATTGAGGCTCCTTTGGTGGCGCAAGTTAAAGTAATTTTAGAAGACTTTACCTGCATTTTTGGCATTTCAGTTGCGGGTGGCCCTTCTTTTCCACCCCACCAACGGCTCACCATTTCCATTTCAGGTTCCTCAGCTCTATCACCTACTTTTTGTATCCATTGGTCATATACTTTTCTTAATTCTTTTAGTTTGGCTTGATATTCAGGACTTTCAGCTAAATTATGAAATTGATGTGGGTCTGATTCGCAATCATACAACTCCTCCTCAGGTTTATTGACTCTAAACCACTGCATTTGGGTTTCATTGAGCTTGCCATCTTCTTTTAGTTTAAGTATGGATTGCATGGAGGGTTGCTGCAGTCGGTAGCGAATATTTTGGTAATACGGCTTTTCGGGCATATAGTTTCGCAAATATTGAAAACGTCCATCATGTACACTTCGCACGCGGTCATATTCTGAATCCATACGGTCGCGGGCGGCAAAGGCATATTGCCGAGGGGCTTTCGCTTTTTGTTCCCCCAAAAACGCTTGCCCTTGCATGTATTTTGGCACAGGAATTCCAGTAAGTGAGAGAACCGTTGGGGCTAAATCAACAAAACTAATCATTTGATTGTCAACCTTGTTTCTCTGTTTGTCAAATGGATTTTTGACAATAAACGGCACTCGTAAGCCCCGTTGGGTGATTTCTCGTTTCACGAAAGGCAGGCCATCACCATGGTCGGAATAGAAAAATACAATAGTATTTTCTTCTAAGCCATCTTCACGAAGTTGTTCTAATATTTTACCTGCTTGCTGATCCATCACCATGGCATTGGACAAATGCCGTGCTATATCCAACCGTACTTCTGGGGTATCGGGATAGTAAGGAGGTACTTCTACGTCCTCGGGTTTGACCAGAAGGGGTTCTTTGGCACGGCTCCATACTTGCGACTCGTGCGTAACGGTAAAATTAAATATGGCAAAAAAAGGCTGACTGTTGTCTGGACGATTTCGCCAGTGGGCTTTGGTGCTACTTTCATCCCAAGCCGTTGGTGGAGCTTCAAATTGGTAATCTTCTTTAGAGTTGTTGGTGCAATAATACCCTGCCGCCCGTAGGTATTCAGGGAAACATTTGACGTATTCGGGCAAAACCGCCGAATAGCCTTTAAAACCCTTGGGATAAGCATCGCTTGCTGCCGCCGAAGCTGCCAAGGTGCGCATGTGTTGTGTACCGATAGACTGCTGATACATCCCTGTAATAATTGCCGACCGGCTTGGTGCGCACACGCCTGCGGTCGTAAAAACATGAGTATAGCGAGTACCTTCTGCCGCCAAGCGGTCAATATTGGGGGTTTTGACTAATTTACTGCCATAACAACTCAGATGAAAACTCATGTCTTCGCAAGTAATCCAGAGAATGTTAGGGGGTGGTTTAGGTTTCGCTTTGGGGGGTGTTAATGAATTAAAGGAAAACAGAAAAATACAACCAGTCAACAGAGAAACAAAGACATATCTCATTGAAGTACAAGTTTTAGAATATTCCTTTTTAAGACTTTATTCATACAATTTTACTGCTTTGGCTACCAAATTGATTTCTGCTTTCGGAGAGGTATTTAATAACTTTTAACAAACTTTCGGCCTTTGCAAACGTGGAATGACTTACTTTTGCGAATAAAGTAGTTGTAAAATTGTTTCTGAAAAAACGTAACGTGACGACAAGAACAGCACAATGGCTGTTATGGGTGACCTTTTTAGGGGTCTGTTTTGGGGCAATGGCCCAAAAACCAATACCGCGTAAGCTAAATACTCCTACCTCTTTAGACTCCCTCAAACGCGCCACTCCGACTATTCCTAAGATAATAACCACAGCCACCAACGCCGATACGACCCGCCGCGATACCCTCGAAGCCCAAAGCGACCTCAAAAGTACGGTCGTTTATAGTGCCAAGGACTCTACGATTATGGACCCGGGGTTGCAAGAGGTACACCTTTATGGGCAAGCAAAGGTAACTTACGGAGCTATCGTTTTGGAAGCCGATTACATTCGACTCAATTGGACTACCAACGAGGTGTTTGCGCGAGGAACTTACGATTCTACTTCTAAAAAGTGGATTGGACAGCCGATTTTTCAGGACAACGGCGAGAAATACGACACAAAAGAACTGCGCTATAATTTCAAAAGTAAAAAAGGATTTATCAAAGGCATCGTGACCCAGCAAGGTGACGGAAATATCCGAGGTACGACTGTTAAAAAAGATGCGGAAGACAATATGTACATTCGAGGGTCGGTTTACACTACCTGCAATTTGGCCCAACCACACTTTCATATTGCTGCCAAAAAAATCAAAGTAATTCCTGAAAAACAAGTGATTTCAGGACCCTTCAATTTAGTGATTGCCGATGTCCCTTTGCCCATCGGTTTGCCTTTTGGTTTCTTTCCCGTCCCGAAGAAAAAAGAGATTGGTACATCAGGATTGATTATGCCTACCTACGGCGAAGAGCCCAACGGGCGCGGCTACTACCTTCGCGACGGGGGCTATTACTGGGCCATTAGCGAGAAAATCAACATGAGTTTTACGGGGCAGATTTACTCCAAAGGAAGTTGGGGGGTAGGTCTTGCCATGCCTTACGCGGTGAAATATCGGTTCAATGGAAATTTCAACTTACGTTTCAACCGCAACGTACAAGGCAACGAGATAAAGGTTTTGAACAAACCCCGCAATGATTTCAGCCTCAACTGGAGCCATACGCCCGTTACCCGTGGGACATCAAGTTTTGGGGCGTCGGTCAACATCGGAAGCAATAGTTTTAACCAATTCAACGAATTTAGTACCCAGCGCTACATTCAAAACGTAGCGGGGTCGTCGGTGCAGTACAACAAACAGTTTGGGCAGTTTGCACGAATGGGGGCGAGTTTGCGCGTCAACCAGCGTTTCCCAGACCGCTCCAAAGTAGATGCCGACGGTAACCAAACTGACCCTGGTTCGATAGATGCAGGGGTAGATTTCAACTTTGGTATCAATCAAATCGCGCCTTTTGCCCTCAAAGGCGGTACGGGAGCTTGGTACGAGAGTTTCCGACTGGGCATGGATTTCAGCGGTGGGCTTAGTGCCAATAATACACGCGTTTACGCAGATACCTCCAGTGCAAGATTGGGTTTTATTTGGGCAAATCCTCCTACCAACATTACGCCAGAATCAGGAACACCTACTACCTACGCCTTGAAGGGCGACAATTTAGTTGAGTTCATCAAAAACTCACAGTTTACGGGTCGTTTCTCAGTCCCCATTTCTCTCCCCAATATCAAGTTGTTCCGCTACATCAACATCACGCCAGGGATTTCATTATCTGGAGAAGCCTTCACTAAGAAATTCAAATACCAGTACGTGGGTAACAATAAAGTGCAAGTAGATACGCTACAAGGTATTTTTCTGGCCAATAATGTATCGTTTAGTGCCAGTGTAAATACCCGCGTTTATGGAACGTTCTTTGTGCGGGGCAAGCGGGTTGAAGCCATTCGTCATACGTTGATTCCCTCAGCCAGCATCAGCTACGTACCCGACCAATCTAATCTTTACGAAAAAACGGTCGTCAATGAGCGCGGCGACGTTCGCTACCTCAATCGCTACCGTACCGTTGGCGGAAACTTGACCACTTCGGGAACATCGGCAGCGGGAATTTCGTGGAGTCTAAATAACCTTTTTGAAGCAAAAGTTCGTCCCAAATCCGATTCTTCGGGCAAACAGTTTGAGAAGAAGTCTATCTTGGACAACCTGAGTCTTAACGGCTCCTATAACCTCATGGCTGATTCGTTGAACATGTCAGACATCAGTTTGGCGGCCAATGCGCAGCTGTTCAAAAACTTAAATTTTAACTTCTCGGCCAATTTTGACCCTTACGCTTACGTCAAAGATGCATTATACGGTGCAGTAGGACGAAAAATTAACCGTTTCTCCATTAGCGAGAAACAAGGTTTGGCCAAACTCAACAACATGAATTTTGCGCTCTCAACACGTTTTGCTCCCAAAGGCGCCGATAAGCCCAAGAAGTCGAACATACCCAATACCGAAGAACAACAGCGCATGATCAACGCTAATCCCGAAGCCTACGTGGATTTTAACATCCCCTGGACCCTCAATTTGAGTTACAATTTTGGCTATACCAAGCAAGGATTGGCCAAAGGCACAACCATTCAAACCCTCCGTATCAATGGCGATTTTAGCCTCACGCCCAAGTGGAAATTTACTTTCGATACGGGAGCCGATATTGTGGCCAAAGCCCCTTCTATCACCAACATCGGCATCACCCGCGATCTCCATTGCTGGGAAATGTCGTTCAACTGGACGCCTTTTGCGGGGTCGGGTTTTCGTGCCAACAATTACAACTTCGAAATCCGTGCCAAGTCGGCTCTCTTGCGCGATTTGAAGCTCTCTCGCCGCCGTACTTTCTACGACCAAGGTGGGTTTAGGTAAAGACAAAAAATTAGGGTGCCTCTTCAAAAGAGACACCCTAAAATTACTTGCCTAATAAAGCTTAGAAACTACTTACGTTCAAACGTCCACCTGTCACAGTTTTCCCACTTAGCGAAGCCGTAGGAGTTACAGACGATAAAATAGCGTTTTTAATGGTAGCGGCACTGGCTCCTGGATTAGAGGCGGCATACAATGCTGCTGCCCCCGATACGTGCGGCGTCGCCATCGAAGTGCCATTATAGCTTGCATAAGCCGATATTACTTTATTGCCCGATTTTTTAGGCACAGTTGACCAAATACCCGAACCTGGAGCTCCTAAATCTACTTGAGTTGCTCCGTAGTTAGAGAAACTTGACAAAGCCCCTGTATTGGTAGTAGAAGCTACGGCGATGACGTTAGCCACATTATAATTTGAGGGATAATTGGCCGTGGCATCATTGTTACTGCTGTTGTTGCCCGCTGCTGCAATAAACAAAATACCCGCGTTGTTCGCTCTTACGATGGCATCGTATAGGGCTTGTGAGAAACCACCTCCTCCCCAAGAGTTGCTGGTAGCCACAAGGTTTAAACCATGTCTCGTTTTGAGGTCGGTAAAATAATCTACGGCCTTGATGGCATTGGCCGTGGTACCACCGGTTGTCCCCAAAAACTTAGCATTCAACAATTTAACATTCCAGCAAACACCTGCTACGCCTTTTCCGTTTCCTCCTACCCCACCTATGGTACCCGCTACGTGCGTTCCGTGGTCGTCATTGACTCCGTCAAAAACGGTATTGTTGTTGCCCGCAAAATCCCAACCATACACATCGTCTCTAAGGCCGTTTCCATCATCATCCACCCCATTGCCCGCAATTTCGCCAGGGTTCACACCCGCGTTAGCCGCCAAATCTTCGTGGGTGTACATATAACCTTCGTCAATAATGCCAATATATACGGCACTCGATCCTATATGGTTATTTCCCCAAGCTACCGCAGCGTGGCTACCGAACTGATTGGCTGGCGCAGTAGCAGCACCGTACATGCCCCACAGCGAACCGTTGGTAAAATAGGTATCGTTGGAAACCGCATCGTGGGTATAAATGTAGTTAGGCTCAGCGTATTCAATCTCACCAAGACCTTTTGCCTGCGCAATGGCCTCAAGGGCAGGCAGTGGCAACTCAACTAATAGTACACCCTGTTTGTCTCCAGAACGCTCCATCATTTTGGTTAGGATTTCTTCTTTCACTTTCCCTCCAAGGCGTTCTAAAACTTCCGCTTTTTTACTGGCAGATGTTCCTTCTTTGAATTTAACCAACATCTCATTTGGAACGAGCACACAACCATTTGGTAATTTTTTGCATGACGATAAAGTTTAAGGTTAATGATAGATTTAATGACAATTTGCAACCCCTTTGCCATAAATCCTAAGAAGTTTGATGAAGAGAGAATTCATAACTTATGAGTAAAAAAGGTTACATAATTTCGGCACTAATATAGTTACTTTTCTACATATTTTATCTTCCGCAAAATAAATTGTCCCTAAAGATATTTTTCTACGAATACCCCAACGTAGGCTTTAAAAACAACCAAACCTTTCTGCCAATCTGTCAGTTTTTAGGGGGTGGCAAGGAAATTTAGCACCTTTGCATCAAAGATAAAGTTGTAGTGTATCCATAATCTGTATGACAACGAATAACGAACAAAGCAATAACGGCACATTTGAGGAAGAATCTACGCTCCAATCAACCGTAGAAACCGCCGAAATTGCTCAAGAAACTGAAGTGACGCAAGTCGAGAAATTGGAAGCCGAAATCACCGAATTAAAAGATAAGTATTTGCGTCTGTACGCCGACTTTGAGAATTTCCGTCGCCGCACGGCCAAAGAAAAATTAGATTTGATTTCCAATGCCAATGAGGAGTTGATGAAAGCGGTATTGCCCGTAGTAGATGATTTTGAGCGTGCGATGGCCTCTTTTGAATCAGTAACCGAGATTGCTCCGCTCAAAGAAGGGGTAGCTTTGATTTCTACTAAGTTTGTGAAAACATTAGAAAGCCGTGGTTTAAAACCCATGATTTCTAAAGGAGAAACATTCGACGCCGACTTACACGAGTCTATCACGCAATTTCCTGCCCCAAGCGATGACCTCAAGGGCAAAGTCATTGACGAAGTAGAAAAAGGATATTTCTTAAACGAAAAAGTAATCCGCTACGCGAAAGTCGTAGTGGGAAGTTAAAATGGCACAAAAAAGAGATTATTACGAAATTCTTGGCGTTGGCAAAACCGCGTCGGACGATGAAATCAAGAAAGCCTACCGTAAGTTGGCCATCAAATACCATCCCGACAAAAACCCCGACGACCCCTCGGCTGAAGAGAAATTTAAGGAAGCAGCTGAGGCGTATGGCGTACTTAGCGATGCCGAAAAACGTAAACGCTACGACCAATTTGGCCACGCGGGTATGGGTGGCAATGGCGGTTTTGGCGGTGGCCAAGGTTTCGACATCAACGATATTTTCTCGCAGTTTGGGGATATCTTTGGAGATTCTTCTCCCTTCGGCGATATGTTTGGCGGAGGTAATGGAGGCGGACGACGCGTACGCCGTGGAACTGATTTACGCATCAAGTTAAAACTTGATTTGCGAGAAGTAGCTGATGGTGCCGAAAAGAAAATCAAAGTAAAACGCTACGTAAGTTGCAACACCTGCGGTGGCAATGGCTCTAAAAACGGAGCTTCGCTCAAAACCTGCCATACCTGCAACGGCAACGGTCAAGTCCGCAAAGTTGTCAGTACTATGCTGGGGCAAATGGTTTCGACCAGTACCTGCCCCACTTGTAATGGAGAAGGCAAAATTGTCAGCGAACGCTGCGAAGTTTGTGCAGGTGAGGGTCGGGTGCTGGAAGAAGATTTGATTAGCATCAAGATTCCTGGCGGTGTAGCCGACGGAATGCAGCTTTCGATGAGCGGCAAAGGCAATGTTCCTCCCCGTGGTGGCGTAGCGGGCGATTTGCTGATTGTGGTCGAAGAAGAAGAAGACGAACAACTCAAACGCGACGGCAACAACCTCGTCTATGACCTCCACCTCAATTTTATAGATGCCGTTCTCGGTACTACTGCCGAGGTGCCAACCCTCGATGGTAAAGCGCGTGTACCTATTGAGGCAGGTATCCAAGGCGGAAAAATTTTACGCCTGAAAGGCAAAGGTATCAAAGAACTCAACGGCTACGGTCGCGGCGACCAGTTGATTCACGTCAACATCTGGACGCCCAAACAACTTAGCAGTGAAGAACGCGCTATCCTCGAAAAACTGCGTACTTCCCCCAATTTTCAGCCGAAACCTGGCAAAAATGAAAAAGGATTCTTTGAGAAAATGAAAGACTTCTTTCACTAAGAATTAACTTTATAAACATACCAAAACGGGCGGCTTAGGTCGCCCGTTTTTTGTTGTAGAAATCAGCTGCTCGCAAACGTAGACTCAAAAAATAAGATTACCCTGCTCAGGGGCTTACAAAGAAAAGAAGATTTTAGAGAAATTGTCAATTATCTATTGGATAGATGACCTTCGGATACACTGGAGAAGTTTACCGATAAATTTGATAAAGTTCAAGACTTAATTCAACTTCATCCAATTATCGGTTTTAAATGTCTCGCTTTATAAACGAGCATTCTCACAACTCTCGAATCCGAATGTTTCGAAAAGCGGCTTCGTCGCCGTGGTCTTGGAGTAAAATGTGGCCAGAGGGTGTCCCGAAATCGGGAACGTCTTTAAATTTGCTTTTCACGTCATGGTGGTTGTGTTAGGAAAGCAGAAAATACGAATAAAGCTCATTGAATTCCTTTGGTGATGTCTTCATCGCTAAATCTTTTCTGTAGGGCGTTTTCACCCTCAACAGCGCTGGAGTATGACAAATCTGTTTAAGGCATAGCTGGCAATAAGTACTTTTATCTATCACTTGAAGAAATTAGGTACGGTTTCACCGCAAAGTTTCTCCTATTAAATGTTGAGGGTGAAAAACACCCTCAACGGCAGTAACAATAGAGTGATTTTATAAATAACACTGCTACATCAGCAATTTTCGAATACCATAAAAAGCGCGTTCGATGAGGCGTAAGTCGGCAGTGACGATTTCGGCAGAGCCCGCCAACTCTGATTTGCACTGAAACGTCTGATGGTAAGTGCTATTTAAGCCCTTGGGCAATCTCACCAAAACACGATAGTAGCGGACGTTGAGAGAAGGAGCCATACTTTGTACTTCTCCTTCCAACATGCCAAACTCCTGATAAGGATAGTCGTCCAATTTGATGATGACTTTCTGCCCGACTCTTGCCTTGCCCATGCCACGCACGGGGATGTCAACAGCAGCAATAAATTGCGCTTGTTCGGGCATGACTGCAAAGAGGGTATCAGCAGTGGTGAGATGTTGGTTTTCGGCGAGGTTTTTCAGGAAAACCAATTTGCCGTCGGCAGGAGCAGTGATGAGGTAATTTTGTCGCCAATTGCGCAGGCTATTCTCAATGTTGGAAACGCTCCGCTCAATGTTGTCAAGACACTGACGTTTTTTCTCTAAGTGGGCGTATTTTAACTCTTCTGAGGTGCGCTCTATCTCGTTTATTTTGAGGCTATTATTCAAAAGTTGTTTGTGAAAATCTTCCCGCTCGCGTTGTTTTTCGAGGTATTTATTTTTGGTTTTAAGGTACTCCATTTTGCTATATACACCTTCCCGATACAGTTTTTCATCGCTCCGAAATTGTTCTTCCGAGTTTAGAAATTCTTCTTCATTGAGGGCTTGCTGGCGTTCATTCAGTATCGCTATCCGCCGTAATTCTTGGGTCTGTTGTTGCATTCTTTCGATTTGTTCATTGAGATGATTATCGGCTTGCAGGCGTTTCAAGTCGAGGTAACTTTGGCGTAGTAGGTTGAAATCTGCCTGCAAATCTCCCCAAACAAAATCGGTGTTGGGGAAAGTGATTTGGCGTTGGGGATTCCGTAAAAACCCTTTTGCTTCGCTAATTAACCGCTGCATGGTCGGGATATTTTCCAAGCGGGTTGTGTTTTCGGTTTCGGCCAAAACCTGCCCTTTTTTTACCCACATTTCGTCTTTGACAAGTAGCCGAATCATTCTACCACTGGAGTGGGTTACGACACGAATGGGTGGTACTTTAGTCGTCACGATGGCATTTCCTTTCAGCACTTCTGGGTATTTAATCACCCACGTACCCAACAGAATTAACCCGAAAATACCCGAAAAAATACCTGCTCCAGCCCGCACTACCCAACTCGGAATTTCGCCAGTAATCGTGAGCATTTCGTCGCTTAGTTGATTATGTTTATGCGTTTTCATCTGTGTGTCAGAAATTTAGGATTTAAGAATTTGAATTAAGCAGCAGCTTCGAGTTGCGTAGTGAGCAGTTCAAAATAGCGGCCTTGGAGGGCGATTAGTTCATCGTGCGAGCCTTTTTCGACAATTTGCCCCTCTTCAATGACCACGATTTGGTCAGCATTACGAATGGTACTTAGGCGGTGGGCAACGATAACGGACGTTTTTCCTCTAAAAAATTCTTCGATGTTACGAGTGATGATTTGTTGGTTTTGGGCATCTAAAGCGCTGGTTCCTTCGTCAAAAAATAGAAATTCAGGGTTTTTATAAACAGCACGGGCAATAAGTAGGCGTTGTTTTTGTCCTTGACTGATGCTTCCATGGTCGCCCCCTATGAGGGTATGATAGCCCATCGCCGTTGATTCAATCCATTCGTGAATGTTGGCTACCTGGGCGGCTTCCCGTAATTTTTCCATATCGGGTTCATCGTCGCCCAAGGTGATATTGTTTAAGATGTAATCGGCAAAAATTACTCCGTCTGACATAACAACGCCACATTCACTTCTCCATTTGCGAATTGAGACA
Organism: Runella sp.; assembly: GCA_044228585.1. Taxonomy (GTDB): domain Bacteria; phylum Bacteroidota; class Bacteroidia; order Cytophagales; family Spirosomataceae; genus Runella. Next base: position 3,475 of record JBGAUP010000058.1, on the reverse strand, counting down.
TTGTTGAGGTTTAGGTTACCGAGCGATATTTCTCCCGAACTGGGTTCGTAGTGTTTCATCAGGAGCTTGAGTAAAGTAGTTTTACCACTTCCACTCGATCCTACAATGGCAGTTGTTTTACCTGAAGGAATATATAATCGAATATTGCGTAGGGCGGTTCGACTGGAATTTGGGTATTGAAAATTTACGTTTCTTATCACAATCGCTTGATTTTCGGGCAATTGACTGGTCTTGATGTGGTCGTCGGTTTCTTCTTCGGGCATTTGATGCACCGCATTGATACGCTCGGTACTGATGCGGGCATCTTGGATTTGTTGTAAGTAGGCAAATAACTGCTCGGTAGGCCCGTTGGTTTGTCCCAACATTTGTTGAATGGCCAGCATTGCGCCCAGCGACAGGTGACCATCTATCACTGCTTTGGCCGAAAGAAAAGTGATGATAAGCCCCTTGCTTTCGTTGATTAAAAGACCTCCAATTTGCTGAATTTGAGAGAGTTTGAGAAGCTGTATATTCTGTCGAAAAAGCTTGGCACGCACTTGTTCCCAGTCCCAACGCTTGAACATTTCGGCGTTGGCCAATTTGATATCGGGCATGCCTTGCACCATTTGTACTAATTTGTTTTGTTCCTGTTCGGCAAGATTTACCCGCTTAAAATCAAGTTCACGGCGTTTTTTCATAAAAACTTTTATCCAACCAATGTAGAGCATGGTAGCTCCTGCAAAAATGATAAAGATACTTAGGTCGTATATCGCAAAAATGACCGTGTAAATCACCAAATTAACAATCGAAAATAGAATGGAAGTCAAGTGCGTTGACATGAATACTTCGATGCGTTTTTGGTCTTCGATGCGCTGCATGACTTCGCCCACGGCTTTCTCATTGAAAAAAGACACGGGTAGTCGCATGAGTTTGGCTACAAAATCGGTGAGTAAAGACAATCCTACCCGCGTACTCACAAAAAGCAACAACCAAGCACGTATCGCTTCGAGCGAGCAACGCCCCAGCATAAGCATCAGTTGTCCCGCCAGAAAGATATAGATGAAGTTGAGGTTGTTGTTCATAACCCCCACATCTACAATGGATTGCGTCAAAAAAGGAAGAATCAGCTTGAGAATGGTTCCAATAATCATTCCTATCACCAACTGCCACAAGAGCTTAGGGTATTTTTTGAGATAGGTCAACAGCGACCGCAATCCCGTAGGCTTCGCCTCATTCGAGTCGTTTTCGTCTCGATAAAACTCGGGTGTAGGTTCAAGTAGCAGCACAGCATCTTCATCGCCACTTGAATGCAGCCAGTTTTTGCAAAACTCGTCTGATGATACCGTAACCGTTTCTCGGTCAGTACCGATGGCAATCTGATTTTGGACAATCTTAGTGACCATGACATATCCGTGTCCGTTCCACTTCACAATACAGGGAAGGGGTACTTCGCTGGCGAGCGTCGGAAATGAAAGGGAAATACACCGTGCTCGTAAGCCAATGGATTCTGCTAATTTGGCAATGTCGGTTAGATTGCCACAACCCTGATTTTTTTTGGTACGAAGCGATGCTAACGAAATACTCTTGCCGTAGTGTTGTGCCACACTGCGTAAGCATTTGAGAGCGGAATCATTGAAATCTTTTTGACGTGGCATGGCCGTTAGGGCCAACGAATGTTGAGTTTTCATACACAAAATAATCTATAAGTAAACACTGCTAAGTTTCTGTTTATCATTGCTTTAATAATAAATCAAAGATATAGCAGAGCTTATAAATGCTATTTGTGTATTGTTTCAAAAACTTAGTACATTGTTCTAAAAACTTAGTACATTGTTTCAGAGCGATTCAGCACAGGCTAAACAACTAACATCAGCAATGAACTAACTACTGACTTTTTATAAGGAGTTTTTCCAGTAAATTTTTGTAGCGAGGGTCATTTTTGAAGTTATTGAGCCAGTCTCGTAAGATATATCTGAAGAACAACATTGGAGGTTCGTGGTTTTCTATGGCCTTTATGAAGAAACCATAGGCCGTCTCAATGTCGCCCAAACAGGCGTGTACGATTCCCATGTCATAATTGGCCACGGGTTGGGTCTGGCGTAGAGCTTCCATCTGCTCAACGACTTGCAATGCCTTCTCTTTGTCGCCCATCAAGCCCAACAGTCCCCCATAACCGCTCAGTGTTAGGCCGCTGTAATTTTGACGCAGTGCATTTTCTAATTCGGCAAGGGCTTCGTTATATTTTTTGAATTTGATCAAATTGAATCCCATGATGACATGCCCACCCCAAAAATTGGGTTCAAGTTCCAGCAGTCGCCGACCTTGGGCAATGGCCTTGCGAAAATCGCCAGCTATCCAGTAAATGTAGCCCGTATAAAAGTTATTGATTAATGAAAAAGGGTCTAAATCAAATGCCATTTGGGCGTGATGCAGAGCTTCGGGAATTTGACCCGAAATCGCAAGACACAGAGCATATTGACCATGGGCTTCTGCCATGTTAGGGTTTAGTTCCAGTGCCTTTTTGAAAGCGAGTGCCGCTCCAGCCAAATTCCATTCATAGTACATCTTCAAACGTGCCAGAGCAAGGTGACTTTCAGCTACTTGGTCGTCCAATTCCAGCGAACGGTGAGTAGCCAACTGCATTTGGGGCAAACATTGTTCGGCAGGGGTATAACGATAAAACCACATATTTAGGTAGCAGGAGGCCATTCCTGAGTAGGCAATGGCGTATTCGGGTTCTATCGCAATGGCGGCTTGATAGTACTCAATGGCTCTGTTGAACGTGTCTGCCCCCGCAAATTTATTGTGGTAAAAACGCCCATGAAGATATAGTTGGTGTGCTTCGGGATTGTTGGTGTATCTTTTTAATAACGCATCTTTGTCCGTTCCCAATAATTTGATTTTTATTTGGTCGAGAATCGCCAGCGAAATCTCATCTTGAATATCAAAAATATCTTTAGGTTCTCGGTCATATTTTTCAGACCACAGATGATAGCCGTCGGCTACTTTGATAAGTTGGGCTGTGATACGCAACTTATTGCTTGATTTTCTTATGCTACCCTCCAGAATAAAATTGACGTTGAGCTGTTCGCCAATTTGTCTCAAGTCTTGATTTTTCCCTTTAAAAGTAAAACAGGAAGTTCTTCCAGCAACTTTTAATCCAGGGACTTGGGTCAATCGGTTGATAATCTCTTCGGTGATTCCGTCGCTAAAATACTCCTGTTCGGAGTCGCTGCTCATATTGACGAAGGGCAATACAGCAATAGATATATCTGAATCTGCCAACGTAGGCTTCGCTTCTACTTGAGCTTGCTTTCTGAATTCAGTAGGGCTGATATTAAACTCTTGTATAAAATATCTAAGTATATGTCAAAAGTTGGGAGTAATCTTTAAGTAGTTGATTATCAAATAATAACACTCTATTTAGCTCATCTAAACCATATCGAAAAATACTAAAAGCCCTTCTTTGATGCTTCAAAATGGGAATTTTTCTGAC
>JBGAUP010000057.1:0-24914 GCA_044228585.1 Runella sp. | reverse complement strand
GGCAAACAGCACAAATTCAAAATCGAGTTGCTGAATGTTTTCAGGGGCTTTGTCGCCTTCTTTTTGTTGAACTTCTTTGAGTTGCTTGGCAATTTCCAGATACGAACTGCGGAACGAGCGCAATTGCTCTTCGGGCAATAGCTTTTCAAGCTTCGCCTTTTGCTCTTCGTTCAGGTCGGTGTATTGGTCAAGCTGAGTTTTAAGTCGTTGCACTTCTTTAAAACGTTCAATAAACTCTACACGGGCAGCATCACCTTTAATGTTGTAAACTTCCTGCGGTTCGGCTACCATGTTTTTATCTTCCATCCACTTTTCCATTGCCTTAACCGCTTCTTGGTATTTCTCAATTACTTTCGGAGCAGGGTCAACCAACCAAATTTCTTTGGCTCTTTCTGCAACACTTTCACCGCTGAATAAAGCAATAGCTCTGTCAACTTCGGCTTGTTGTTGGCGGAAATCTAAAATATTGCCATAAGGTTTGGTGTCATTCAAAATACGGTTGGTTCGGCTGAAAGCCTGAATCAGTCCGTGGAATTTCAGGTTCTTGTCAACATACAACGTATTCAAATATTTGCTATCAAAACCAGTGAGCAACATATCCACCACAATCACCAAATCAATTTTGTTTTTGCGTGGATAGTCGGCATTGCTGAACTTCTGAAATTTTATGCGTTGCTGAACATCTTGATAATACAAGTCAAATTCAGTGATTCTATGATTTGAGCCATATTGCTTGTTGTAATCGCTGATGATGGCTTCCAGTGCTTTTTTCTTCTTTTCAGGTTCAACTTTATTGTCGGCTTTTTCTTGTTGTAAATCTTCCTGCAACTGCTGAACATCCTTATTTCCTTCGGCTGGTGGAGAAAATACACAAGCGATATTTAGCGGAACAAAATTTTCATCTTCTTTTTGTTTGTTTGCCTGAATCTCTTTGAACAGTTCGTAATATTCAATGGCATCATTGATAGAAGCAGTTGCCAACAAAGCATTGAAACGCTTGCTGTGCGTTGCCGCATCATGTTTTTTCAGAATAGCGTTTGCAACCGCTTTTTTATGGTCGGTGCTGCCATCAGTTACATTTTTTTCAGGCTTGAAATAGTCAATATGAAAACGCAATACGTTTCTATCTTCTATCGCATGAGTGATAGTGTAGTTGTGTAATGGATTTTGGAAAATGTCTTTTGCTGTTACATAAGAACCAACTGTTCCGTCAATTTGCTTGTAGGTTGCGTTATCGTCAAAAATGGGAGTTCCTGTAAATCCGAATAGCTGTGCTTTCGGAAAAAACTCTTTAATAGCTTTGTGATTTTCTCCAAACTGTGAACGGTGGCACTCGTCAAAAATAAAAACAATACGTTTGTCGCTTAATGGTTGTAAGCGTTTTTTATAGTTGTTTTTGTTGTTTGGGTCTAAAGTGTAATAATCACTACTTAATCTGACAGTTGTGAGTTAACTTACAGTTTGCTGTGTGAAAAGAAAAACAGGTTCAATTCTTTTCTCCCAAGCTAATTTGGCCGCATCCACAAAGGTCTGATAAGGCGTTTTTCCAAAGCAATATTTCCTTGATGCGTTCTGTCCATCGTTATAGTCATAAGCCAAAATGTCCAAATCTTTTGTATTCTATCCAGGTGTTGTAGAGCTTTTTCAAAACGCTACAGCGCAAAATTCATCTTGAATATTTTATGAAAACATTCTACCGTCCATTTATTCGTGATGATTTAACTTTGGTTTGTCTGTTCTATATCTTTACCGAACCGTCTGAATTTAATTATTGTAGTGTTGAATTTACCTGACCATTGTACCCCCTATCATCAGAATCTCAAAAGTGGAACAGAATGGGTATCAAAAAAGGGCAATACTCTATCATTCAACAAGTCAGCGGCCACCAAAGCTGTCTTGCTTTAAATGGAACTTGTAGAAACCTTTTGGAATAAGTATCTACAAATGTTTGCTGATAAATGCGGCCTACTCCTTTGATAGTCCCTACAAAATAAGTGTCTTGAGAGCCTAAATAGCCTCGAGGTGGTTTCTATCTCCCAGAGCCTGTTTGCTTCTTTGGCTTTTACCATGACGCTAACTGGGATTCAGTCAAATCAAACCATCCTGAGCTACTTTGGCCTCCAGTGCTGGGCCGTTTAGAGAAAAGTTTCTAAATCGTGCCGCAGCCACACCAAACTTGAACCCCGCCAGGAGAAATAAAAGGCGCTTTTCATGATCAACACCAAACACGTTGCTGACCATAAGCGGGTTGTTCAACAGCAAACTCAACAACTGCCTGTTCTATTTGTGCCGCCATAATTTTCTCAATAGGTTTACGACAACTGATTTCCTGTAAAGCGGCCTCCCCCTGCTTCATAAAAGTTCTTTGAAACGATAGTAAGTGTCGCCCTCTTCATCCCTTTACAAGCCTATAGTCACATTGCCGAGTGTTTTGGCAAAGATTCAAAAATTCCTACCTTGTTGCGGATTGCACTTTTTTCCTGAGTTGTCATTGTTCTTAATCTGTTTAATCGTTAAATTTAATTGGTTGTTAAGATTAAATCTTGACTATTACATCTAAAGCAAACCTAATTTTGAATGGTCATGTTTTCGTTACCTTGTTTGCATAATCTTCCAAGCAGTATTTAACCAATGTTTTCTGTGTTGGTGTTTTCTTCAACCTAACCCTTCCTGAAACTTATTGAATTCCTCACGGGTTATCGTTAGTTACACGGTCAACCACAAACAAACATTTTTCAATATTTGGGTTGTCTTTTAGCAGGGTAGTCGCACGAAGAAGTCAGCGTTTTTCCGCTGGTTATTATTTTAAATGAAGCCGTTGCCTTTGTGTTCCTGAATAGAATTGACAATTGCCTTAACTGCATAAATCTGATATGGTCGCATGACCATCAATTTTTGTTCGCTTGCCACCAATACCGCTAATATTTACTAATCATTTGGCTTAGCGTGCTAACCACACTTCTCGAAGTCGTCTAAGTGAGTGATTTTTTTGTTGTCCTCACTGGCATATTGGTAAATAGGCAAAAACTGTTCGTCAGCATTAAAACTGAAATGAGCAGTGTTGTTATTGGCAAAATAATAAGTGTTTGAACGGTTGCTCACAATAAACATCTGCATAAAGCAAAGCAATGAGTTTGTATAGCCGTTCCCTGTATCACTTTTGTAGTCCACAATTTGCTGCATGGCTTTTCGTGGGCTAACCTCCAAACTTTTCAATTCAATTTGCACAACGGGAATTCCGTTAATCAGCAATATCACATCATAACGGTGATGGCTGTTGCTTGTATTGATGCGTAATTGATTGATTACTTCAAATTCGTTTTTGCACCAGTCCCTTATGTTAACCAAAGTGTAAAACAATGGCGTACTGTCTTCTCGGGTAAAAGAGTTTATTTCCCTAAGTCGTTTTGACGATGCAAAAACGTCAGAATTGATAATATCGTCCCGAAGCCGAGCAAATTCAGCATCTGACAAATTCACCCGATTGAGAGCCTGAAATTTTTCACGAAAATTCTTTTCAAGCGAAGCCTTGTCCCGTATGTCTGCCCTGTGCGTATATTTCAAGTCAGTCAATTTGGCAATCAAACTATCTTCTATTTGTATCTCTTTTGTCATCTAATTTCTATATCGGTCAAAGTTACCAAATTGGGACTTACACGAAAATATACTGTCATCTTATTTCACACTCCATTTAGATACGGTCAATGAGTTCTTTTACCTTCCGTATCTCACGCCCTGCAATATGGTCAATGATAGCCGCAGCATGGTCGCGGCCGTTTTCAATAAATACTTTTTCGGTATGAATACCCGCCACTACTGTTCCACACAAATAAAGACCTGGTACGTTTGTCTCAAAAGTGTCGGTATCATAAATAGGAATCATTGTGGTAGGACGAAGCTCAATGCCACAGCGTTGTAGCAAGGCCGCATCGGGAATGTAGCCCACCAGCATCAACACAAAATCGGCCTCAATCCATTCTATTTCACCTGTTTCGGTGTTTTCTATCTGAATTCGTTTGGGTTCAATGGCTTTGGTCAAACTATTGAAACGGGTTTTTATTTTGCCCTCCTTTACCCGATTTTTGACATCGGGAATCAGCCAGTATTTTACCGTTGGACGGAAGTCTTCCCCTCGGTGTACGATGGTCACGTCCACATCGTGCCGATACAGTTCCAAAGCCGCCTCCACCGCCGAATTAGCAGCCCCTACAATGACTACCTTTGAAAAAGAATATTGGAAAGGCTCGTCGTAATAATGCGAAACGTGTGGTAGGTTTTCGCCATCTATGCCCAAACGGCGTGGAAAATCAAAATAACCCGTGGCAAGTACTACTTTGTGGGCATAATACACTTCCCCTCCGACGGTTTGGACCTCAAAAATATCGTCTTGCTTAACTACCTGAGCAACTTCAGTAAACAGTTTGAAATTCAAATGAAAATATCCTGCTACTTTACGATAATACTGCAAAGCTTCGCTACGGTTGGCTTTTACGTCAGAAATGGGAAAGGGAATACCTCCAATCTCAATATTTTCGGCGGTCGAAAAAAAACGCATTCGCTTAGGATACCGACGAATGGATTCTGTAATGCTTCCTTTTTCGAGAATGAGGTGGCTCAAACCCGCCTTAACGGCCTCAATTCCTACCGCCAGTCCGCATGGCCCAGCCCCTACTATCAGTACGTCGTACAATTGCATGGTGTTATGTCTTAATGAAGCTACAAAATTACGGCTTTCGCCTCAATATTAATCTCGTTAGTACGGTAATATAGCTACATTTTATGCTTGTAAAACTATATCTTTTTAATTTCGCTTTTTCTTTGACATAAAACTCTGCGTGTCTGACAAATTACATTTTTCACTTCAAAACTAAACCTAAATGAAAAAAGCATTATTCCTTTCAGTAACCTTATTTCTGAGCCACTATTCGAGCATAGCCCAACAACGAACTACCGACCGCCAAGCCCCCCCTCCGCCGCCACCCTTACCTGCTACCGCGCCCGCAAAAGAAGAAAAAACCTCTAATAACCTGACGTTCAATCCTGATTCATTTGTAGTTACGGAACACGAAACAACCATCAAAGGCCAAAAAATCCCCTACAAAGCTACCACGGGTACAATGCCTGTTTGGGACGAAGACGGGAAGGCCATAGCAGGGTTGTTTTATACCTACTACGAACGCACCGACATCAAAGACCGCGCCACCCGTCCTTTGGTGATTTCGTTTAATGGTGGCCCCGGCTCGGCTTCGGTGTGGATGCACATTGCGTACACAGGACCCACTTTGCTCAATATTGATGATGAAGGAAACCCTATCCAGCCGTATGGCGTCAAAAAAAATCCGTATTCGATACTGGACGTGGCCGACATTGTTTTTGTCAATCCTGTCAATACAGGCTATTCGCGCCCTACAAGCAAAGATGTGCCTGGGTCAAAATTCTTTGGGGTCAATGCCGACATCAAATATTTATCGGAATGGATTGGGACTTTCGTGACGCGCAACAACCGTTGGGCATCGCCCAAATACTTGATTGGAGAAAGCTACGGTACTACCCGCGTTTCGGGGCTTGCCATGCAGCTTCAGTCTTCGCAGTGGATGTATTTCAATGGCGTAATTTTGGTGTCACCCACCACATTGGGCATTGAGCGTGGTGTGGTATCGGAAGCTGCGCTGAGGTTGCCGTACTACGCCGCCACGGCTTGGTATCACAAAAAACTACCACCTGATTTACAGCAAAAAGACCTAACGGCGATGTTGCCCGAAGTAGAAAACTTCACGATCAATGAGCTGGGGCTTTCTGAAAAAGCCATTTTGCAAAACAACTTAGACGTGCCTCTTCAGTATTTTTGGAAAGAACTACTCCGCGAACAAGGCTATACCGTGGGACGTTTGGATTCTCGCTATAAAGGTATTGACCGCAAAGACGCAGGCGACAAGCCCGATTTCAATTCTGAACTAACTTCGTGGTTACATTCGTTTACGCCTGCTATCAATATTTATTTGCGCAACGAGCTTAACTACAAGACTGATTTAAAATACTACATGTTTGGCCCAGTGAATCCGTGGGATCGTACCAACGACCAAACGGGCGAAAATTTACGCTCAGCGATGGCACAAAATCCCTACTTGCACCTGATGGTGCAATCGGGTTATTATGACGGTGCTTGCGATTATTTCAATGCCCAATATAACATGTGGCAAATGGACCCCAGTGGGCGATTGAAAGACCGTATGAGTTGGAAAGGCTACCGCAGCGGTCACATGATGTACTTGCGTAGAGAAGACCTTCAAAAAGCCAACGAAGATATTCGAGAATTTATCAAGCAGTCGTTGCCCAAACCAGGCGAACCCGCAAAGTATTGATTTGACTCTAAAAGCAGTCTGAGGGCGGAGATGACTCCGCCCTTTTTTTGTGAATAAACTCCGCTCTTTTTTTAGCAAGTTATCCACAAAATCAGTAAAATTCTGTGGATAATTGCTTGATAGTGTTGTAAAAACATGATTTTGACTATGAAGCCATTTTTATTTGTTCTGAGCCTATTTTTCTTTTCTGTTTCGCAGGCAACTGCCCAAACAAAGTCCATTAAAAACTCGCCCCCCTTGGCCGAGGCCGCACCCGAAACCGTAGGGATGTCGTCGGAAAGACTTTCGCGTTTAGATGGGGTTTTGCAAAATGCCGTTACGCAAAGTAGCGTTCCGGGCGTAGCCGCCATTGTGGTAAAAAATGGTAAAATTGTTTATCACAAAGCCTTTGGCATGGCCGACAACGGCGCCAATCGTTCCCTCAAACGCGACGATATTTTTCGGATTGCCTCTATGTCTAAGGCCATTACTTCTACGGCGGTAATGATGCTTTGGGAAGAAGGGAAATTTCAATTGGACGACCCGATTTCCAAATACATTCCAGAGTTTAAGAATCAGACCGTTTTGAAAACTTTCAAATTTCAAGACAGTACTTACACGACCGAACCCGTCAAATCTGAAATCACCATTCGGCATTTGTTGACGCATACATCGGGGCTTGGCTACGGAGTCATTGATGGCGACGAGCGTTTCAAGGCACTTTACCACAAGGCGGGTATCGTAGATTTGTTTACGACCGAACCAGTCAAGATTGGCGATAATATCAAAAAATTGGCCAAACTCCCCCTCCATCATCATCCCGGAGAAAAGTATGTTTATTCGGAAGGCTTGGACGTGCTGGGCTATTTTATTGAACTCATGTCGGGCATGACCTTTGATGAGTTTTTGCGCAAGCGCCTTTTTGAGCCTTTGGGGATGAACGACACCTATTTTTATCTGCCCGATGCCAAAGCTTCTCGCCTCGTGGCGATTCAAAAGCCCCAAAATGGGCAATGGGTACGTTATCCCAATACCTTTTACGATACCGATTATCCCATCAAAGGCGCAAAAACTTTCTACTCAGGCGGAGCGGGACTGTCGAGTACGGCCAAAGACTATGCCACTTTCTTACAGATGTACCTTAACGGAGGCGAACTGGGCGGCAAACGTTTTTTGAGTCGTAAGACCATCGAAGTTATCCTGAGCAACCAAGTAGGCGAGCTTTTGGGAGGCGACAAAGCAAACTCTTCCTATGGTTTCGCTTTTGGAGTGTTGAACAGAGCAGGAGCCGACAAAGGAGCTAAGGGAAGCGAAGGCACTTTTGAATGGGGTGGCTATTTCAACACCAACTATTTTGCCGATCCTAAAGAAAAAATCATCGGCGTCATTATGAAACAAACCCAAAGCAGCGGCGACAACCTCAATAATTTGTTTCGACAACTCATTTATCAGTCTATTGATGATTAATCCCCTCACTCGGAGGTGGGGGGCTAAATCCAAAACTAACATGAAAAAGTACCTATTCTTTTGCTTAACACTCTTTTGGACAATACTGAGGGGGTATGCCATAGACCCAAAAACACTCGAAATCGGGGCCAAAGCTCCTGACTTCAAACTCACGGCCACTGACGGAAAAACGTACAGTTTGGCAAGTTTTAGTAAAGCCAAGGTATTAGTCGTGGTCTTCACCTGCAATCATTGTCCAACCGCCCAAGCGTATGAAGACCGCCTTATTAAACTTAGCAACGACTACAAAGCCAAGGGAGTACAAGTGGTAGCTATCTCGCCCAACGACCCTACCGCTATCCGATTAGATGAACTCGGCTACACCGATTTGAGCGATAGTTTTGAGGAAATGAAGATTCGGTACAAAGAAAAAAAATACAATTTCCCCTACCTCTACGACGGGGCTACGCAGACTACGTCGTTGGCCTACGGCGCGGTGGCTACCCCTCACGTATTTATCTTTGACCAAGCGCGAAAATTGCAGTACGTTGGGCGTTTTGACGACGTAGAAAAACCCACCGAAACCCCTAAAGCCAACAACGCCCGCGACGCTGTTGAAGCATTGTTAGAAGGAAAACCCGTTGTTGTCGCCAAAACCAAATCGTTTGGGTGTTCGGTAAAATGGAAAGAGAAGTCAGATTGGATTGAAAAAGGAAAAGCACAATGGGCCAAAGAAGAAGTAAAATTGGAATCATTGAACCCCGATGGATTGCGCAAGTTGTTGAAAAATGATACTGAAAAACTGCGCGTCATCAACGTGTGGGCTACTTGGTGCGGGCCTTGCGTGGTAGAATTCCCCGAATTTGTGACCATGAATCGCATGTACCGTGGGCGAGATTTTGAATTTGTCAGCATCACTACCGACAAACCTGCCCAACGAGAAAAAGCCTTAAAATTTTTAAAAGCCAAACAAGCTTCCAACACCAACTATATTTTAGACGGCATGGACGTGTATCAATTTATCGAAATCGTTGACCCAAAATGGCAAGGGGCTTTGCCTTATACGTTGATTATTGAACCTGGCGGCAAGGTGGTTTATACCAAGCAAGGAGCTATCAACACGCTCGAAATCCGAAAGAAAATTGTTGAAAGTCCAACGATAGGACGCTATTATTAATCAAAAAAGCCTCAAAATTGAGGCTTTTTTGGTGATCCCGACGGGAATCGAACCCATATCAAGCGTTTAGGAAACGCTTATTCTATCCGTTGAACTACGGGATCATAGTACTCAAAATTTCACAACCCATATCAAACGTTTAGGAAACGCTTATCGGGTCGGCACGCCGCAGCGGGCGTTCCGCACTATCCGTCGAACTACGGGATTCGTTATTTTTTCGCAAATTTCTAAAAACTATTCCGCAAAATCAAAGTTAGAAGGCATCTCAAGCCAATTTGGATAAATGAGGAAGTGCTTACTCTTCACAAGTTCAAAGAGAGTAGCTCGTAATTCCTCCAAATTTTCCTTGTTTTGCGCCGAAATAAAGACTACGTGTTCCGCTTTACCCGTTAGATAGCTTTTTTTCAGTTTTTCCAAGACCCGCTCTTTGGTTTGTTCTACTACGACTTCCCCTTCCTCCGTTTCGACTACCTCATCAAATGACTCTAATTTTGGCTGATACGCGTCTATTTTGTTGAAAACCAATATCGTAGGCTTGTCAGCGGCTTTGATTTCAGTGAGGGTTTGATTCACAATCTCAATTTGTTCTTCAAACGAAGGGTGCGAAATATCCACTACGTGCAGCAGTATATCCGCTTCACGTACCTCATCGAGGGTGGACTTAAACGATTCTATAAGCTTAGTAGGCAACTTGCGAATAAACCCAACGGTATCGGTAATCAAAAACGGAATATTTTCTAAGACCATTTTACGGACGGTTGAGTCCACGGTAGCAAAAAGCTTATTTTCGGCAAAAACGTCCACTTTCGCTAATTGGCGCATCAGGGTAGATTTCCCTACGTTGGTATAGCCCACCAAAGCCACCCGTACCAAGCGGCTACGCTCTTTACGCCGCGTAACGCTCTGTTTATCAATTTTTTCGAGCTTTTCTTTCAAAAAAGCAATACGGTCTTGCACAATCCGACGGTCGGTTTCGAGCTCTTTTTCTCCAGGGCCACGCATACCCACTCCCCCTTTTTGGCGGCTCAAGTGCGTCCACATCCGCGTCAGACGCGGATACATGTACTGATACTGCGCCAATTCTACTTGGGTTTTAGCTTGGGCAGTTTGAGCTCTCATCGCAAAAATATCGAGAATCAACAAACTACGATCCAGTACTTTTATATCTTTAAACTCGGCCTCTAAGTTGCGCACTTGCGACGGAATCAGTTCATCGTCAAAAATAATCATATCTACGGGATTGTCAGCCACGAAGATTTTGATGTCTTCGAGCCTCCCTTTTCCCACAAACGTCCGATTGTCAGGATATTCGAGTTTTTGGGTAAATGTTTTAATAGTTTGTACACCAAGGGTAGCCGCCAAAAATGCCAATTCTTCCAAATATTCTTTGGTTTGTTCGGCAGTTTGGCGTTGGGTGGTTACAGCGACTAATACAGCTGTTTCTTGTTTTTTTGCGGTTGAATTCATTTACGCTTTTGTCCCGAATTTTTTCGGGATGAATAGTTATCCGTTATTGGTTAAACGGCTACAAATAACGATGTTGATTATCAGAAAGTTTCTTGATTTGTGACGAAGATAAAGCTTTCAGCTGATTTTTCGTAATTTGTCGTGCCAATAATGTCCTCACATGTAGCCTTCTATCTTAGTAGAACATGGTTCGTTTTTTTAAATACATCCTTATTTTTTATTTGGGATTAGCCTTCCTTTTCTGGTCTTTTCATCCTCAGCTTTTATTCCAGCCTACTTTTCTACCTACTGATTTTCAATACAATTTCAAATCGTCGTTTAAAGAAATCAATTTTGAACCTGAAAAAGACGTACGATTGAACGCTTTATGGTTTAGCTCACCTGTCGTACAGAAGAAGAGAAAAATAGTTCTGTTTTTCCATGGCAACCGCGATAACTTAACACGATGGGGACGTGAGTACACGGAGCGTTTTACCAGCCGCGGCTACGATGTAGTAATTTATGATTATCGCGGCTACGGCAAAAGCAGGGGCGAACGCTCCGAAGCTGCCCTCCACCGCGATGCACAATTTGTTTATAATTTTCTAAAAAAGCAGGTTTCGGAAGATTCTATCATCGTCTATGGCTACTCGCTCGGTACGGGGATGGCATCAAGAATCGCGGCTAACAACCGCCCAAAAATGCTGATTCTGGAAGCCCCTTACGCAAGTATTCCCACCTTAGCACATACCCAACTACCCATTTTCCCCTACGAATGGCTTACGCGATACAAATTTCGAACCGATAGCTGTTTTGCTCATATCCGCTGCCCAATACATCTTTTTCACGGCACAAAAGACATGACTGTACCTTACAAAAACAGCTTGATTCTCTCAAATCTGACAACCCAAAGCTCCGTTAAAGTCGGATTGACGACGATTCCCAATGGACAACATTTATTCCTAAACAACTCTCCTATTTACCATTTAGTGTTAGATAGTTTATTGAAAAAAACAGGATTTCCTCAAAAATAAAGTGCCTTTCTACAACTTTTTCTCAAAAAACGCCGCAATCGCTTTGTTGACCTTCACTTGATTGGCGTGCATCATAAAATGGTGCGTATCATCTACGATGACCATCGTTTCTATCGGCACTTTCCGCTCTTCCAAGCGTCGCACTAAGTCAGTGGTCTGACTAAAACGAACATTGCGGTCATCATCGCCATGAATCATCAATACGGGCGATTTCCAAGTATCTACATAAGCCACGGGCGACGATTTCCACGCTACTTCTAAGGCACGGTCGGCGTCGGGGGCGCGTTCGTACTGGTCGGGTAAAACAAGATTGCGGGCGCGTTCAATGGTGCGGTCGTGTACGCCGTGAATGTCCACGCCTACGGCAAAGAGTTTGGAATCTCGCCCCAAGGCCAAAGCCGTCAAAAAACCGCCGTACGAGCCTCCGTAAATGCCAATTCGCTTGGGGTCAATTTGATTTTGTTTGGCGAGCCATTCACCCGCCGCTTTGATGTCGGTGTATTCGGATGCACCGTTAGAACCCCCGTTTTTAGGGTTATGAAACTCATATCCGTACCCAATGCCGAGTCGGTAATTGACCGAAAGCACCACAAACCCACGGCTTGCCAAGTACTGATTCATCGCATAAGCATTGGCGTAGTAGTCCGAATAATGCCACCCCAGTAGCATCTGCCGCGGTGGTCCACCGTGTACATAAATGATGGCAGGTTTTTTGGCACTGCCACCCGCTTTTTCAAAAAGTTGGCCATGCACCGTAAACCCATCGGGTGTTTTGAAAACTACTTGTTTGGGAGTGACCAACTCGGCACTGGGGTAATTGGCAGGTAAAAGGTCGGTAGCCAGAATTTTTATTTCGCCCCCATTGGCTGGCATCACGCAAGGCAACGGAGGCCGTTGTGCTGTTGCGCCTACAAAGGCTAAAGTTCGCCCGTCACCCGTAAATACAGGAAACCATTCTAAACCCGCTCCAGGGGTCATTACTTGCATATCGGAGCGGTCAACCGAAACTTTTACCACGTGGCGGCGGTCAATGTCCAATGGATCTGTACCCGCATTGGCGGCAAAAACCAACGTTTTTCCATCAGCACTGAGACTAATATATTCGCACATAAATTTACCAGGTGTGAGTAATAAAGGCGTTCCGCCCTGCTCGGGCAATGAATAAAGATGTGGCCAGCCATCGTGGTACGACAAAAAAACAATCCGATTGGCCGCCCAGTGCAAGTTGGTGCTACCGTGGGTGTTGGGCAATGAACCACTCAATGTTTTAGGAGCAGTCCAAAGTGTTTTGGCTTCTCCCGTACTTACATCTGCCGTGACGATTGACCATGGAATGTGTTTTCTGACGA
The DNA here is from genome assembly GCA_044228585.1 of Runella sp. Lineage (GTDB taxonomy): Bacteria > Bacteroidota > Bacteroidia > Cytophagales > Spirosomataceae > Runella. The sequence continues at coordinate 12,121 of JBGAUP010000057.1, read as the reverse complement.
GAATAGAATCAGGTTTTCCGCCAAGTCCATTGGCCCGAACAAAAACCAGTTTCTTCCCATCGGGCGACCACCGTGGCGAGCTGTCGCGCTTATACTGCGGATCTATCCAAATAATGGGTGTTTTAGCATCAGTAAAAACGCCAATGAAACTGTGGTCAACGCGGTTGGATTGGAATGCCAAGCGACTTCCATCGGGCGACCAAACGGGCGAACCATTGGTGCCTCGTGCCGAAAATAACAGGGTAGCCGTAGCCGAACCATCCATGGGCGCAGCATAAATTTGTCCACCTTTGACAAAAGCTACTCTGTCGCCTTTGGGCGAAATAACGGGTTCTTCGCCTTCTCCCAAAGACTTGGGTTCACCGCCCGCAAAAGGCACAGCCCAAATCTGAACTTTGGGGGGAGTAGGGCTAAAAGTTGGATTCACTGGCAATTCATCGTTCCAGTTGGAGCCGTGGTCTCCCCCTCGGAGATAAACCACCCATTTGCCGTCGGGCGAGAGAGATACACTACTGAGTTCTTGGCCGTCGTCTTGGGTATAATTGGTGAGGCGACGGGCAGTGAAATCAGGACCTTCGGCGACGTAAATATTACGTTGACCTTGTTCGTTGAACGCCCAAGCGATGCGCGAACCCGTTGCCGCTGCTGTTAATTCATTCGGAAAAGGATAGGATTTGATAGCTTCGAGGCTCGGTCCTGTTTGCGCCAAAGAAGCACCTCCAAATACACCCAAAAAAAGTAAAAGAAGGGGTAGAAGCAGTTTCATAAAGTTAGGGGTTGATGAAATTCAAACTTACTAAAAATCTCAATATTATTCATTTTACTTCATAGCTCTCAACCCAAATAAACCACCGAGCGACAAGGTAGCTAAGGCATAGTGTCCGTATTGCAAAAAGAGCCACTGCGTAATAAAAAGACTCGGAATCGTAATCAAAAAACCAATCGAAGTCACGAACGTAAGTGCGGTGGCACGGTATTCTGGCTGTACATTTTGGGATACCAAAGTTGAAAACTGAGGAGAATCCCCTACGACACTTACCCCCCAAATCACCAGAAAAACCAAGAGTACAACGGGCATAAAAGAAGTCAAAAACACACACAACACACAACACACAAACGAAACTCCCAATGCAACCCAAGCGGTGCGGTGGCTTCCCCAACGAAGCGATAACTCTCCCGTTAGGATACAACCCAATACTCCCGAGCCAATTACCACAAACGACCAAAACGGGACATTGAGGGAGTGATTGGTAAGTTGATTGTAAGTGGTCAATAAAACAGGCACAAAAGCCCAGAAAGTGTAGAGTTCAAACATGTGGCCAAAGTACCCAAAAGCATAACGACGAAATGCCCCCTCCTTAAATACTTCCCGTAAAATTGCAGGATTGAAACGGCCTGCGACTCGACGATAGGGGCCATCTTTTACAAAAAATCCGATGACCAAACCTCCCACCAGCGCCAAGGCAGACGTGACCCAGATGACATACGTCCAAGGTAAGGCAAGTGAAAAAGATTTGAGCGCATACGGAAACGCCGTCCCTAATACCAAAGCCCCTACCAAATACCCCAACGCCTTGCCAAGTCCCGTTTCGTACCAATCGCTACAAATTTTCATTCCTACGGGATAAATACCCGCTAAGAAAAATCCTACGCCAAAACGCATTATCAACAACCCTTCAAGCGACTGATAAGTAGCCAAAACGCCCAAATTACATAAAGTGGCCAACCAAGAAGAAATCATAAAAATACGAACGGGCGAAAAACGGTCGGCCACCGAGAAGTAAGCGTAGCAAAGCGTCCCTATGACAAATCCCAGCTGCACTGAGGTGGTCATCAGTGGCATAAAAGACGCTACGCCCGTGTGAAGTACTTGTAATGACGGTAAAATAGCATTGACGGCAAACCAAAGTGAAGTACCCGCAAACTGCGCAATAATCACCAACGGAAGTAGATACAAGGGGCGCGACATGAGTTAGGATAAAAGTGTACTTTAAAACAATGATACTAAAGATTTGACCTTCCGCAAAAATGAAATAGAACTTGGGGCGTTTTAGCTTTTGTAAACGCACAGACCAATCCCCCTTCCATGAACTTCCCTAAAACCGCTTTGGCTTTACTTAGCTTTTTATTCTACTTCTCAAACCTGACATTGGCTCAAACTATGGCCAATTTTGATATTTTTCAAGTACTTCCCGCAGACAAACAGTTAAGCACTTTTTGCGGTTTTTCCTGCGCTACTTTTACTTTCAGCGGGCGCCAAGCGAAAGTCGTCAAACCTACAAAAATCGCAAAAAATGCCCCGTGGATCTGGCGAGCGCGTTTTTGGGGACACGAACCCCAAGCCGACAGTGCGCTGCTAACCCGAGGCTTTCACGTGGTTTATTGCGACGTAGCCGAGTTGTATGGCAATGCCCACTCCGTCGAAATTTGGAATCAGTTTTACGCTTTCTTACGGCAAGCGGGCTTAGCACCCAAAGTCGCTCTTGAAGGCTTTAGCCGCGGTGGAGTATATGTTTACAATTGGGCCATTGCTAATCCCGAAAAGGTAGCCTGCGTCTATGCAGATGCACCCGTACTCGACCTAAAAAGTTGGCCTGGAGGCAAAGGTCGCGGCCCAGGTAGCAAAAAAGATTGGGAGGTATTTAAGCAAGATTATAACCTCAAAAGTGATGAAGAAGCGATGTTGTTTAAAGGAAGTCCCCTTGATAACGTAGATAAAATCGTAAAAGGTGGTTATCCGATGTTACACGTTTGTGGTGATGCCGACGAGGTAGTCCCTATCGAGGAAAACACCAATTTATTTGAACAGCGCGTAAAAGCACTCGGTGGAAATATCACCGTGATACACAAACCTGGCGTCAAACATCACCCCCACAGTCTCAAAGACCCCTCGCCCATTGTGGCGTTTGTTTTGCGAGCCACTTGGCGTGATGAAAAATAAGGGATTACAGAGTGACCAAACTTCCAATGAAAACAATTAGCCTCGTTTTTCTTTTTTCGCTCAACCTCGTTGCCCAAGTAAAAGTAAACCCAGCCGCCACAACCATTGAAGGCCGTTTTGCGCCTCCTACGGGTTTTAAACGTACCGTAGCCGAACCAGCTTCCTTTGCAACCTACCTGAGGGGCTTACCCCTCAAGCCTTGGAACAGCAAAGTTTTGTATTTTGACGGACGACCCAAAAATACCCCAAATGTATATATTTCGGTGGTTGACTTGGGTATTGGCAAAAAAGACCTCCACCAATGCGCCGATGCCGTGATGCGTCTGCGGGCCGAATACTTGTACCAACAAAAGAAATTTGCGCAAATTCACTTCAATTTCGTAGCCGACGGAAAACCGCGTTATTTCAAACAATACGCCCAAGGTGATTATTCCTATTCAAAGTTTTGGAAATATATGGAATACATCTTTAATTCGGCCAATACCCGCTCACTGCACGACGAACTCAAGCCCGTACCCATTCAAAAAATGGAAATAGGACACGTTCTTATTCAGAAAGGCGTCCCTTTTGGTCACGCTGTGGTGGTTGTGGATATGGCCGAAAACCCCACAACAGGCCAAAAAGTGTATCTGCTGACCCAAAGCTATATGCCAGCCCAAGAAATTCAGATTTTAGTAAATCCCAGTAATTCTACATTATCTCCTTGGTATGAACTCAAAAATGAGGCTCTCCAAACACCTGAATGGGATTTTAAACCTACCGATTTGCGTAGATTTGTTGAAAAATAGAACAAAATGAAACAAACATTCTTCATCCATCCGCGCTGCTTAGTGGCATCCGTTTTATCCGTGTTTTATTTTTATTCGACGTCCTACGCCCAACAACAATACTTGAAGGCTTATCCTGACCACATCGTGCGGGTCACCAACAACCAAATTATCTGGAAAGACTCCACCGTAATGACCTTTGATGATGGGCAAAAAAAATCGTTTGCAGATTTGCTCCAAAATGCTGATTTAGAAGATCAATTGGTGCAAAAATATCCATTAACCACCATCCACCATCCGCGCGGCGAACCGTCACCAGTCACCAATCAAGATCCAGGTCGTTTTCGTTACGAACCTTTTTTTCGAAAAATGTACGGCAACACCGAGTCAGAAGTTCGCAAAAACTTAACGGAGATTATTTGGCTCCCTAAAACACTGAAAAAGAAACTATTGGTCACCAAAGTAAACAACGTAGATAAGCATTTTCAGGCCATATCGGATGAATTAGAACAACACCCCGACTTGCTCAAATACGTTACCAATCCCGCAGGTACTTTTTCGTGGCGGGTCATCAGCGGCACCAACCGCCTCAGTATGCACAGCTACGGGGTGGCCATAGACATCAACCTCGACTTCTCGCATTATTGGCAGTGGGATTGTCGCTGCAAAGATGAAAATCACCCGCTCAAGTACCGAAACTTAATCGCAAATCAAGTCGTCGAAATATTTGAAAAACACGGTTTTATCTGGGGAGGAAAGTGGTACCACTACGATACCATGCACTTTGAATATCGGCCTGAATTGTTAGTAAAACTGTAGAAACCCAACCCATGAAAAGAACATTGGTCATAGGCGATATCCACGGAGGTTTACGGGCGCTTCAGCAAGTACTGGAGCGGGCCGAAGTAACTCCCGAAGATACCCTTATCTTTCTGGGTGACTACGTAGATGGGTGGAGTGAATCAGCCCAAGTGATTGATTTTCTGATAGAAACTGCTTCTCACCAGTCTTGTATTTTTATGAAAGGAAACCACGATTTGTGGTGTGAAGGGTGGCTTGAAATGGGTGTAGCCCCCCACCATTGGCTGCTGCACGGAGGAAGTAGCACGGCAAAAAGCTATCAAGATTACGACCTAAAAAGGCGGTTAGGTCATTTAGCTTTTTTTACTCAAATGAAATTATACCACATTGATAATCACAACCGTTTGTTTGTCCATGCGGGCTTTGCCTCGGTCTATGGCCCCGAGCATGAGTACGACCCCACAAACTGTGCTTGGGACAGAACCCTTTGGGAAACGGCCATGTCTATTGATAAAAACGTTGACCCTGCTTTAATTCCACGACGAATGAAGTTGTTTAAGGAAATTTTTATAGGACATACCCCAACATTGAATTATCAAATAGATATCCCCATGAATAAATATAATGTATGGAATCTTGATACTGGGGCAGCTTTTCACGGAAAACTCACCCTGATGGACGTAGATACCAAAGAGTTTTGGCAAAGCGACGTGGTACAAACGTTGTATCCTGGTGAAAAGGGGAGAAATCGTTCATAAAAATACTATTTCATCAATTCTCGCAATACCTCCAGCGATTTGATTTCGCCCAAACCTTCGAGATGAATTTTGTAGTAAAAAACCAAAGCATCCAACAGTTGATTACGCTGGAGGCGATTGAGCTGTACAGGATAATCGAAAGGCAAATGAATAAAACCCTGCAACGACTCTCGCATGGTGGGTTCAAGAACATAAGGATACAAATTATCCGACAGTTGTTGTTCAATTTCAAGGGCAGTCTCGGCGCCAAAACCTAAATAGAAAGCTAATTTGGCCAAAAATTGCAAATGGAAATTTTCGTACTGTACCGTTGTTTCCTCCAAATAGACAATAGATTCGGATAAAAACTGAAACAGCGGAGGGTTAGACTCTTCTTCTCGCAAAGTCTTGACCAACAGCTCCGTCATGAATAAAGCAATACTTGATTTGACAAAATCAAAGGGCAGGCTTTTAAATGGGAGGCTACATTTTACTTCCGAAAGACGGTGAATGGTTTGCTCTTTATTTTTGTGATAAACCACCAAATCGAGCAAAGTAAGCGGCTGAAACAAAGCTATTCGATTGGTTTTTGATTTGGCCGAACGGACTCCATTGACGATATAGCTCTGAATTCCAAACTCTTCGGTATAAATCTTGACAATAATGGAGGTTTCGCGATAGCGAATATAATTGAGCGCAATACCGCGGGTTTTATGAAGCATAAGGAGCTGAATCTAAAATTCCGTAGTGAGTCGTAAGAATTTGAGTAATTTGCCAACGAAAATACTTTTCAAGTTTATGGAAAAATTATTGGTTATTAAAATCGGCGGTAACGTCATTGATAAGCCCGAAGCACTCAAAAGCTTTCTACAAGCTTTTTCGGATTTACCCCAACATAAAATTCTGATTCACGGTGGGGGGAAAATTGCCACCCAAGTTGCTGAAAAATTAGACATTGAAACCCTCATGGTAGAAGGACGCCGCATCACCGACCAAGCCATGCTCGACGTCGTTACGATGGTGTACGGAGGGCTGGTTAATAAGAAAATTGTAGCCCAACTCCAAAGTCTTGGCACGAATGCCATTGGCCTCACGGGAGCCGATGCGGGAGTAATTCGAGCCCGAAAACGCCCCGTCAAAGAAATTGATTACGGTTTTGTAGGTGACGTAGAAAGTGTAAATACTGCCCAATTCAGCACTTTCTTACACAGTGGTTTAGTACCTATTGTAGCCCCATTGACTTTCGACCCCGCCACGGGAAGTATGCTCAATACCAACGCCGATACCATGGCGGCTTCGGTTGCCGTAGCCCTATCCGCCAATTTTGAGGTAAATTTGGTCTATTGTTTTGAAAAGAAAGGCGTTTTGTCCAATCCCGACGATGATGATGAGGTCATTTCCCAACTCAACCCTACCTCTTATAGTCACTACAAAGCCTTGGGAGTCATCAATAAGGGAATGATTCCTAAACTTGACAACGCTTTTGCCGCTCTTCAAAATGGGGTCAATAGAGTGACGATTTGTCATGCCGACCAACTACACAATGCCATCAATGAAGGAACCGCAGGAACTCAATTAATGATTAATGATTAAGATAGATTTTCAACCATGACCGCAGAACAAAACCTTGCCAAACTTGGCATTACCCTCCCTCCTCCACCTGCCAAAGGAGGCGTTTATACCCCCGTTGTGGTGACGGGCAACTTAGCCTATGTATCTGGACACATTTCGCTCGACCTGGATGGAAGCGTAATTGCGGGAAAAGTAGGCCGCGACCTCACTGCCGACCAAGCCAAAGAAGCCGCTCGCAAAACGGGTTACTTGTTGCTTTCCACTTTGCGTTCGCAATTTGGCAGCCTCGACCGAATCAACAAAGTAGTAAAGATTTTGGGGATGATAAATGCTATTCCTGAATTTGAGCAACATGCCTACGTGATGAACGGTTGCAGCGAACTGTTTGCCGAAATTTGGGGCGATGAAAAAGGAGTGGGTGCACGCAGTGCCGTAGGCATGGGTTCACTCCCGCGTATGTGCGCTATCGAAATTGAAGTGATTTTTGAATTGATTTAAACGCTCTTTTAGAAATATAAGTAATCGGACAATATTATTCACGCAAAGTCACAGAGTTGCAAAGATTTTAAATAGATGATTATCAAAACTTTAGCGTCTTTGCGACTTTGCGTGAAATTTAAAACAAGTAGGGCGTATCACTTAAAAAAGGAAACCGCCTTAAAAATACTTTTGAGACGGTTTCTTTTTTACACTTATAAAGTGTCTTAACAATTGCAAGAACCGCTGCAACGGCAAGAATTTCCGCAAGTTAAAGAACCCCAATTGGCGGCCCCTCCTATCAATTGCGTTGCTTGACTTTTTGAAAGACTTACGATTTTGTCAGTTTTGAGAGTCAGTTTTGAAATGTTCTTTTTCATGGCATTATGTTGTTAAAGGTTTTTGGTTGTTGTCTTGTTTGACGATTCAAAATTGCACTACAAAAACTTACTGCGAAAATCAAATACCCTAAAGCGTAGGAAAAGAGGCCTGAGCCGTCAGAATAGGCCATAGAAGTATTTACTATAAAAAAGAGGCCGCCCTTTTTGGACAGCCTCAGGACTACATCTTACTATAAAACGTATGAGAGTGAGGTTACAACTCCGCTACGTTAAATCTTACCTGAATTCCTCCCGAGGCAGTAGAACGACGGAACGAATTAAGTACGTAGGGATTATTGAAAGTACGGTCAAAATAAAACTGAATACTCCATAATTTGCTTACGGTGTAATTGACCTGCGGGCGTAGCTGGAAGTTATAGTTACCCGCAATGGCCGTTGGAGGCTCATCAAAACGACGCTGAATCGCCCGGGTATCTCTCACCGTAAAGTTGCACTGAAACACCAAATCATTCTTGAGCTTCTTAAACTCCCCATTGATGCGGAACGGAATTCGTACGTTGTTGCGCGTGAAACCAATGGTAGCCGTAATATCGCGGTTGAAAAGTTCTGCTATTTGTGAATTGGCCAAATTGAGCGAAATATTGCGGTCTTGGTTGTAAGTCAAACGCAAATCCATTTTGTTTTGGGTACGCGCTCGAACCCCAATCAGCGGAGCAAATTTCTCCGACATCGAAATGGTACTCATCACAAACACAGGAACAAACTGTCCATCTTCATTAGGGAAAATAGCCATTGGGTAATTTTTCACAGCTAAATTGACGTACATCGCCGCATAGTCCAACGACGACGTAAAATTACCAACGCTATAAGTGGATTGATAGCTATGTTCGAGTGTAAACGAACTAAAAATCTTCTTGAAAGGAGCCAATTGCGCCAATCCGTTATAATCTACGCGCCAGTTGGGAAGTGGAAAACCTAAGAATGGATTGAGGCGCACTTCTCGTGGGTCTTTGCCATTGTAAGCCGCAAAAAACGCTGCTATCAGCACATCCTGCGAATTTACATTGTACTCCCCTCCTTTGTAATCAGGACGATCACGCTGAGTAGCCATCAATCGGTCAAGCACAATTTGACGATTGGCCTTAAACTCATCAAAAATCGGTGAACTATTATCCTTATTAATTTTAGCAAAAGCCGTTTTAAACGACATAAACGACATCTGGAAATTACCATTCCGAATCGGGCTTTGGACTTCATACGGCCCGCCAGGCGTAGAAGGACGATAAAACTCTCGGTATTCGTCACCGCGAGTAAGGCGAGCTTCTATTTGAACCCTAAAGTCTTTGAATGGCTCTAAACGGGCATTCATTCGAAACGTTCGGTTGAGCGTTTGCATGAATGGCAAGTTAAGCATCGTACTCTGAGTCAGCCAACCGTTTTCGGCAGCACGATAATGAATGGTACGGTCTTGACTCCCAAAAATAAACGGCAGCCCTGGCGCATTGATGGCATCCAACCCAAAGGCTTTGGGGTTAGAAGGCAAAAAGCCAGGCAATGTTGTTGTTTCCTGACGCGAATAGTCCACATCTATCCCCCGAACCGTCATCACCAAACGGGTAATGTTCTTGAGCAATCGGCTTGGCTCACGGCTGATTTCTTCATCATCGCCAGGGCTACGCGCAAAATTCTTACGGACAGGTGAAGGGTTGTTAGCAAAGCGCAAGTAGCGTAGTTTGTTGTAAAGCTTGACAAAATCTACTTTCCCACGGATACTACGTTCGAGACTGTTACGCGCTACGTTTCCAAAAACCACCCCCAATGTATCACTGATGCCTAAGGAGTTGGCTTGGTATTGATAATTGATATTGTGGCTATAATCAGCCGTCATCCAGTCCAACAAAGGAATTCTATCCAACGGAAGACGATAGGTAAGACGTACTTTCTGGTCAAAGTTTTTCATCCGACCAAAATTACGGAAGTTGCGCCAGATAGAATCTTGCTTGGCTTCGGTATTGATGTCACCCGTGGGTTCATCCACTACGGCATTGGCAAAAGCACTGTATGTCAAGACCACACTCTTGGTTAAGTTCCAAGAAAGGTCGTAAGCACGATTGAACAGAAAGTACTTTTCGTAGAGAGGGGCTTGCCCCGCATCCGTCAAATCGGCACTACGATAAAGCGTCCGAACAAAGTTTCGGTCAGCGTCAAATCGAACGGCTATTTGAGTGGGTAGCAACGAAAGGTTGAAATCTTTGAGCAGTTCCAAATAAGGGCGTTCTAAACTCTTTACGGTTTGGAACGGTGCCCACGAACGTTGTGGGAATCCATACTGATACACGATTCCGCCTCGGTATTGGCGTTGGGTATAATCAGCCGTCGTGCTATTGCGACGCGTCTGCTCATTGAAGGCATACGTAAAGGCAAAGTTTTCAAAGTCCCAGAAATTACGCCTTGCGTTAGGATTGGTTTTTGTTTTTCGGACGTTAGAGAAATTAAACCCGCGTCGTTCCGCTTTTTCAATCGCAGAGTTTTCGAGTTGCGCTCGTCGAGGATCATTTTCGGCATAATTAGCCAGCGACGTTGCCAAAGGCGTATCGGGGTCGTAGGGGTTAAAATTGGGTTTTACCTCACGCAAATCGTAGTTAACGTACAAAGGGATTCTAAAGCCCCATTTTTCGGGCAGTAACTTATCCAAAGCAATGGCAGATGAAACACTAAATTCCGTTGAATTATCCCGAGAACGGTCGGCAAGTTTTTGTTGCACGCCTCCAAAACCAAAAGTTGTCCATTTACCCGCTAATTGAACCGTTGCGAAATCGGCCAACTTAATGTCGGCACGGGCAATAGCCGCCGTTCCCGATTGATTATCAAAACCCTGTACGTGCAACTCATTCACCCAAAGACAAAAGCTTTTTGCTTGTTGGTCAGCCGAGCGCGGGTTTCTCATCCCAATCATAATGACCATCACGTTGCTCAAATCAGGGCGGCCTACCACCGTAATGCGATAGACTCTTCCCAAAGCATCCGTCTTGGTGATTGTGTAAGGAGTGGTCAATGAAGCATTCGGCTGAATATCACGTTCTTGTTTTGCTTCAATGAGCCATTTCATTTCGATATCAATCTCATTTTGTTGGGGCCAAACCTCTTCGGGTGTGTCAATATTGGGGCGGGTGGCACGCAATTGCGTTATTTCAACTTCATAGAAATGCTCCGATACGTCCGTTCCTAAACGCATAAAAGCTGATACTTGGCCATCTTCGTCTTGGTCGTTTTGCATGTGAACAAACATCCTCAAACGCTCACGGAAAAGTAAGTTTTGGCTCGTTACATTTTTAAACGCTGCCCGTGAATCTCCATCGCGGAGGTTGGTGACACACAGGCTCATAGACTGCTCATTGAGCGGTCGTTGATTAGGAGTGGTAAAGTCCACATCTCGCTGCCAGCCGGGTGGCACTGCGTAAATATTCCTACGGCCTCCGCTTACTGTTTTTGCACTGTTTTCTTCGACACTCACCGTAGCAATCTTAAACTGTGCGTCATACGGTTCTGGTACTTCTTGCAGACCACGCGCATTGAGGTCACCCGTATATTTACGGTATTGGGTAGCTACCATCTGCAACTGCGCAAAACGCAAAACCACAGGTTGTTCCCAATCGGTCATATACATCCGCACAAAGCGAATAGATTTAAAACCGTTGATGTTCCCTACTTTCTTCGTAAACTCACGAACAGGAATTCGGAACAAATACCAGTTGACATTATCACCCGCACCGTTAGAGGCCGTTACCTTATCTACGATGTAAGGTTTTCCCACGTCTAATTGTCCAGGCTTGAGATCTACCTCATATTCATAGTACGCCTCTTGGTCGTTGATGGTATTGTCGGTGTTCAAGTCTTCGGCATCGGGCAAGTTGGTGGCTGCTGCCGTGATGTCATTGCTACGCTCAAACTCTGGGGTATTGTTTTCTGTTCCCATGTAGCTTTTATAGCGCTCTACAATTTTTTTATTGGCGCTGTCAGCCTTAGCACTAAAATAAAACTCAAAGTCATCGCCCGAAGGGTCGGCCAAAATTTGGTTTCTTGCCTCGGTCTTCAAGTTTGGAGGCAACTTTTGAAGATAATCTTTAAAAAACTCTCGTTCTTCTGCATTATTCAGACCGTCTAAACCAATGTCTTGTTTAGGACGGGCCCCTGGTTCGTTGGTAAAGGCATTGATGATGTACTGCTGCCGTGTGCTGTATCCCCAAGGGGTCTGAGCTACGGTAGCGGTAGGCTGAGTGGCCGTGGGTGTAGGTGTTTTTTCTCCGAGAGGCAAACCGTTTTCGAAATCGTAGCGACCATTCTTCACTACGTCCTCCGAAATTTCACCTAAATTGAAGTACAACTTGCCCCCCGTACTGTTGTTGCGGTTGAAATATCCATCTTTTACGACCCCATTAGGACCTTCTTTGAAAGGGTCCATCATCCAGAATTCCAAGATTTCCA
>JBGAUP010000451.1:0-2906 GCA_044228585.1 Runella sp. | reverse complement strand
GAAAACGTGATTGAACTTCGCAGTGGCGACTCGACCAACCTCATGCTCGAAACCAATTCGTTCGATGCAGTCATTGCTTCTTTCGGAGTCCGTAACTTTGAAAACCTATTAGCGGGCCTTACCGAAATGTGCCGCGTGACCAAACCAGGCGGAACTTGCGTTGTTTTGGAGTTTTCAAAACCGAAAACTTTCCCTTTCAAACAATTATACAACTTTTACTTTCGTTACATTTTACCAGTCATCGGACGAGTTGTATCGAAAGACGCATCAGCTTATACTTATTTGCCTGAGTCGGTACAAGCTTTTCCAGACGGGAAAGATTTTTTGAAAGTTTACGAACAGGCGGGTTTTAAAAATACAAAATGCATACCACTCACATTCGGAATCTGTTCCATTTACATTGGCAAAAAGTAATTTTGGGATTAATACTCATCGGCTGTGGCCTAACAAAGACGGCTCATTCCCAAACTTCCAGCTACTACCGAAAGCACTTAGAGTATTACGACGACAAGCCCATCCATTATGGTTTTCTGTTTGCGTTACCGATTACCCGTTTTCACATTGTACACAGCAACAATTTCGTCAATCAAGATACAACCAGCCGTATCACGGCCCCAACAACCTTAGGCTTTAGAATGGGATTTGTGGTAAATGGTTATCTCAATGAGCGTTGGGACATCCGTACCACGCCCTCTGTGTCTCTTTACGACCGTGTAGTTGAGTACGAATTTGCAAGGGGTACTACCCGCCGTGAACTACGGGAGGCTACTTGGATTGAAATCCCTCTTTTGTTCAAATACAAATCTCAACGTCGCATGAATACCCGTATGTACATGCTTGGTGGCATGACGTTCGGTTTTGAGACCAACGTCCGCAAGCGGTTACGTCAAGGCTCCGATTTTCTCAATACCAAAAATTCAGATTTAACTATTGACTATGGCTTTGGCTTAGAGCAGTTTCTGGCCTACACCAAATTTTCTCCCGAAATCCGTTTTTCTCACGGGATTGTCAATCTATTTCGCTCCAACGATACCAATAATGCCAGCGGGGGCATCCGCCGACTTACCTCTCACACTATCACACTTTATTTGATGTTTGAATAAACCGATTGTTTTTTCAAACTTTGTATGTGTATTATGATTTCTCAATTTATTTTGAGAAAAATTGCTATTGGCTATGAATAGCAAAACACTATTTCATCAATAACCATCGAACCGTCATGTCAGAAATCGCGCTTTTAGATGAGATACCATCTTTAGATTTATCCGATTTTACGTCGGGAACTCCTGAGCGTAAAGCTAAATTTGTTCAAGATTTAGGCACAGCTTTCAACAATATTGGATTTGTCACTATCATCAATCACGGACTCACGGAAGACCTTCGTACCAAGTTGTATGAAACCGTACAAGCGTTTTTCAAACAGCCTGATGAAATAAAGCAGAAATACGAATTTCTCGAACTCAACGGACAACGCGGATATATTGGTAAAGGCCGCGAAAAGGCCAAAGGGTTTAAAGTAGCCGATTTGAAGGAATTCTATCACGTCGGCCAACCCGAACCCGAAGGCGAAATGCCCCACAATATTTTTCCAGAAGAAATTCCTGAATTTGAAAAATACACTACTTTAGTTTTTAAAACCTTCGAAAACACAGGAAAGACACTGCTTCGTGCCATTGCGCTTTATTTAGGCTTAGACGAAAACTATTTTGAAGATAAAGTACACAATGGAGATAGCATTTTACGGGCTTTACACTACTTTCCGCTTGACCCTAATACGGTGCCAGAAGGAGCAGTAAGAGCGGCGGCTCATGGTGATATTAACCTCATTACGCTTTTAATGGGAGCAAGTGCCGAAGGTCTGGAAGTACTTCGACGCGACGGAAAATGGATTTCTATTACCCCCTCACCCGACCAAATTATTATCAACGTAGGCGATATGCTTGATCGCCTCACCAACCATAAACTCAAATCTACCATTCATCAAGTGGTAAATCCTCCCCGTGAAAAAATGAATACCTCTCGTTATTCTATTCCCTTTTTCATGCACCCACGTTCTGAAATGGATTTAACCTGTTTAGAAAGTTGCGTAGATTCCAATCATCCTAAGTTATACGTAAACATGACCGCTGGTGAATTTTTAAATGAACGTTTAATTGAATTGGGTTTGAAAAAAGCTTAACCTCTACCCATTGAGATAGGTAGAAAAACCTTATTTAACTTGTCGGAATCACTCTTACACCCTCCCGTCAGACGGATTCGTTATCTCATCTTTTTACGAGATGTGCTGATTTTAGCTTTGACGTGTTTTGGGGGACCGCAAGTACATTTAGTCATGTTTCTTGAGCGTTTTGTACACAAACGCCGCTACCTTACAGAATCAGAACTACTTGAATTACAAGCTCTTTGTCAAATACTTCCTGGGCCCACCTCCACGCAAACAATCACTGCACTGGGTTTTAAAATCGGTGGGCCTAACTTGGCCTACTTGACCGTATTGGTATGGTCGTTGCCTGCTGTTTTGGTAATGACGCTGGCAGCCTTGGGCATTTCTTATCTCGAACAGCACCACATCTCCCTATCCTTTATGCGATTTGTGGAGCCAATGGCCATTGGTTTCTTGACTTACGGAGGTTTTACCATTGGTTCAAAAGTCATTACCAATAAAATTCATTGGTCTATCTTGGGTATTTCGACAATCATAGCTTATTTTTTTCCATCTCCTTACATGACTCCTCTTGTGGTAGCATTGGGTGGGGTAGTAACTTCGTTTCAGTACCAACGCCTTCAGAAAATGAAAAAAAAACCTGTTCGCATCGAATGGGCCAATTTTTTCTTGTGGCTTGGGGTCTTAGTTTTGGCAGCTATACTGGGAAAAATCACTCACTCCCTGCCTATTCGTTTATTTG
>JBGAUP010000056.1:0-24265 GCA_044228585.1 Runella sp. | reverse complement strand
AGACCTGTTAGAATTAATTATTGGCAAGGTAGGGGGGCTACCACCGACCCCCGCAGGTAACGGCAAAAATACCGATACTTCAGACAATGGACAAGCAACGGCACTAACCGAAAAGCAAAGGCTTGAAGCTAAAGTAAAAGCAGGTTTACCATTGAGCATTACCGAGACGGCAATTTTATCAATTCATCAAAGAAATGAGAAATAAGCCCGAACATATCGCAGTAATCATAGAAAAGTTATTGCAGGGAGCTGTAAGCAAGCCGTCAAAGCCTACCAATGAAAAGTAACCTCATTAAAATTGGATGGTTACACCGAGGATGAACAAGCCCCCCAAAGGCGTAACTTTTCAATAAAAAACCCTCAAATTGATGAAATTTGAGGGTTTTTTATTGAATTTGTGGAGTCGGCGGGAGTCGAACCCGCGTCCAGAACAAGGAAACCGTACGCCTTCTACACGCTTAGTTTTGATTTGATTTTCGAGCTTCGGTAAGGTTCAAAACAGACCTAAGCCAATGCCTTATTTGCTGTTTCTTACCGCGTGTTAGCAACGTTATCGCGGCCAGCCTCGCGTTTCGACGCTCCTTGACCCAACCAGCAAGGCGGAGGTTGGAGGAACGATGGCTAAAGCTTAATCACTCCGGATTAGGCAGCCATAGCGTAGCTATATTCGCCAGCTATTGTTTTAAGCGTGTTTTTAACAGGACTCGCGCTCACGTCCCGACGTGCTTATACGTATTGCTTCAACTCGCTGTCAAAACCAGGGCGACCCCTTTTTGGTATTGGTTCTGGTATAACACCAACGCTACTCAGAAAAGTTCACCTTTTACCCCAAATTTGCTATTGCTGTATGCCACTTACGCCGGGATAGAAAATTTGGGCGACACTATTGAGCACCGAAGGAGAAGAATAAATGCTTCCCCCCGTCTGAAACGTCCATTTTTTGTTGCCTGTCTGTACATCTATGGCATATATTTTACCATCCAGACTTCCAATATAGGCCACGCTATCGGTCACCGTAGGCGAAGCTTGAATACGGTTGGTTGCCCACGACTCCCATTTTTTTGCACCCGTTTTTGCATCATAAGCGTAGAGTTTATGGTCGTTACTCGCCACATAGACGACTCCATTTGATACTGTCGGCGATGATAACACTGGACCATCCGTTTTTGACTCCCAAAGAAGTTTTCCCGTTTGCCCATCAATAGCGTAGAGTTTACGGTCAAAACTCCCCACAAAAACACTTCCATCGGCAATAGTTGGCGAGGAAGTCACCTCGCCCCCAGTGATAACTCCCCACTTTTGTGTACCCGTTTCGGCATCCAAGGCGTAGAGTTTATAATCATTACTCCCTACATAGACCGTTCCTCCCACTACCGCGGGCGAAGAGTCCACTCCTGCCCCTGTGACAAATTCCCACAGTTTTGTTCCTTTTTTGGCATCCAAGGCATATACATTCGTAAACCCTCCCACATACACTTTTCCATTGACCACCGTAGGCGACGACACACTCTGCCCATCGGCCTCAAATTCCCATTTTTTTGCCCCCGTCACCACATCCAATGCGTAGAGTTTGCTCGTAAAATTGGCCGTATTTCCCATACCCACATACACAATTCCATTGACAACCAAGGGCGCGGAAGAAATTCCCATTTCCATCGGAAACTCCCATACTTTCATACCTGTCTTAATATCAAGCGCATAGACATTTTGATCCAAACTTCCCACTATCACTAAACCAATCGCCAAGGTAGGTGAAGAATGAATGGCTCCTTTGGCACTAAAATCCCAGAGTTTCGCGCCTGTTTTGGCATTGATTGCGTAAAGTTTGTTGTCGCTACTTCCTACAAAAACCGCATCTATTCCTTTGGGCATGGGGTCATCCTTTTTGGAGCAAGCCATTAGCACAGAAATACAAAAGAGGTAGGCAATCGTTTTTTTCATATAAAATACAGGAGTACAATTTTTACATCACTAACGATGTGGTCTTGGAAATATTACTTTGGATTTCTACCCTACTTTTTCTTCGGAACGGTAGTCATAAAGTCTTTCAGATAGTAAGGTTCAAAAGTCGCTACCTCTTCAAACTGTTGCCTATCAAACAAGCTTTTAGCAGCTAATTCTCCTACGGTTTGAGCCGAAGGATAGAGAGGTCTTTTAAGAAATAAGCGTTAGAGTTACTTCCTAAAACTGTTTCACATTTTGCAGCACCATCGCCAAAGAAAACAATGGGGTGCTCGGAGAGTAAATCATTAAACGACTCACTGTCAATAACTTTGGCTTGCGTGGGTGTCACGTAGTTCAGATTTGTATCAAAAACAGCACAATACACCTCCATACGACGGGCATCTAATAACGGGCAAAACAAGTATTTGGGCAGAAAGAAGTCTTTTACTTGCAACGCCATCGCCTCCAACGTGTTGACGGCAATGAGCGGCTTATCCAGGGAAAAACAAAGTCCTTTGGCCGTAGAAACAGCGATACGAAGACCCGTGTAAGATCCTGGACCTTTTGCCACGGCAAAAGCGTCAATATGAGAAAGTTGAAAACCAGTCTGTTCGACGGCATTTTGAATGAGCGTAGTGAGCATACCCGAAGACGATTTGTCGGCCAGGAGGCTATAACTTGCTAACAATTGACCATCTTGGTGCAAAGCGACCGAGCAGCCTCGCGTGGAAGTATCTATGCTAAGTAGTAGGGGCACTTTTTGAACCGCCGAAGCGGTAATTTAGTGTTTGAAGTTTAGACTTTACAGTTATTTTTGCAAACTTAATTATTCGCCCTTCAAAATGAGTCAAAAAGTTCACTTTATCGCCATCGGCGGGAGCGTAATGCACAATTTAGCCATTGCTTTGCACCGCCAAGGCTATCAAATCACGGGTTCAGACGACGAAATCTACGACCCCGCCCATACACGACTTCACAATCTGGGCTTACTTCCAGCCAAAATCGGGTGGTTTCCCGAAAAAATTCACACAGGACTTGATGCCGTCATTTTGGGAATGCACGCGCGCAAAGATAACCCCGAACTTATCAAAGCGCAGGAATTAGGACTCCCCATTTACTCTTATCCCGAATATATCTACCAACAAAGTCTTAATAAACAGCGCGTGGTAATCGCGGGTAGTCATGGCAAAACAACCATCACTTCCATGATACTCCACACTTTGCGCGTCAACAATCGCAAGTTTGATTACTTGGTGGGAGCTCAGTTAGAAGGTTTTGAAACGATGGTCAAACTTTCTGAAGATGCCCCAACCATTGTCGTAGAAGGAGACGAATACCCCGCTTCTCCTACCGACTTATCGCCTAAGTTTTTGCATTATCACCCTCATATCGCACTCATTAGTGGCATTGCTTGGGACCATTTCAACGTTTTTCCCACTTGGGAAAGCTACGTAAATCAGTTTGAAAAATTAGCCAACTCCCTTCCCAAATCAGGAGTCCTGATTTTTGACGAAACGGATGACATGCTCGATGTCATCGGCAAAAACGAACGTACCGACGTGCGTCCCCTACCCTACGAAGCCCACCCTCATAAAATTGTGAATGGGCAGACTTTCCTAACCACCCAAACCTACGGTGATGTGCCTTTGTTGGTATTTGGTGAACATAACATGAAAAATATCAGCGGGGCGTTGGCCGTTTGTGAAGAGCTTGGACTGACTCAAGAGCAGTTTTATAAAGCAATTCAAACTTTTAAGGGGGCGGCCAATCGCATGGAAACTTTGGCAAAAAACAGCAACAGTGCAGTTTTCAAAGATTTTGCTCACGCTCCTTCCAAAGTAGAAGCCACCACCAAAGCCGCTAAATCCCAGTTTCCTAAACGAAAATTAGTAGCTTGCGTAGAATTGCACACCTTTAGCAGCTTAAACAAAAATTTCTTGGGTCAATACGCCCATAAATTGGATGCCGCCGATGTGGCCGTCGCTTATTATAATCCTCACACGCTGGCTCACAAGCGACTTGACCCGATTGAACCTTCCGACGTGAAAGCAGCTTTTGACCGTGACAGCTTGCACGTATTCACTGACCAAGAAGCACTTAAACAGTTTTTATTGTCTAAAAAATGGGAAAATAAAAACCTATTGATGATGAGTTCAGGAACATTCGGCGGATTGGATTTGAAGGGATTGGCAGCAGAGATTATCACCTGAATCAAATAAAAATTATGCGTTTTGTAGATTATCCTTCCATCATCAGATTTGCCTGGGCGGATTTTGACTCCACCCGGCCCATTGAACAAATTGAAGACATCAGTGCCCGAGTTTCTACCAATCACGTTTTTAGAATAACGCTCGAAGGCGGCGACCGGGTCATTGCCAAACTATCCTATTTCGGAAAATTTGAGCATTTCAAAGAAGACCATCGCCTGATTCACACACTGGCCAACAACCTTCTCTACCCTTTTGAGAATGTGTTGGCGAAGTCGTTGGTAAAAAACAACCAAGTGTTCGTCTATCGTCATCAATTCGAAGAAATAGACGTTTGGGTCGTTTTTTATAACCCTATTCGGGTAGCGGATAAACATACGCGCCGTTTGGAATAACATCATAATCGTAAATTATGAAAAAAAAATTCCAAGTTTCACAAATCCAGTGCCAGTGTAAGTACGGTGATGCCCAAGTCTTCTAAAACGTTGCGTTCTGACATTCAAGACCTGCTGGATTTGTTGGATACCGAAACAGGACGCTATGAACACCGAATGAACATTGAGGCTCTTCGAGAACAGTGCAATATTTTCTTAGAAAACCGTAAAAAAATGGTAGCAGGTGCGGTAGAGACGATGCCCGTATTTCTGGACTGGAACATTGGAAATTTTTCGGTCAATGAAAAGTTGGAGTTGTTTTCACGCTGGGATTACGACTGGTTTCGTATCAGTTACCGCGTCATGGATTTTTACTTTTTCAGCCGTGTTTGTTCCGATGCGGGCGACCGTACCGTGTTTTCGTATTTGATTGAACCCATGGCCGAAGAGCGATTTGGATGGTTTTTGGAAGAATACCACAAAATTTACCCCCTTACTGAGCGTGAAGTGCGTTTTTTTCCCGAAGCGTACCGTTTCTTTATCCTAAACTATGTTATTAAATACGGACGGTATTTTTTTCACCGAACCTACGCCACCAAACTCCAACACGAAGCCTACGAAACTTATTTTCCGTCTATCAAAAATTTTACGGTAGAGCCTATTTTAGAAAGGCTTGGCTTGTTACAAAAAGACTTGGAATGAAACTTATTTCTCACAGATGGGTATAGATTTTTAGCACAGATTAATCACAGAATATCCGTGAGTATCTGTCGATTTTAGTTATGTGAAAATCTGTGAGAAAAAAACTTCCTCGGCCGCCACTATTCAGCTTATTAACCCAACCTTAATTAACAAAATGCTTGCTATTGAATCCTTTGCCGAAGTTGCCCAGCGTTACCAAGTGTTTTTTTTCGATGCCTTCGGGGTTATCAAAAACTCTCAGGGGCTGATTCCCAACATTAATGACACCTTCACGTACTTACAGGAACAACAAAAGCAGTTTTATATCCTCACCAACGACGCCTCTCGTAGCCCACAGCAGCTTGCCGAATCGTATTGGCGCATGGGATTGATGGACATTACTCCCGACAACATTATTTCGTCGGGAATGTTGGCAAGAGAATATTTGGAGCTCAAAGTAAATCATGGTACGGTAGCCTATCTGGGCACTGAAGACTCGGCACATTACATCGAAACCGCCGACCTTAAAACCCTCTCCATTAAAGACTTAACCTCGTCTAACATGACCGACATCACGGCCTTGGTCATGTTGGACGATGAGGGTTTTGACTGGAACAACGACCTCAACAAAGCCATCAATTTGCTCCGGCGTAGAAACATTCCCGTCATCGTAGCCAATACCGACATCACCTACCCCACTTCTAAAACCGAAGTAGCTATTGCGATTGGTGGGGTAGCCGATATGCTCGAAAATGTCGTTGGCAAACAGTTTATTCGTTTTGGTAAACCCGATGCTCAGATGTTTATGTTTGCTTACGAGCGCGTCATTGCCCAAAATCCAAGCATTGGTAAAAAAGACATTGTGATGATTGGCGATACGCTCCGTACCGACATTGCAGGGGGAAATAAATTCGGTCTTGACACGGTACTGGTACTCACAGGAAACATCCCTGCCGAAGATGCGGAAATTCGTATTCGTAGTACAGGAATCATTCCCACCTATGTTTGCGAATCGGCAGTGATAGGTTAGTAGCTATCGCCGCATTTCTTTTTCGATACTTTCTTTGTAAGGGAAAAAATCAACCTGCAACGTATGACGCGGTGAGGTGTTATAACGTTTTGTCATTGCTTGCTTGTCACGCTCAATATCACGCTTCATTTCTCCCAAATCGGGTAGTTGGGATTGTCCCTTTATCAATTTTGCAATCCATTTGGCTTGCACTTCGGCCAGCGGCATAATAGCCCCCAAAGGCTGTACCAAAGCCAAGAAAAACAAATTAGGCCAATCGGGGTGAATTACTTTTTTATAAAGCCGTAAGTCGTTTGTCGCTCCTACATCAAAAGTTTTGTCTTTCAAAAATGGAAATGTCACTTTGTAACCCGTGGCATAGATAATCAGATCGTAGGTTTCGCTTGAGCCATCTTCAAAAATCACTTCTTTTCCTCTAAACTCCTTGATATTGGGTTTGAAATCAATCAAGCCACGGCCACTCAGGTTCAATAGCTCTTGCGAAACCGTCGGATGCTCTTGCAAAGGGGGGCGTTTAGGTTCTGGAACACCGTAATCTTTCTGCGCTCCCCGTGCCAAAAAAAGGGAAACTTTCAGTAGCCAACGTTGCAAACTTAAAGGGAGCTTGGCAGTAAGCGGATTGGCCAAATTATCAAATGGCATGCTCATAAACCAATTGGGGACAATATATGCCCCACTTCGGCTCGAAATCGTCACCCGCCCCGAATGGAGTTTGGCCGCCTCGCAGGCAATATCCACTGCCGAATTGCCAATGCCCACAATCAGGATATTTTTGTACATGAGCTGTTCAGGAATACGATAATCATGGACGTGCAAGGTTTCGCCCGTGAATTCTCCGCTGAACGGCGGCTCAGGATAACGCGGATTCCAGTGGTGACCATTGGCAACGATTACGTACTGATAATTTTTACTACCTCGTTCGGTCGTCACTTTATAAGTCCCATCCTCGTTTCGAGTCACGTCCAAAACTGCCGTATTGAAAGTAATACTTCGCCGTAAGCCAAAATGGTCAACGTATTCTTCAAAATACCTAATAATGTGACTATGATGCGGAAACATGGGCAAATCGCGCGTGAGCGGATAGTCACTAAAGGCCATTACGTCGCGGTTGGTATTGATGTGCAGCGACCGATACGCCGACGATAGCCCATTGTCGTTGTTGTACCGCCAATTCCCCCCAATATCCGAGCCTTTTTCAAAACAATCGTAAGTAATTCCATTGTCTTTGAGTGTTTTAGCTGCTGTTATCCCCGACGAACCCGCTCCAATAATACAAACCTGTTTTAACTTATTTTGCATCGTTGTTACCTAATTTTGCGTTTCTTCTAACCATTTTTCCACCAGCGACGCAATCATCGCTGCCCCACGCGTATTGAAATGAAGATTATCTTGGGTCAAATCCATGCCGTGCGACAAGGCTATTTTATCCCAATTCTGCCCCAAAAGTTCATGTTTGATAACGCTCAGATACACCAATTTTAGCGTATCTTCGTATTCATACTTTAGCTTTTTAGGATGATGCTGCAAAAACGCTTTCATTCGTTCGCGCACGGGCAAATAAGCCAATCCCTCTTTCTCAGCCAACGTCTTAATAAATTCACTGTAGCGGTCTGCTTTTTGGTTGGCTTCATTTTGTAGGTTTTCTCCCATTATAGGCAAAGAAAGTAGGGCAATTTTTGCCTTGGTCTCGGCCTTCAATCGGCGGACAATTTCGAGGTAGTTTTTTTGATAACTTTCAAAATTGGGAAGAATGGACGGAGCAATTTTTTTAAACTGATAGTAACTCCGCAAAGACGCTTTACTGATGGTTGCATTAATGTCATTGGTGCCAATGAGCAGCGTAACAAAATCGGGCTGGGTAGCCACCACATCGTCCAAACGCTCCAAAACGGTAAAAGTTAAGTCCGAATTGACCCCTGCATTGTAGAAAAAATACCCTTCACCTACCCAACGCTCCAGCATATCCACGTAGTTGGTGCTTACGTTTCCGTGCGTAATACTATCGCCTACGCAAGTAACCATCCGTTTGTCTTTAGCATTCGGATTGGGTAGGCTTCCCTTTTGGGGGAAGTTTTTGGGGCGATGAAACCTGATTTTTCGGACAAGGTACTGGTATAATAAAAATGCCAGAAAAAAAATACCGACCAAAATGAACAACAGAAGTATCATAAGCAAACAATAAAGGAGTTCAAGAAATGAAAGGTTTCTGTATTAATTGGCACAACCTACCCCCGCAACCGCCGTAAAAGTACTGTTTTTTTCAGCGACAAACCCAGGCTGAAGAGTAACAGAATTCTTGGCATCATAGACAATGTTAGATCCTGCCTGAATCACGTTTACGCCAATAATTGCATTAGACGCTTTTACGCCAATAATTGTTCCAGAAGCATACGGAGAGGTTAGCGTTACATTAGTTGGGCAAGCCACTATCTGAATAGAGCTGGCAATAGAACTGCACCCTCCAATACTACAAGAGGCAGCATAAGTAGTTGTTTGAGAAGGGTTTTGGATAATACTGTTGCCAAGCTGACCTACCGACCACGATACCGTACCTATACATCCTTGGGCATACAATGTCACGGGCTGTCCAACCCCCACCGACGAAGCACTTGCCGACAAAAAAGGGGGCTGAGGAAGGGAACTCGGTACTGTCACCGAAGGAGAAACAATCGTATTGCCAAAAGCATCTTTCAAATAGACTCGGTACGTGCCTGGCCCTGGAGAAATGGTTTGATTATTAGAAAATGTTGCTGAAATGTCGCTATTTCCATTTACCCAAAAATACTGGTAGCCATTGGGAGCCGAAATAGAATAAGTTCCTCCCGAGCAATTAAGCGTAACAGCGGGAGGAGCTATGGCACTGTAAGGGGAGGCGTTGTCAAAAAAAGAATTATCCAAAAAGCTATTCCATCCTGCCGCCAATTGAGAGATGCCTTGCACACCTCCTGTCACATTTTCAAGGTGTACACCATCGGGACGAGGAATCTGGATATTATCGGTATTAGGTCCTATAAAGATTTTATTAGCAGTATTGATGGTTTGGTTTTGTCCGTCTATGACTTCGTTGTTTGTAACCCCAAAGTAAGAACCCCTCGCCACCACCCACGGGAGCTGTGGTTTGTTTGAGTGATTTCTCGAACGGTTGATGACGTGCTGTAAACTATCCCGGTATTCGGCAGCAGTTGTATTATCATTGGGATCCATGTTGGTATTTTTGGAGGTATCAGACTCCCCCTGATGCCACAATATAGCCCGAACTCCAAACATGGCTCCGTAAAAATTAAGGGCTTTCTTTAGAAAAGCATAAGGAAAATTGGAGTTGTTGCCAAATTGAGCACCTATGTATATATTATTGGAAGGCAAGCCATCGGCACTTCTGCTCCAATTCCCGATGGTAGAACCACCTGCGGCAGCATTTAAAAACAAAACAGGCACGTTATATCTCGCAATGAGGGCATCCCCCAGTTCACCCCATGCCCAAGACGAGATACCAGAGGGAGAGAGCGTAACCCCCGCCGCTGCACTATTAATCGTAGAAAACTGAGGAAAAGGCGGATCTACATTCTGACAAACTACGTTGGGACAGGGCAATTGCCAGCTTATATATTTTACCCTTTGTTGGCTGTCAGTAGAGGCTTTATGGCCATGATTCTCTACCCCTTGTACGTTGGATTGTCCCGAAATAATAAATACCTCTCCTACCCCTACCCGCGCAAGCGATATAATTTGAGCCACATTATTAAACAAAATAGAGCGAACTTCGAGCGTGTACCATCCACCTGTCACGTTGAATAAGCTCCCCATGTACGTCCCACCCGACGGATTAATATGAATAGGAGTCCAATCTAAGCTATTACCACCACTAATAGCAACCAACCTCGCTTCAATCTTATCTACTGCTCCCGTGTAGCTCCCCCCGATATTCAAGGTGGCTACATTGGAAGTATTACGCTGAAAAACAGCTCCATCAAAGGGAAAAGTTATCGTCAGTTGTGCCCAAGTATTTTGAGGAAAACCAAAGCAAAAGAATACAGCAACAAGAAAAATCTTCAGGTGAAAGGTGGATTTGCTGAACATTACACCATATAATTTGAGAATGCAATTTGGTTTTTTTTGATGAAAAAGCGTATGGTCAGCCCTATAAATCATTTTCCAATGACGTATTTCTTTTACTTTCTTCGGTTTATAACCCTTATTTGATACGAGATAATCAATGAAGTACCTCACAACGAAATACCCATTAAACGCCCTTTTTTGGTTTTTCTGGCGTATTTTTGTGGCTCACCAAACCTATGATGCGCAATGCAAGCATTCCTTTTTGACCTCGACGGAGTCATTGTAGATACCGCCCATTTTCACTACCAAGCATGGAGACGACTGGCTAATGAAAAATTGGGATTTGACATTTCAGAAGAATTTAATGAAAGTCTCAAGGGAGTAAGCCGCACCGAATCGCTTGATCGCATCCTCGCACAGGGAGGAGTATGGCTCGACGAAGCGACGAAAGAAGCCTACGCTACCCTCAAAAACCAGTGGTACGTAGAACTCGTCAACCAAATGACCCCTGCCGACATCCTTCCAGGGGTGACGGAGTTTTTAGAAAAAACCCGATTGGCAGGCATCAAAATTGGCCTCGGGTCAGTCAGCAAAAACGCCAAACCTATTCTGGAACACATTGGCATTGTAGATGCTTTTGATGTCATCATTGACGGCACAAAAATCTCCAAAGGTAAACCAGACCCCGAAGTGTTTCTGAAAGGAGCCGAAGAATTGGGCGTTTCGACCGCCGAATGTGTGGTTTTTGAAGACGCCGTGGCTGGAATCGAAGCCGCCCAAAGAGCTGGTATGAAAACAGTAGGTATCGGGCACCCAGAAATCTTGACAAAAGCCGACATAGTTTTAGCCAATCTAAACAATATAAACCCCGCCAATCTGCAAAAAAAACTGTTTATTAAGTAGTTTTTCTAAGTGGTTTGAAACAAAAAAAGACAGGATTTTTTTTGGAATAAATTGTTTTCTATCTATATTTGCACAACTAATAATGGTGTGGATATAGTCGGAAAGCTGTTCGATAATTTCGGGCAGCTTTTTATTTTACCCCTCCATGTACCAAAATAAAAAAAGCGGGGTTCGCCCCGCCTCTGTTTAGTCTGCCGTTACTTTAAATTCCGAAGTTGTGTGAAACTGTATGTCGGGATTATTATCGCGATTCATGCGAAGCATCCATTCCGAATCAGCCAAGAAAACGGGATTGTTGTCTTTATCGTAGCCTATTTGCGTCCCTTTCAATCGAATAAATTCTTGTAATTTTTTAGGGTCTTCACTCGTAATCCAACAAGCCCTCGAAGTATTCATCGGTACCCAGCGGCACTTGGCTCCATACTCGTGTTCGAGCCGATATTGAATTACTTCAAATTGAAGTTCTCCCACTGTTCCTACCACTTTTCGGTTTCCAGGCTGCACCGTAAACAACTGCGCTACTCCCTCATCGGTCAACTGCTGTACGCCTTTCTCTAACTGTTTCGATTTCATGGGGTCAAGGTTGATTAATTCCTTGAAGATTTCGGGAGAAAAACTCGGAATACCCACGTACTGCAAGTTTTCTCCTTCGGTGAGCGTATCGCCAATCTTAAAAGTACCCGTATCGTACAGCCCGATTACATCCCCAGGAAAACCTTCGTCCACCACTTCTTTGGCCGAGGCCATAAAACTGTAAGGGTTAGAGAAACGAACGTCTTTGTCCAAACGCGTGTGATGATAGAATTTTCCTCGCTCAAATATTCCCGAACATACCCGTAAAAACGCAATACGGTCGCGGTGACGAGGGTCAATGTTGGCGTGGATTTTAAAGACAAACCCCGTAAACTTTTTCTCCAAAGGTTCTACGACTCGTACGTTGGTTGAGCGGGCAATGGGCAAAGGTGAAATTTGGCAAAAAGCTTCCAATAACTCACGCACTCCAAAGTTGTTAACGGCACTTCCAAAAAATACGGGCGCTACCTTACCCGACAAATAATCCTCCCGCTTAAAGTCATCGTAAACACCTTCTATCAGCTCTACGTCTTCGCGTAGTTGATTAGCATCCCGCTCGCCCACTTTTTCGTCTAATTCGTCCGAATCTAACTCCAATAAGGCCACCTCATCTTCCACCTTGGTTTTGTTGACCTTGAAAAAGTACATTTGTTTTTCCAACAAGTGATAAACCCCCTTAAAGTTGGCGCCACCGTTGACAGGCCACGTGAGGGGACGTACTTTCAAATTGAGTTTTTGCTCCAATTCGTCCAACAAGTCAAAGGGGTTTTGGCCTTCCCTATCCATTTTATTGATAAAGATAATCACGGGGGTATCTCGCATCCGACACACTTCCATGAGGCGTTCGGTTTGTTCCTCCACCCCTTTCACGCAGTCAATCACCAGAATCACCGAATCTACCGCCGTCAGGGTACGATAAGTATCCTCGGCAAAATCTTTGTGGCCTGGCGTATCCAAGATATTGATAAGCAGATTGTTATACTCAAAAGTCATTACTGACGTCGCCACCGAAATCCCCCGTTGCTTTTCAATTTCCATGAAATCGGAGGTCGCAGTCTTTTTGATTTTATTGGATTTTACCGCCCCCGCTGTTTGAATCGCCCCTCCAAAAAGAAGCAGTTTTTCGGTCAAAGTTGTTTTTCCCGCATCAGGGTGGCTAATAATGGCAAAAGTGCGCCGTTTGGCTATTTCTTGTTCTATTTTAGACATTGTTTGGACTTGAAATTGAAAAAGTGTGCAAAGTTAGCGGCTTATTTCCGAAAATCCTGAATAGTAAGTTGTTGGGGTGTATAAATCACCCGACGGCGGTCTCCTTCACAAAACAACACGCCTAAATGATACCTCCCCGCGGGTACGTTGTCTTGAAAAACCCAAGCCTCAAAACCGCCTTTAAAAAACTGACCTGTTTGAAGAAATGCTTTCCTGTCTCGATTGGGGGCTTGTCGTACTGCCGTTAGGTAAGTGGTAGAGTCGTTTTTTAAGAGCAGAAACAACGCATTTTCTGACTGAGTTTGGTCAAAGGTCAGTTGTTCATTCCTGATTTTATTGATCAATATCCCGCCATAAGCGGGCAAAGTATCTACCTCGAAAGCCCATGGAATATTCATCACTTTTGAAGCATCGAAAGCGGCTAATAGGTTTGATGGAATGGGGGTTGATGGAAAAACGTACATGCCTTTTTCGACAGCTTCATCGAAGTATTTTTTGGTAAGTAAATTGCTCATTGTTTCCAATTTGCCACTCACTCGTCGGTGTTGTTGAAGCGAAAAAGCATCGGCCAAGAGCGAGTTACGAAAGTTGATAACGTCGGGCCCCGCAAAGAGGTAAGTCCCCAAACTAAAGATACTGCCCAACAGAGTCATTCCTACTGCCAGTAGCCATTGAAGACGCTTGGGTAAAAGCATCAAAAATGCGACATACAAAGCCACTACGGCCATTACCGAGTAAATCATGTACCGCGCAGGTGTTTCTAAGGCTTGTCCTGCTCGGGCAGTAGCCACCCCCAGTCCCGTCACCAACAACCACGCCAATAAGGCAAACAGTGATACATTTGCTTGGTTTTTGGTAAAAAAATCAAGCAGAAAAGGACGCCCAACGAAAGCAAATTTCTTGGGCCAAAGCTTCAAACCTTGTAGATAGCTCAACCCTGTCCCAATCGTTAACCCCAACAACAGGAGCGTGATGGTTCCCCCCAAAATCGCCACCTCGGGCAAACGCCCCCGCAAATACGATGCACTTGCCCCAAAAAATGAAACGATGGTAAGTAGCGAGTTTTTAAGGCTTTTTTCTTGCCCCAACGAGCCAAATCCAAAAGGATAATACCAATAAAAAAGGGTAGTAGTAACGATACACGCCACCAACCAAATAACCGCCGTTCGATAACGCATTTGAAGCAACGGAATCAATATACCGATGTACATTCCAAATAGGCCATTTCCATTGGTGTAAGTCAGAAAAAATCCAGCAATCATCGCCCCTACAAAGGCTCCACGCGTGGGTTTGGCCAACAGATAGTAAGTCACGATTCCAATGCCAAAAGAGGCGGTATATTGCCACAAGGCCGCCGCCCAAAAGATATTTTCGTGATAAGCGGGGGTAAAAAGGAAAAGGGCAACTGGCAAAAGAAAAAATAGAGGTAGTTTATTTACTGACAATACTTTCCAAAAATACCCAAATAGCGCCAACACCAACCCACTGCCAGTCAAAATCAGCGTACGGTAATTCACCTGTCCTGTCAGCCAATAATCTACCCAAAAGACCAATTTGGCAGTAATCACCCCGTGCCCATTGTGTTTGTATTCAAGCTCGCGTAAAAACTCCCAAGCATGGGGAGCTTGAATCAATTTAAGCATGTATTCTAAATAGGCATAATCATCAAAATAGGGGACGTTGACAGCATTCTGATGAACGAAACGATAAAAAACAAAAACAACGATAAATAGCAGTGATGCAGTGAGATAGTTCAAAAATTTCATGCGGACGACACTTGGCGAGTCGGCAAAGATAGCCTATTTTTGCCGAAACATTTCATCAATGAAACGCTATCTGTATATCGTTCGCCATGCCAAAGCCGAAGAGGGAGGGGCTTTTTTTAAGGATTTCGACCGCGAGCTTACTACCTCTGGTATCATGGATGCCGCAAGAATGGGTAAATTTTTGGCCGAAAAAGGACTTACCCCTCAGTTGTTACTGAGTAGCTCGGCAGCACGGGCATTTCAGACTGCACAAATCATGTCGGAGCAATTGGGCTACCCCAAAGAAGGCATACGAAGCACCCGCAACCTTTACGACGGCGGTCCCCGCGCCTATTTATCAGCCGTCAATACCTCCCCCGAAACCTGCCAATACTTAATGATTTTTGGGCATAACCCCGACGTAAGCTATTTTGCCGAATACCTCACAGGCGCCGATATTGGCTCCATGTCAAAAGGCGGCGTAGTGACTGTAGAATTTGAAAACCTCGAATGGGAAGCTGTATCGGCTCATACTGGTAAGCTCATCAGTTACGATTTCCCTAAACAATTTAAAAATTAGGAGTGAGAAATCAGGAGCGAGGAGTGAGTATTACACTTCTCACTCCTCACTCCTCACTCCTCACTCCTAAAAATGAACCGCAACCGCAAGATATTTATTACTGTCAGTATTGTTTTTGTCGCTATTGTAGCCCTTATCGCTACCGACATGGCACGACGCACCACCGCCCCTTGGAATAAGAAAAAACAAATTATACGAGCTTTTGACGTGACTAATGAGACCGATTCGATAGCCGTAGATACTACTTCTCGTTAAGAGCGTAATACCTCTGTCAAAGCCTCTACCAAGGCATTCATATCTTCGTCGGTATTGTACAAGTGCGGAGAAACCCTAATCCCTTGTCCCCGCCCCGCCACAATCACTTGGCGAGCCGCCAAAGCATCCTGTACTTTGATGACATCCGTACCTGCGGGTAAGCGTATCCCCACCAAATGATGCGCTCGCTCTGATTCAGGCTCAAAACTCACGCCCAAAGCCGATAGCTGTTTCACGGGTTCTTCCCAAAGTTGTTGACAGTAAGCTTGAATATTGTCAGTGCCCCACTCCAATTTTTCTCTTAAAGCGACCTCCAACATCGGCATTTGAATAAAATGCGAATGTTCGCCCACGTTGTAGCGATAAGCCTTAGGTCGGTACGTAGGTTGATATTCGGTAAGCTTGTAAAAAAGGTCACTTTCCTCGCGCGCCATCCACGTTTCTTCGAGCGGTACTCCCCCGTCAAAAAACTCCCCCAAATACGCCAATCCCATCGAATACGGCCCCATGAGCCACTTATAAGCCACGCATATCAACGCATCAGGACGTATTTTCTCAATATCAAAATCCAATGCCCCTACCGACTGCGTGCCGTCTATGGCCAGCAAAGCCCCAAATCCCTTGGCACGCTGGGAAATTTGTTCCAAATCAAAACGAATCCCGTATTGCCAATGCACGTGAGGCAACACCACCAAGGCAGTATCAGCGTTGATAGCCTCCAAAATACGGGCGTTCCATTCTTTTCCTATCCATTCTGTGTCGGGCATCGGTATCGTTTTGATTTTCAACGAGAGTTCTTCGCACACCCGCACCCAAGCATATACATCGCTTGGAAACTCTTCTCCTACCACCAGAATATGTTGACCCGCTTTCAAGTTGGGTTTGCGGTGGAGGTTACGTGCGACAATCCCCATGCCGTAAGATACCGAGGGAATAACAGCAATGCGCTCCTGCTCCTGACAATGTATGAGCTGCCCAAATAACTCCCTTACCGTCCAAGCCTGTTCAAAAAAATCATCGGGTCGAATCTGATGAATGGTAGGCGTAAAGTGCTGAATCGCGCTAATGCCTGCCTGTTCTACTGCCTTAGAAAACGGTCCGCGCGTAGCACAATTAATAAAATGAACGCCTTTGGGAAGACTAAAACGAGATGAAATGCTTGAATAATTCATGTTCTTTAAAAAAGAAATCAAAAATAAAAACTGCTGTATATCAGCTATTTAAAAATTATTTTTAACTTTATTTTGACAAAAATAAAGTTTGGCACGCTATTTGAAAATTTCACTAACATAGCTCATAAAAATAGTTGTTAAATAAATGGATACCATTTTAGGAGTTGGTTCACGAGTGCGTCACACCGATTTTGGTGATGGGGTTGTTATTAATCTCAAATCAAATAGCTATACGATTACGTTCGTTCAGCAGGGTACCAAAGTTATTAAATTAAACACGCCCTTGGAAATCATTGAGGCGGTAGAATTAGAGAATGACTTTGTAAGTCTTTTCGATGTAGAACAATCACTCACCAAAATTCTCCAAAAGTGGCTTGATGCGACCGAAATAATTCCACTGGGCGACAAGTGGAAAGGGGGCAAAATTATCCTCAAGCCTGGTCGCAGCGACTTGTCTCCCAAAGAGATGACGATTGATAGTTTTTTTCATAAAATCGTGATGACGCGCGACCGCCTGCGAGTACTCGAACAGCGCATCAACGCCAGTAAACTCGACGACGAAGAAAAAGTTAATATACAGCAATATATCACTAAGATTTATGGTTCGATGACCTCCTTCAATCTGCTCTTCAAACACAATGAGCATTATTTTGTAGGGGAAAAAACCAACGGTGAAACTGCTTAAAAGAGCTTCTCAATCACATGAATGTGATTTGAATAAGGGGTAAAGTAAAGGCCGAAATCGCGGGGGTTGATAACCTCCGCGATTTTTTATGCCCTTGGATGATATTTTGTTACTACTTCTCGCAGATATTCTCTATCTAAATGGGTGTAGATTTCGGTAGTTGTGATGGATTCGTGTCCCAACATTTCCTGAACAGCCCTTAAATCTGCGCCGCCTTCAATAAGATGCGTGGCAAACGAATGTCTAAATGTGTGTGGGCTTACTGTTTTATTTAAGCCTACGATTTCAACTAAATCTTTTATAATCAAAAATACCATCACCCGCGTCAATTGTTTTCCACGGCGGTTGAGGAATACAAAATCTTCGTGGCCTTTCTGCACTTCTATCTGGCTACGAATGTGCTGAATGTAGAGTTGTGTCTGCTTGACCGCATCCCCACCTATGGGTACGAGGCGGGTTTTGCTCCCTTTTCCAATCACCCTTAAAAACCCTGCGTCAAAATAACAGTTGGTTATCTGCAAATCCACCAATTCTGACACGCGAAGCCCTGAACTATACAATACTTCCAACATTGCGCGGTTTCGCATACCTTCGGGCTTAGAAAGGTCATTGGCTTCTAACACCTGAATAATCTCGGGGTAACTTAAAATATCGGGTAAGTGACGGGACAAATGAGGGGATTCGATGAGTTGAGTAGGGTCAACGGTCAAAATATTTTCCAGCACTAAGTATTTAAAAAACGACTTTATCCCCGAAAGTATCCGCGCCTGTGAATAAGCCGCCAAACCCAAATCATGTAAATATCCTAAAAAACCTAAAATATCAAACTCTACAATTTCGGTAATTTCTTTTCCACCCAACAGGTCAATATACTCTGCCAATTTACTGGCATCTCGTACATAAGCCTCCACCGAATTGTCGGCCAAACCTCGTTCAAGCAGCAAAAAATCTTTAAATTGTTTAAGGTACGTTTCCCACATCTTGGCGAACAATTTACGATACGCAAAAGTAATAAAACCCTGCTCAAGGCAAAGTACCTTCATGGATGCCTATTAAAACAAAAAGCTGTTCGAGATTTCGAGCAGCTTTCCGACGTTATCCACACCATTTCTATAAATCCAACTTCTCGTTGAGAAATATTGAATTCGAGACAAATTTAAATATTAATTTTCTAATAATAAATTAAAAAGTGCGAAATTTTTATTTAAATGACTTTTATTCCTTTTGATACATACTAAATGCCTTATAAATAGCAAAGCTACCAATCACCGCTCCTACGTAATAAATGGCCAATTGGGGATTGGAAATGGTCACGGCTACCAAGGCCACCAGGGTTAATCCTAAAGCAAGAAATGGTACAAAAGGATACCAAGGAGCATGAAAAGGTCTTTTGAGATGAGGCTCTTGGCGGCGGAGTTGTAATACACAGATACTCCCAAACCCGTATAATGTCAATGCCCCCAGCACCGACAAAACGATGATATCGGCGGCGGTATTGGAGAGAAGCACCACAATCCCTACAATCATATTGACTACTAAAGCATTGGCAGGTGTTTTCAGGCGGTGTTGCACTTGGCCTAACCATTTAGGAAAATGCCCTACACGTCCCATTTCGAAAGTGGCTCGCCCAGCGGCCATTAAAAGTCCGTGGAAAGACGCCACCAAGCCAAATAAACCAGCTATCACCACTGCAAAGTACAAAGGAGCAGACTCTCCCAATAATCTCACCAACGCCAGCGGCAAGGGCGAATCGGAGGCAGTACCGTCTGCTTTAAATACTACGGCCTCCCAACCTGCTACCCCAACCGAACCCACGAAAGTCATGGCACATAAAATAACCAATGTGAGCATAGCAGAACCAAACCCCCAAGTCAAATCACGCTGCGGATTCTGGCTTTCTTCGGCAGCATTGGCTAAACCTTCAATCCCCAAAAAAAACCAGATGGCAAAGGGAATAGCCGCCCAAACCCCCGCCCAACCATGAGGTAATGGATTGTGAGTAAGATTTTTTAGAGATACCTCTCCAAACGTGATACCCGCAAATAAAATCAAACCCGCTACCGCTACAAACGTGATAAAAAACTCAAAAGTAGCCGCCAACTTTACCCCCATTACATTCAACAAGGTGAAAAGCAAATACGCACCTACTGCGGCATAGTTGGGGGGAAGTTCAGGAAAAAACAGATTAATGTGCGCCCCAATACCTACGGCAATGGCAGGTGGTGCTAACACAAATTCAAATACTTGCGCAATCCCGGCCACAAACCCCCAGTCGCGCCCCAATGCACGCGTAGCATAGTCAAAAACCCCTCCAGCTTTAGGAATGGCACACGCCAACTCCGCATAGCCCAACGTAAAACAAACATACATGACCACCACCAGCGCCGTCGCCAATGCCATCCCTAATGTCCCTCCCTTTTCTAAGCCAAAATTCCATCCAAAATACATTCCTGAAATCACGTATCCTACGCCTAACCCCCAAAGCAAGGTAGGCGTGAGAGAAGGTTGTAGATGGTTTGTTTGCGACATGGTGCGGTGTTTTAAGATTAAAAAGTGTATTTGTGAGTAGTTGAACTATATCTGAAAGGAGGAAACTGTAACCAAAACGTCCAACGCAATCAGTACCAAAGCTGCCATAAGAAAGTACCGATATTTATTACTAACCACCGCCACTTTACGGCTATCAATCAAACGATTTTCTACCGAATTAATGGCATTTACCACTTCCGCAATCGCATTGGTTTGATCATTGATTTCAAAATATTTACCGTTGGTTTCTTTTGCCAGATCTCGTAAGTAGTTGTTATTGAGCCTCGTCGTCACAATTTG
Organism: Runella sp.; assembly: GCA_044228585.1. GTDB lineage: Bacteria > Bacteroidota > Bacteroidia > Cytophagales > Spirosomataceae > Runella. The sequence goes on along the minus strand of JBGAUP010000056.1, from coordinate 4,022 downwards.
TCCATTGTCATTTTTAAGCCAGCCACCATTTTGTTTTATCCTACCTCCCAACGTTGTACCAATCCCCACAATCATGAGTTTTAAGTCAAACTGCCGAATAGATGCCAAAGTTTTTCGTTCGCATTTGCCAAAATCTTCCCCGTCGGTTAATAATAAAATAATTTTAGACGTATTGACTACGCGATTTTGTAGCAATTTCTCCAAACTCAAATCCAATGCACTACAAATATCGGTCCCAGTACTACCGACTTGTGAGGTACTGAGCGACTGCGTAAACAGTTCAAAAGCACTAAGGTCAAAGGTGAGTGGAACTTGGAGAAATGCACTACTGGAAAAGACAATCAAGCCAAAACGATTTTCTTGTAGAGAAGCCATAAGGCGTTGTAGTTCAAACTTTACCTTTTCGATACGAGAGGGCTGTACGTCAGTAGCATCCATAGATTTGGAAACATCCACCAAGACCATAATATCCTTTCCTTCGGCAATAATATCCCGCTCTGGTTCGCCAAAAAATGGTCCCAGTAAGGCAACTATCATCAAACTAAAGTAGGTAGTACGCAAAAAAAACTTAATCACAACTGCTCTTGCCGTAGTTCCTAAAGCCCTCGCTACCAAAATTGTCCGTCCAATATATAGCCCATAAAACAACAAAAAAGTCCCAATAAAAATGTACTCAACGAGCGTGAGTTCGTAATTAAAATTCATAACAAGGATGCCAAATGAAATTCAAATAAACAAAAAAATCGCAGACTATGGACTGTGGACTGTGGACTATGGACTAATTTTGCAAAATGGCAATCATTGGAACAGATATTTTATACGCAAAACAACTACTCCAAACGGGGCAAGTTGTGGGGATTCCAACCGAAACAGTTTATGGTTTGGCAGGCAATGCCTTTGACGAAGATGCAGTACTGAAAATTTTTACCGTTAAAAACCGTCCTCAGTTTGACCCGCTCATTGTTCATACCGATTCGTTATCCAAACTTTCTACTTTTATTACGGATTTTCCCGAAAAAGCACAAAAGCTTGCCCATGCTTTTTGGCCTGGACCGCTTACGCTACTATTACCTAAGTCTGAGAACATTTCCGACTTAGTGACTTCTGGATTGAGTACCGTGGCAGTACGTATCCCCAATCATCCGCTTACTTTGAAATTGTTATCAACGTTAGATTTTCCATTGGCTGCTCCGAGTGCCAATCCTTTTGGCTATATCAGTCCAACTTCTGCACAACATGTTGAAAAACAGCTTGGTACAAAGATTCCGTATATTTTAGATGGCGGTGAGAGTGTGGTAGGAATAGAATCTACCATTGTAGGATTTGAAGGCGAGCAAGCCGTGGTATATCGGCTGGGAGGAACGTCAGTAGAAGCCTTGGAGAAAGTCATTGGAGAGGTACAACTCGTGGCTCATTCCAGCTCCAATCCCAAAGCTCCTGGTATGTTAAAAAGTCATTATTCCCCTCGCAAACCCTTGTTTATAAAAGATTTAAAGACGATACTTCATCAATACTCAAAAGAAAAAATTGGCTATTTATCATTCCAAAAACCTATTGAGAGTTTATCCATCGAAAACCAACGAATCTTGTCCTCTTCGGGTAACTATGCCGAAGCTGCCAAACATCTCTTTGCTTACATGCGTCAGTTGGATGGCATTCCTATCGAAGTAATTTATGCCGAACTTCTGCCAGAAAAAGACCTCGGTCGAGCCATCAACGACCGCATCCGCCGAGCAGCAGTGAGGGAGTAAATAGTGGGTAGTGGGTAGTGGGTAGCAATTCCCCCTTCGGGGGATAGGGGGCTAAACATAAACGGACCACAAGCTGTTAAAATAATATGGAAACTATTGATTTTACTCAGCCGAGCATTTTTGCGCAAACAGCTTTTTATCTGTTCTTGGGAATATTTGGGCGGTATGTTTTGATTGCGGCGTTGTTCTATTATCTTTTTAAGGTAAAATACCAAGCATTTTTTCAACACCGCGAAGTCAATCAACGCCCCCGAAAACCCAATCAAGATTGGCGTGAAATTGGCTTTTCATTTGTTACGGCGATTATTTTTGCACTGGCAGGTACGGGAATGGTAGTAGCATGGCAACTGGGATATACACGCATCTACCTCAATTTCAGCGACTATTCAGGTTTATGGTTTGTAGTCAGTATTCTCCTCGTATTGTTTTTACACGAAACCTACTATTACTGGCTCCACCGCTGGATGCACCATCCAAGCGTGTATAAGTGGGTACACAAAGCCCACCACGACAGTATTACGACTTCGGCTTGGACTTCGTTTTCCTTTCATCCTCTTGAGAGCATTTTACAAGCCATAGTCTTGCCCGCACTGATGTTTATCATTCCGCTACATTACGTCGCTATTGGCATTATTTTGTTGATTATGACCACAACGAGCGTTATCAATCACCTCAATACGGAGCTTTATCCCCGCGATTTTCATCGGCATTGGTTTGGCAAGTGGTGGATTGGAGCCACCCACCATAGTCTGCATCATTCGCAGTTTAAGTACAATTTCGGCCTCTATTTTACTTTTTGGGACAAATGGGCAAATACAGAAAGCCCTGATTTTAAGAAGCTGTTTGAGAAAAAAACCAAAAGAGTGGAAAGTGTAGAGGAGAAAGTGTAAAGAATGGCAAAGTCTCCCGTGCAGTGTAAAGTGGGTTAAGGGTAAGAGTGGAAAGTATAATATTTTACCTTTACACCGCACGGGCGGCCCCGTCTTACCTTTAACCTCTATACTTATTATTCTTCCCAGCCAAACGAACGTTCAACGGCTTTTTGCCATCCTCTGTAAAGTTTGGCGCGTTTTTCCTCACCCATTTGTGGAGTCCAAGTTTGGGCAATCCCCCAATTTTGCCGTAAATCATCGAAGTTTTGCCAATAGCCTACGGCCAAACCTGCCGCATAGGCGGCACCCAAGGCCGTTGTTTCGGTCACAGCGGGGCATACTACGGGTACATTGAGCATATCGGCCTGAAACTGCATCAAGGTATGATTTGCCACCATACCCCCATCCACCCGCAACGATTTTAGCTCAATAGCGGCATCTTTTTCCATAGCGTTCATCACGTCTAAGGTTTGGTAGGCCGTTGCTTCCAACACGGCTCTGGCAATGTGGTTTTTGTTGACGTAGCGCGTCAAGCCTGCTATTACACCGCGAGCATCGGCTTTCCAATAGGGCGCATACAAACCCGAAAAAGCAGGAACAATATACGCCCCTCCGTTATCTTCCACCGATTTAGCGAGCGTTTCTACGTCGCTACTTTTTTCAATCATCCCCAAATTGTCGCGCAACCACTGCACCAACGCTCCCGCAATAGCCACGCTACCTTCCAAGGCATAATTGACGGGTTGCTCTCCAAACTTATAGGCTACCGTCGTCAACAATCCCTGCGTCGAGGTTTTGAGTTCAGTACCCGTATTCAATAGCATAAAGCAGCCCGTCCCGTAGGTATTTTTGGCTTGTCCTGGCTCAAAGCAGGTTTGTCCTACAAGAGCGGCGTGCTGGTCGCCCAAATCTCCCGCAATGGGTACATTAGGCAATACATCAAGCACCACATTTCCATAGACCTCACTGCTACTTTTGATGGCAGGTAACATTGCCCGAGGAATTTCAAACACCGATAGCAACTCATCGTCCCATTCGAGGGTTTGAAGATTCATTAATTGTGTACGGCTGGCGTTGGTCACGTCAGTTACGTGCGTTCCGCCGTTTGCTCCCCCCGTCAAATGCCAAATCAGAAACGTATCCATATTTCCAAAAAGGGCATCACCCCTTTCGGCGTCTTCGCGCAAACCAGCTACGTTATCCAGCAGCCAACGGAGTTTTAGTCCACTAAAATACGTGGCCAAAGGCAAGCCAGTTTTGGCTCGAAAGCGGTCTTGACCACCCTCCTTGGCAAATTGATTTACCAAGTCACCTGTGCGAGTATCTTGCCATACAAGGGCGTTATAGTAAGGTTTTCCCGTTCGGCGATTCCAAACCGCCGTGGTTTCTCGTTGATTGG
>JBGAUP010000055.1:0-24730 GCA_044228585.1 Runella sp. | reverse complement strand
TGGAAAAACGCCTTATCAGACCTTTGTGGATGCGGCCAAATTAGCTTGGGAGAAAAGAATTGAACCTGTTTTTCTTTTCACACAGCAAACTGTAAGTTAACTCACAACTGTCAGATTAAGTAGTGGCTAATACAGATTATGGTTCAATCATTACAGGGAGTCGCTTTGTAGGTAGATTAGAGGCAATAAAAACAATCCACAATCGTGTACTTAGTGAAAGTTATGGAAATATTGCGATTATGGGCCTGCCTCGTATAGGTAAGACCTGCCTTGCTTGGAATTCAATGATGCCTCTAAAAGATGAATTATCTCAAAAAAAGCATTTCTTATCTTTCATAGGGGTTAGTACAGTTTCAAATTCAAATGATTTTTTTAAGTCACTCATAAGTTCGACTCTTGATGAAATTGAGTTTTCCGAGGAAAATGAAGCTATATTTTCAAAACTTCAATCAATTTATGATAAGCTTCGAACAGTAGAAAAGGATCGTTTTGAATTCACGAATCATGTTCAAAAGTTTTTCAAGTTCCTAAAACGTAGCGGGGTGAGAGTGACATATATTTTAGATGAATTCGATTATGCCGAAAAAATATTTTCAGTTTCTGACTTTCAAACATTAAGGCAGCTTTCATCTCAACCCGAAACACAAATATGCCTCATCACAGTTTCAAGGCGTACTATACAAGAAATTGAACCTGAGAATGGTGCAATATCGAATTTTTACGGTGTTTTTTCAGATTTAGATATTAGTGATTACTGGAAACACTCATCTTCAATAGGTATTGAAATTACAGATGCTTACCAACAAAAAGTAGAATATTTGGCAGGAAGACATCCATATTTAATTGATTTATTGAATTATCATATTTTCAACGATTTAAAGTCTAACTCCGAAAGCAATTTTGAAAAAATAATTAAAACTACTGAATCTACAATTCGATTAACCTTATACAACAGCTTTGACTCTACTTTGATCTATTACATTCTGAAAACTTATGCTACAAAAGCCTTTCGAAATTGGTCCTTCGTTGCAGTTTATGACTGGCTATCAAAGAAGCAGCCGATGAACAAAAACTTTTAAAATACGAGTTTTTAAAAGAAGTAGGCAAAAGACTAGAAAATCTTTTGAAAAAGGAATCTTGGTGTTCGAAATAATCAGACAAATTCAGCTTATATATGTTTCTCTGAGTTTTTTACCAAATATTCGTTCCAAAATTTTTCGAAACCAACTATTGGCCTCTTAAAACTACGGAGAAGGGGTTGAAAGTTAATTAAAAAGTTTACTTAGACGAAAAATATCATTGATGATTGGCTAACTAAATACAAAATAGAATATGCTTCAAGTGATGGAAAAATGGAAGAAATAAAAAAACTGGAAAAGGTCAGAAGAAGTACAAAATATGAATTTGGGAACTTGGCAAGTGCACATCTAATAGACTACACGTTTCCAAGAGATATATATAATTTGTTTATAAGCTCAGATTGGCCCTGGTTTGGCCAAGTTTTTGGTAATAATTTAAAAGATTGGGGTAAGAAATTTACCCTTTTGTCAACTGTCCGAAATCCAATTGCCCACAGTAATTCTGAATTTATTCCTCAAGAAACTATCAATCTTTGCAAAATTTATTGTTCAGAAATTTTAGAGAAAATAAAAAGCTGGCATGACTCAAGAAGGTAGATGGGTCAGTTCATGTGGAAAATAAACATTCTACTGAAATCTCCAAAAACGATATAGAATAGCAGAAATATATCAAACAACTCTTCGAAATCGTCTATTTTCTCTGTACGGGCAAAGAATGTGTTTTTTAAGATTATAAACCCATGCACCCCATCCTCACCCATCACCTCTCCGCCCTCAAGCAAGTGTTCAGAGAAAACAGCGTCAAAAATGTATATGCCTTTGGGTCAGTGTACCGATACCTTGTCGCCCTTGTTGGTGTTGTCACCAACCAAGGCGAATAAAATGAACCGATAATTTCAACCCAAATGACCTCAAAAACCAAAATAGTAGAGCGAATCAAAGCCGTAGCCAACGGGTTTGTGCCACAGCCCGAAATATTTTTGTTTGGTTCTCGCGCGCGAGGTACTTCAAAGGTGACCTCTGATTGGGATATACTGGTATTGCTCAACGTCCCTACCATTTCGTTTGATACCGAAACGCAGTTTATGGATCAATTTTATGAGATAGAATTGGAAACAGGGGCGGTTATCTCGCCTTTGATATACACCAAAGAACAGTGGAATCGGCAGCGAGCTATGCCATTATTTAAAAATATCGAAAAAGAAGGCATCAAATTGCAATGAACGGCACAAAACAAGACTTGATTCATTATCGCATCGCAAGAGCGTACGAAACGCTGGAAGATGCCCATATCTTAGCCGAACAAAACAGATGGAACTCGGCCATCAATCGCCTCTATTATTCGGCCTACTACGCTGTTATGGCTCTTTTATTGCATCAAGACTTACACCCCGCAACTCATGCAGGAGCAAAATCAAATTTCAATCAACATTTTATTGTACCAGGTTTGATTGAAAAAACGTTTGGAAAAATGTATTCGCAGTTGTTCACGTGGCGGCAAAAAGGAGATTATGATGATTTCTTCGATTTTGACCAAGAAAAAGTAAGCCCTTATTTTGAACCAATCAAAAATTTCATTGTTGCTGTTGAAAATTTTACCAAAACGTAATTTATTGACCTGACCCTTTCCTGCCATGACCTCAAAACTCTCCCACACCAACCGCCAAGGCGATACCGTTTATGTCAAAGCAACGCCTACCGCCAAAGGTGGCACGCGCTACTACATCATCAAAGACCCAAAAGCTACGGATTTGCTGGAAGATATGCCGAGCGGTTTTGAGTTTTATGAATATCCGTCGGATGCCCGTGTTGTATTTCGCAAAAGAGTGCCTTGCAAAATTACGGCTGCTGAACGGCAAGTGGTCGAAGGTGCCATGCACAACCTGTCGAATGTCAAGGATTTTATCGTAGCCGCCGACGGAAATACCATTACCATTTATATCTCTCAGTTTAGCTCCATATCGGGCGAACATGAAAACCCCACCGCCGAAGAAACCCGATTGGGGTGGGGAGGTGAACACGTGGATAGATTTAAGCAATACGACGAGTACGTTCGGTTTGTGCTTGTCAACGAAACCAAACGTACTTTCCGGCTCGAACGAATTGTATTCTTAGGTTTTTTCAACCATGACTACGCCGAGTTAGAAACCTCCGATGATTTGGATTCGTTGGCCGAAATGGTTTGTCAGCACATCGGATATCCTACCTATTTTGATTTGGCGCCCAAAGGTTGGGAAGAGTAGCACCAATCACTAAAATAACCTTTGGGGACGGTCGAGTACTTACTCAGGCGAAATTTAGAAGCATTCCCATTATCTTTGTTTAGCCAAAACATAAAAACGATGAGTACCGCACAAATTATCTACGAACAATATAAAGTACTCCCAAAACGCGTACGCGCAGAACTCAAAGCATTGATTGTCAACGAAGATAATCAAGAGCAACCCCTCACGCTTATGCAGGAGATTGAAGAGAGCCTAAAGCAGGTAAAACTGATAAAAGAGGGTAAAATGCCTAAAAAAACATGAGGGATTTACTAAATGGCTAATCAGGTTATCCCCACCGAATTATTTGAAAGCAAATTTAAGCGTCTTAAAAAGAAGTTTTTAACGCTTGAACAAGAGATGAGAGAATTGACTGAAGCGTTGGAAATAACGCCTACAATAGGTATTTCTTTAGGATCAGGGCTTTACAAAATCAGATTAGGAAGCAAAGGAGGAGGGAAAAACGGTTCGTCGTTTCGATTGACTACAAAATCATTATGGATGCCTACGACGAATACAAAATGAACGTGGCAAAACGGCTAAAACCTCTTTGAGCAGGAACACTGTCAAATAAAAACAATGTCCGTAATCAGCTCATAACCAAACTCTTTATTGAGAGATTCGATGAGTTTGCGTTTGGCAATCACCAACTCGTTGGTTAACGGAGCAGAATTTAATTGTAGAAATAGGACTTTGTCCTTGACATAAATGGTATTGGTTCGCGACGCTATCTCCTGTCCCACCAATTTATCCCAATAAGCCCTTACCGAAGTCTCATCAAACTGCGAACGCAAGCGGTAAGTATCCAGCATCTTACCAATGGCATCGCCAATAGTAATCGTACCTGGACGCCGCGCAGCGTTTTCTTTTTTGAAACGATAAATCATAATTTAGGGTAAAGATTTTAGTACAAATTTACAATAAGACCCGTTGATTTGGATTGAGCCAAGTAGTTTTTTTGTAAATAATTTTGGATTTCGCCCCTTGTGCCGTAATATTGCCTCATCAAGTCAGTTGCTTCTCATTCGCACAGCGATTGATTTATACAGAAGGGGGGAGAGAATAGGCTCCACGAACCTCTGGCAACCTGTTTCAAAATACGCGAAATAAGGTGCTAATTCCTACCTGAGCAATCGGGGCATATAAATCGAAACAATCATGTTAAGATTCTTAGAAAAACGAATGCGCCTTGGGCGTATCAACTTGCGTTCAAGTTTGTTGAATCCGGCGAAAGTACTTTCGTTGAAGAATAAACCATTTTTACTACCATTTTCTAACCAATAATCACTACAACCCATGTCAGATTTACGTTTTGAAACCCTCCAACAACACGCTGGACAAGTTATTGACCCCACTACCAACGCCCGTGCCGTACCCATTTACCAAACTACGGCCTATGCCTTCAATAGTTCCGAACACGGTGCTAACCTGTTTGCCCTCAAGGAGTTTGGCAATATTTATACCCGCATCATGAATCCTACCAACGATGTATTTGAGAAACGCATCGCCGCTTTGGAAGGGGGCGTGGCTGCTTTGGCAGTAGCATCAGGACACGCAGCGCAGTTTTTGGCTATCAACAACATTACTACCGTAGGCGACAACTTCGTGACAACCTCGTTTTTGTACGGAGGCTCTTACAACCAATTTAAAAATTCTTTCAAAAACATTGGCGTTGAGGCTCGTTTTGCCGACGGCGACAATGTGGATAGTTTTGAACGCCTCATTGATGACAAAACCAAAGCCATTTATTTAGAAACCATCGGCAACCCAGGCTTCAACGTCCCTGATTTTGAAGCTTTTGCCTCATTAGCTGCGAAGTACGATTTACCTATTATCGTGGACAACACCTTTGGCGCAGGTGGCGCTATTTGCCAACCTATTAAATGGGGCGCACACATCGTGGTTGAATCAGCCACCAAATGGATTGGCGGACACGGTACTACGATGGGAGGCGTAATCATAGACGCGGGTACTTTCAATTGGGGCAATGGCAAATACCCACAGTTTACTGCTCCTTCTCCAAGCTATCATGGATTGGTTTTGAACGACGTTTTTGGCATCGGTGGTCCTTTTGGAAATATTCAGTTTATCATTCGGACGCGTGTAGAGGGATTACGCGACTGGGGCCCAGCTCAAAGTCCTTTCAACTCGTTTTTATTGTTGCAAGGCTTAGAAACGCTTTCTCTTCGTGTAGAGCGGACCTGCGACAATGCTTTGGCACTTGCCCAATGGTTGGAAGCTCACCCTGCCGTTGAGTACGTAAATTACCCAGGGCTTGAGAGCAGCAAATACCATCAGTTGGCAAAAAAATACTTAACACGTGGTTTTGGAGGTGTGCTTTCCTTCAAATTGAAAGCTGGCAAAGAGGCCGCTGACCATTTTGTCAACTCACTCAAGATGATTAGTCACTTGGCCAACGTAGGTGATTCCAAGACACTCATCATTCATCCCGCAAGTACCACTCACTCACAACTTTCTGCCGAAGAGCAAGCAACGGCGGGGGTAGAGGCAGGTTTACTACGCATCTCGGCAGGTATTGAGCACATCGAAGACATCAAAGCCGATATTCAACAAGCTTTTGAAGCAATTGGCTAATCCTTTTTGATTTTAGGTAGATTTTAGATAGATTTTTTGGCCAAAATAAGCCCCTAAAATCCATGTAAAATCTACCTAAATCCACTTAAAAACTTTACAAGCTTTGGCTTTAAATACGTTTAAATATCCTTACACTTTCCCATTGGAACTGGGCGGCGAACTGTCGGGTTTTCAATTGGCCTATACTACCCACGGCACACTTAACGCCGATGGAAATAACGTTTTGTGGATTTGTCATGCCCTGACGGGCAGCTCAGACCCTACCGATTGGTGGGATGGTTTAGTAGGCAAAGGGCTACATTATGACCCCAAAGATTGGTTTATCGTTTGCGCCAATGTACTGGGTTCTCATTATGGCTCCACCAATGCCCTGAGTATCAATCCAAAAACGGGCGAACCCTACTATCGTACCTTTCCCGATATTTCGATTCGTGATAACATCCATGCTTTTGAGCTGCTGCGGGAAGCCTTAGGCATTACCCACATTCACACCCTCGTAGGTGGTTCTCTGGGCGGTCAGCAGGCCGTTGAATGGGCCATTATTCAGCCCGATTTAATTGAGAATTTGGTGTTAATCGCCACCAACGCCGTCCACTCGCCCTGGGGAATTGCTTTCAATGAATCTCAGCGAATGGCCATCTCCGCCGACCCTACTTGGAATGAAGCTCGCCCCGATGCAGGCATAGAAGGCATGAAAGTGGCTCGTTCGATTGCCTTGTTGTCTTACCGAAACTATGACACCTACGATTTTACCCAAGCCCGCGATAGCAACGAACAAACCGAACATTTTCGAGCCGCTACCTACCAAAAATACCAAGGAGATAAACTTGCCAACCGTTTTAATGCCTTTTCGTATTGGTCGCTTTCTCGTATGATGGATTTACACAACGTAGGGCGCAACCGTCCCAGCATCATCCATGCCCTTGGGCAGGTCAAAGCGCATACCCTCGTGGTAGGAATTAGTTCCGATATTTTATTCCCTCCCAGCGAACAAAAATTCTTAACCAAGCACATTCCTGACGCTGAATATCAAGAGATTGACTCCCTTTATGGTCATGACGGTTTTTTGATTGAGTACAAACAATTAAAACAAATTTTGACTTCGTGGTACGGGAAGAAAAGTCAACAGTCCGCAGACGCGCAGTCAACAGTTTACAGTCCGCAGTAGGGGCTGTTTGTCTCTGCTCTTAATTGGCTATAGATCAACACCATGTTCAAAAAAATCCTTTTTGCTCTCTTACTCGTTTTGATTATTCTGGGTATTTATTACCGCGAATTGGTCAGCTACGGCTATATGCAGGCAAAAGGACAGCTCCATATTTTATTCAACACCCGTCCTGTGACGGAAGTCTTAAAAGACCCTACCCTCCCCGATTCGCTCAAACAACGCTTACGACTCATTGGCGAAATCAAACAGTTCGCAGTAGATTCTCTTGGGCTGGACTCCTCGGGCAGTTATACCGAATTTTTTGACCAAAAAGGCAAACCTATCCTGTGGGTGATAACCGCCTCCGAAAAATATAAACTAATCCCTAAAGAGTGGCGATTTCCTATCATTGGCACATTCGCCTATAAAGGTTTTTTTGATAGTACGCGTGCTCAAAACGAAGAACAAGTTCTCATTTCTGAAGGCTACGACACCCAAATCAACGAAGTTTCGGCTTGGAGTACGTTGGGGTTTTTCAAGGACCCTATTTTGTCTTCCATGTTGTACAGGGGCGAAGGCAGCTTAGCCAATCTTATTATCCACGAAATGACCCACGGTACGCTGTTTGTAAAAGACAATCTTGAACTTAACGAGAACTTAGCCAGTTTTGTGGGCGACTACGGAGCTGTTCAATTTCTAACCCATAGGTACGGTAAAAATTCACCACAACTCGAAAGATATAAGTTTAGAAAACGCTACAGTGATGCTATTAGTCAACATATTGTACGCGGAGCAAAGCAGTTAGACAGTCTTTACAAAAATCTAAATCCCAAACTATCTTCTTCCCAAAAAGATACCCTTAAAACAAGAGCCATTCGGCAAATCGTAGTAAGTTCCGACACGCTTTTAGGCGGATTAGTGGGTAAAAAATACGCTTGGAACCGCAAGAAACTTCCCAACAATGCGTTTTTTATTGGATACCTCACGTATCATTCTCAGCAAAATGAATTTCAAAAAGAATTTGAGGATAAGTTTCAAGGTGATTTTCGTAAATACCTTTCGTATTTAAAAGTTAAATACCCTACTTCATTTTAGTAGGCATTTTGAACTTCTATCTTCTTTTTGTCGTAATGATAAGTGAAACAATAAAATCAAAGAATTTACATTGACTTTGATATGCTTCAACGCGCTGCTTTAATTATTCTTATCCTTACTGCTACCGCCTTCCATACTAAGGATGCCTACCGACGAGTAGCGCAAACGAGTTTTGGAACGGGAGAACACTTAGAATATCGAGTGCATTACGGTATTTTCAACGCAGCGAATGCGGTGGTGGACGTAAGCCCGTACGTTCAATACGTAAATGGCCGCCCCTGTTATAAAATCAATATTGTAGGTACTACTTTAGGCGCTTTTAGTTGGTTTGCCAAAGTACACGATGAATGGCAATCTTGGATGGATACCTCAGCCATCGTCTCACAAAAGTTCCACCGAAATATTCAAGAAAATAATTATCGCAAAGTAGAAACCACGATTTTTAATCATGACACAGACGATGCAGTAGTCACCGACGAAAATGGAACGAAGAAATTTGAAGTTCCCAATCACGTACAAGATGCGATTAGCGGATACTTTTATTTACGTACGTTAGATTTTACGAAGCTCACACCCAATGAGGTGGTGGATGTACCCACTTTTTTTGAAAAATCAGTCTATAAGCTGAAGGTAAAATACCGAGGAAAAGATACTGTCAAAACCAAATTTGGCAAAATAAAAGCCCTTAAACTTACCCCTATCATGCCCAACAATGAGCTATTTAAGGGTGAAAACTCCATCCGTATTTGGGTCTCCGACGATGCCAACAAAGTTCCCGTCAAGGTCGAAGTGGACTTGTGGGTGGGAGCCTTGGTCATGGAGGTAAGTTCGTACCGAGGAGCCCGCAACAATTTCAAGTGGTATTGATGTGCTTTCGCTTTCTTCCTCATTCAGCCACCAAAATTGTTCGTCTTGGCCTTGCTGATTCCATTCGCGAAACGATTCATTGAAGGTTTTTAGATTGATACACATATCTTTCTCGATTAGAAAGGTGGTTCTTCCGAAGGATTAGGCGGAGGGAAATTCATACCGCCGAGATCATTGGCTTTGCTACGGAATGTACCTCCTGCGGCGGCTGGCGGCGTGTCAAAAGAAGATGGTGCCTGCGCCCGATTATCTCCCCCAAAAGAAGCATTACCTCCGCCACCAGATGGATTAGACGAGTAATAACCGTCCAAATCAGTAAACTTGGTGTATTTACCAATAAAGCGCAATTGAATGGTATCCAACGAACCACTACGGTTTTTGGCCACAATCACTTCCCCAATTCCTTGCACAGAGTTACCCGCATCATCTTGTGTAAACCCATAGTATTCAGGGCGATACAAGAATGCTACCATATCCGCGTCCTGCTCGATTGAACCCGATTCACGTAAATCTGACAACTGCGGGCGCTTGTCACCACCACGGGTTTCGACGGCACGACTCAACTGCGAAAGCGCAATTACAGGAACATTGAGTTCTTTGGCTAAGTTTTTGAGGGCGCGAGAGATCGAGGCAATTTCTTGTTCGCGGTTTCCCCCACCTTTTCCTCCGTCTCCCTGCATCAACTGCAAATAGTCAATCACGACCATCTGAATATCGTGCTGCTGTTTGAGGCGGCGGCATTTGGCACGGAGTTCGAGAATCGAAAGCGCGGGCGTATCGTCAATGTATATCGGAGCTCGCATCAGGCGATCAATCCGTTGGTGCAATTGTGTCCATTCGTGCGGAGCAAGGTTTCCTTTTTTTATTTTTCGCTATCAATCTCGGCCTCTGCCGAAATCATCCTATTAACCAACTGTACCGCCGACATTTCCAACGAAAAAATAGCCACGGGCATATTGAAATCCACCGCCGCGTTTCTCAACGACGATACCACAAATGCCGTATTATGCGTCACGGTCATATCTTCCAAAAGAAATAGATGGTTGCCGTCTATTTCAAAACCGTAATATTCGTCGAAACAGTCAAACTCTACTTGAATCCCCGTAACGCGCCAATCCACCTTACTTTGCCGTAATCTGGCTTTTTTACGTTCTACTTTGACAGGGATTTTGGTTAAATCTCCACTGATACGAATTCGATATACTTGAGATTCAAAACCAATAGAAGCAATATTTGCCCGTTTTTCATTCAAAGAAACCCTAAAACCAAGTGAGTCTCCCAAATATTTAATTTGATGGGCAAGTTGTTGGTTTTTCTGCGTGATTTCGTAACAATCATATTTTTCTTGATAATGACCATCGCTATCTATTAATCCAGCCAATAGTTTAAGGCGATTTACCGAAGAATTATATAAATAATTATCAGGAATATGCTTGTTACCAATTGTATTCAACTCACGAAGTTCCTCTTGGATACAAAAATCAGACTTAACGCCTCTTTTTCCTGAGGTAATGGCATAATTGGGGGTTCTGTTGAATTGTTGGTATTTGACCAATGAAAGGTTTAATTCATGGGCATACGTATCTAAATACTCAACAACTTCAGTATCAATATTTGTGATGCGGGAACTGTAAGAATGCCCATCACCCAACCACAACCCAAAGAAATAAGGGTCTATTTCAAGCTGTTTTTCGGGGAATTCAATGCCTACTTTATAACCTTTATAATTACTTTTAAACTTATCAGAGCGTTGGAGATAATCCCTCAACTCAATATTTAATACCTCTCCTTTCGGATACTTATTCTCGTTACGGCTACGTTTGAGTGATAGTATATGGCTTTCATTAACACGGTAGCTTATCCCACGGTTTTGATGTATCCAGTACATATTTTCCATCCCACGAGCTAATGAAAGTACTTTACGAGGCGTAGAGTCGTCGCCCATAAGCAAGTCGCCTACGCAGACATCTTCTACCTTGCGTAACGAACCATCAAACATAACTACTTTTGTACCTTTGCCAAGGCACTTACCCATCGCTGGCCGGGCTGCTAAAATCACCAATTCGGTAGGCTGCCAACCAGATGTGAGTCGGTCGAGTTGTGTAAAGCCCGAAGGTACTCCCGTCAAACCGTCTTTTTGTTCGCGACGGCGTTCAAGTTCTCTCAACGCCTCCGTCATGAGCGCACTCATGTCGGCGTAGTTCTTGCGGATATTTGATTCCGAAATTTTGAAAAGCGACTGTTCTACCGTGTCTAAAAGTGTAAATACGTCGGTGGTATCTTCAAAAGCGTCTTGCAAAATTTTGGAAGCCACCGTAATCATCTCACGTTTCATCGCCGATTGGGCTACGACCCGGGCATGATATTCAATGTTGGCAGCAGAATTGACTTTGGTAGTAAGCGAAGTAATATACTGCGCTCCTCCTACTATTTCGAGTTCTCCCAATTGACGCAACTGAGTCGTAACCGTCAATAAATCAATGGGTTCCGAATTGGTAAAGAGTGTAATAATGGCATTATAAATGCGCTGGTGCGCTTCTTTATAGAAACTATCCGCCTTCAAGATGTCAATAACAGCATTGAGGGCATCTTTTTCAATCATCAAAGCACCCAATACAGCCTCCTCCAACTCAATGGCTTGAGGTGGAAGCTTTCCCATACTTGCTCCAGACTCCAACCAGCGGTTACTGTTGTTGGCACGCGGGTTGCTTCCAGGAGTGCTTTTTCGGAGAAAATTATGAGGCCTATCGTTTTCCATGGTATGAAATCAACTACAATGATAAGCCAAATTTTACGATTCTAAACAAGGTTTACGTAACAAAAATTTAACAATAAGCTTAACTCATTGATTGCCAAATACCCTATAAAATTGAAACTTCATTGGTTGCTTTGACAAAAACTTTTTCAATTTGTGTCTTTACTAACTCATACTCCAACTCTGCACAGGTTTTCCCCGTCTGAGCAATTAAACAGGCGTTTTTACCACTTTGATAGTCTCCTGAATAAGGCATGTAAGTGTCGAAATTGTTGAGTTTGCCAAATAATAAAATTCCGTAAGTGCCTACGGCATTGGCCAAATGGGCAGGACCGCTGTCTATTCCGATAAAATAATCGGCATAGTGAATAATTTCGGCAGTTTGTAAAATGGAATATTGCCCGCAGAAGTCAAGATAACGGGGATGTTTGATGGTATTATTGCTTTTTAAACCGATTTCTGCTACATGATAGCCTTTTTCTTCCACAAGCCACAAAATCAATTTTTCCCAATTAGAAATAGACCAATCCTTGGTAGGATAATTGGAATTGCAGTGGATTACGATTAATTTTTTAGGAAGATTTAAGGCTTGGATTTTGAGACGATCCGTATCAGAAACATATACTTTAGGTGTATCATCTCTGACGGGCAAATCAGCGCATAATTGGAAGATAGATAGAAGATTGCCTTTTTCAAAATAGTTGAACACGGTAATATTTTTACGCTCTGCCAAGGGATTATGGTGAACATCACCCGTAACGGCGTCCTGATTGCTCTGCCAAAACTCCAAATTGTAAATAGTATCAAATAGGCCAGAGCTACACACCAAAATTCTCGCCAAAACTGACGACTGCAACCACGTTTCATTGATAGAAGGATGCAGCTCGACCAACTCCCGAAATACGGGGCGGACTAACCAAACTACGTAGTCTTGTGGATGGCGTTCCCGCACCTGACGAGCTATTGGCTCGGCTGCGACAATATCCCCAAAATGTTCGGTTCGGATGATGAGAACGAGTTTTTTTCGCCCCCAAAATGACATTTTAAGAAAAAAAAAGCGCAAAATAGTACCCGTAGCTCGAAGATATTCACCAACTATGTAGCTGGACTTTCGGTAGCGATGCGCCCAAAGTGCAATGAAGGCGGAAAGAGTCATCAGTTTATCGTAAAAATATTTGCCCGTTCGTTCTAAGTGCAAAATTAGGTTAAAAATGGATTTTATAAGAAAGTAATCTACTTTTGTAAAAACTTAGGCCATACTACTTCGGCCCCAGCCAATCAAACACTTTTTTAGCAATGACAGATAAATTTTTTCTTCAAACAGGGGCAGTTTTAGGCGCATTAGGCGTCATGATAGGTGCTTTTGGGGCTCATGCTCTCAAACAAATGCTTGAAACTTCAGGGCGAACTGACACTTTTGAAACGGCAGTAAAATACCAATTTTATCACTCCTTAGCACTTATATTAATCGGTGTTTTACTGCAAAATACCTCTGTTTTTGGTGCCAAATGGTACAACTGGGCAGGTTACGCGATGTTGACTGGAGTTATTGTTTTTTCAGGGTCGCTATACACAATATGCTTTACGGGTATAAAAACCTTTGGTGCAATCGCTCCTATTGGCGGAACTTTGATGATTGTGGGCTGGATGCTACTATTTTGGGGAGTGAGTAAACAGTAGTTTATAGCTCACCATTTACTAAGAAAAAGTCCATAGCTCACCGTTTTATATGACCGTGAACTATGGACTTTAAACTGTTGACTTAAAAACGACCTATCCTCCAAGCGCAGTCATGTACTGCTGCAACAGTGTTTCGTATTTCTTAGCAGCAGCCTCTTGTTTGCCTTCTCGGCAGGCATTGGCAAGGGTCTGTAAGATATACAGTTGAATGTTACTGTCTTGGTTTGAGTGATTTTGAACGTTGTATTTTAGTACGGCCTCAGCACGCCCACCCATCACATTTGCTATTTCGAGCGCTTTTTGGGTTTCGCCCAGTGTGAATAGATAACTGACGTAATTAGCCGAAATTTGATCGTAAGGGATTGTTTTATCGGGCATTTTGGTCAAAATAAAATTAAGCGCGGCTTTGGCCTTATCGGTTTTCCCTTCCCGAATCAACTGATCTACTAAGCGCATAAATGCAATACGCGCTGAGAAGGCAGGCGAGCCTTTGAATGTACCATCGTAGTAGGTATTGGCATTGTCAAGTTCACGCCAAAATGTTTTTTTCATGAGGTTATCCGACATAATATCGGTATTGACGTAGCCATCCGAAGCGCCTGGGACACGTACTGGCAACAAACGATACGCATACCCTTCCAGTTGCATGAATTCCTTCAAATTCAAGTAGTTTTCGTTGGTCAAAGTACCTGAGAAGTAAATGGGGCGTTTCCAATCATTGGTTGCGATGATGTCGAGCATGATAAGGTCAGACTTGTACAAATCACGTTTGCCCATCGTCCATTGCATGGTATCTTTCACAAACGACGCCAACTCCGGCTTCAAAATATTCATTTTCTTGACTTGCTCAGGGTTGATACCCAATACCAAGACCGAAGAGGGCAAAATACTCGTCATTTCCCCACTGTTAAGGGGTACCTGAATTGCGGCATTGTTTTGTTTTACCAATGCCATGTATTCTTTCAAATTAATGCCATTTTTCACTGCTGGCATTTCGTAGAAAGGAACGATGTCGTTTTTGCCAGCAGCAAAGTTTTCGTAATTTAGTGAAATCGGCAAAGGCTCTGATTCATACGTCTTACGTTTCATTTGGCCAATGTACCAGTCGGTGCCTAACAAGCTCAAGTTACACACCCGAACGTCCGTACGGAACCCTTCCACTTCTTGCACATACCACAAAGGGAAAGTGTCGTTGTCCCCTCCTGTAAATAAAATCGCGTTGGGAGCGCACGAATTCAGTAAGTTTTTGGCAAAATCAACCGAGTGATAGCGGTTACTGCGGTCGTGATTGTCCCAGCCTTTGACCCCCATCAGCAGCGGAGCTGACAAACCTAACACTGTCGCTAAGCCCGCTCGGGTAGTTGTAGAAGGCAAAATTTTGGTCAGTAAATCATAAATAAAGATGACTCCCAGTCCAATCCAAAACGCAAAAATGTAAAAAGAACCTACGTAGATATAGTCCCGTTCGCGAGGCTCGACGGGTGGGGAATTGAGATAGACGACCAACGCTACTCCCATCATCACAAACAACAGCCCCGTGACTATAAAATCTTGTTTACGGCGGAAAGCCTGAATCACAATTCCTAATAAACCCAGTATAAATGGAATCATGTAAAAATTATCCCGAGCGCGGTTATTGGCCATCACGTCAGGCAAGCCTTCGTTGGAATCCCAAGGACGCAAGCCCCCCGCTCCTTCTTCGTCGCTTTCACGGCCTACGAAATTCCACAAGAAATAACGCCAGTACATGTGTCCTAACTGATGGGAAAAGAAAAACGACAGGTTATCTCCCATGCTTGGTTTCTGTCCTTCGGCCAATCCCAACTTGTCACGGTACAATTGCGGGTGGTTCATTTGATTACTATGTACCCGCGGAAACAGCATTTGTTGGTTTTTCTCATAAACGTATTCAGGACGATAGTCAGCCACCACATAGCGTCCATTGGATTTACGGTAAATGGGTTCACCTCGTTCGGAGTTAATCGGACGCGCGGTAAAGACGGGTCCAAACAACAACGGACGGCTTCCGTATTGCTCACGCTTGAGGTAAGATACGTAGCTGATGACGTCGCTGGGGTCATTTTCATTGATGGGTGGATTGAAATTGGAACGCACCAACACCAAGAAATAAGACGAATAGCCAATCAAAACGAAAGCAAAGGCCAACAAAGCGACGTTCCATATTTCTTTGTCTTTTTTGGCAGTATAGCGAATTCCCCACACCAAAGCACCTATGAAAAGAACCAAGAAAAAAACAATCCCTACCGAGTAAGGCATTCCGAGGGTATTGACGAAGAATATCTCAAATTTACCTGCAATGGAAGGAAGCCAAACGATGACCCCCGAATTGATAATCATCAATACTACCAATCCACCCACAAAGGCTAATACACCACTCCAAAGTGATGGTTTGTGTTTTTTGAAATAATACACCAACGCCAAAGCAGGAAGCGTTACTAAATTGAGTAAGTGTACTCCAATCGAAAGTCCAATCAGGTAGAAAGTAAAAATCAACCAACGGTTTCCTGCTGCTTCGTCTTCGATACGTTCCCATTTCAACACGGCCCAAATCACAATGGCCGTAAAAAATGAAGAAAGGCCATACACCTCGGCTTCCACTGCCGAAAACCAAAACGAATCTGAATAGGTATAAGCCAATGCCCCTACCAAACCAGAACCAATCACCGCCAGGGTCTCTCCCAAGTCGAGTTCGTCATCTTTCTTATCGAAAATTTTACGGGCCAACAGTGTGATACTCCAAAAAAGAAACAAAATCGTAAAAGCACTCGATAGCACTGATACCATATTAACCCAATACGCTACCTGAGTAACATCTCCCAGCGCAAGCATCGAAAACAATCGGCCAATGAGCAAGAAAAGGGGCGCACCTGGCGGGTGAGGTACTTGAAGTTTGTAAGAACAGGCGATAAATTCGCCGCAGTCCCAAAAACTGGCTGTTCGCTCAACAGTGAGTACGTAAGTGACCAATGCTACGGCAAATACGAGCCAGCCAGTGAGGGTGTTGATTCGGTTAAATTTAGACATGAATGAATGTGAGAAATGTGAAAAGTCTTGAGTTTTTAGTCATAGGTACGGAGTATTCTACTACTTACCATCAGCTTTTGATTACGAAAGCCGTGCCAAAATTAGCAAATTCACCCTAAAGCCTACGAAAGTACGTTCTTAAAAGTTGTTAAAAGGAGAAGATTATCGAATTACGGTCAGCAGTTCGCTGATCATCATGGCCGTAGCTCCCCATACCTTATGGCCTTGAATGTCGTAAAAAGGAGCATCAATGCTTACTCCGCGCACTTCCAGCTGGGTTGTTCCGACAATACCTTCGTCCATCAGCTCGTCAAGCGTTACCTCCAACACCGCATCTACCTCGCGCGGGTCAGGATAAAAATCGGGTTTATAAGGAAGCGTACCAATGACTGGTTGCACAAAAAAATTACTTGGCGGAATGAACAATTCGGTGAGTTTACCCAAAACCTTCACATCAGCGGCTTTAATACCAATCTCCTCTTGGGCTTCGCGCAAAGCAGTCCGAATGAGATGTTCGTCGGTTTTTTCGTAGCGCCCTCCAGGGAAGGCCATTTGCCCAGCATGAACACCATCGTATTTAGGACGTAAAATCAAAGGAGCTACAATTTGGTCTCGGTAAGGATAAAATAAAATCAAGACCGCCGAACGGCGCGTTTTCTCATTGGGTTGGGCTTTGAATCGGAGCCTTGATGCCGATGCCATTTTTAGATGCGCCTCTGGCCCCGGCAGTGGCTGACGGAGCTGTAATTGAAGGTGATTTATGAAGTCGTTAAAGGGCATTGATATAATCTTGGCTCATTTCGAGGACGCAAGTTAAGGCACTTACGCATTTAAAACATTTTTTGGTTCACAAACTAAGCATTTTCTCGTAAATTATTTACTTTCCGTACCTTTTTATCAGTTGTTCGGCCACAAAAGTACCATCCAAAGCCGCCGACATGATGCCACCAGCGTAGCCAGCCCCTTCCCCACAAGGGTACAAACGTTTGGTTTGAATATGTTCGGCCGAGTCTCGGTCGCGGGGGATGCGTACTGGTGAAGAAGTACGACTTTCTGCGCCAATAAGTTGCGCCTCATTGGAAACATAACCGCTCATTTTTTTTCCAAAGTCCTGCAATCCTTGTCTCAAAGGTTCGGCGATATGGTCGGGGAGGTATTCACGTAAATCCAATGATTGCAATCCTGGCTGATAAGAGGTCTCCAGCAATTCTGAAGAAACTTTTCTTTTTACAAAATCTAAAACGCGTTGCGCGGGGGCCGTTTGTCTGCCTCCCGTGATAGCGCAGGCTGCGTGTTCGATGGATTTTTGAAGTTCTAATCCCGCCAACGCTCCAAATTTCTTAAAAGGTTTCAAATCGGCCTCTTCAATGCTCACTACCATTCCTGAATTGGCAAAACGAGAATCGCGCCGCGAAGGCGACATGCCATTGACCACCAATTCGCCTGGCGCCGTAGCAGCAGGCACAATAAAGCCTCCTGGACACATACAAAACGAAAAGACCCCTCGTTGTACTCCGTTATAGTGCGTCTGAGTAACCAAGCCATAAGATGCGGCGGGTAAGTAAGGCCCACGGTCGGCACAATGGTATTGCAGCGAATCAATAAGGCTTTGGGCGTGTTCGATGCGGACGCCTACCGCAAACGATTTGTTTTCAATAAAAACGCCTTTGGCTTGGCACAGTTCAAAAATATCTCGTGCCGAATGCCCCGTGGCCAAAATCACCCCAATTCCTGTCAATTCTCGCCCATCAGCCGTAACAACGCCTCTGATTTCGGATTGCTGATTGCCGATTGCCGATTGCCGATTGCCGATTTCGGATTGCCGATTGCCGATTACCGACTGCTGACTGCTCAATATAAAATCGGTAACTTTGGTGTCAAAGTGCACCTCTCCGCCCGCGTCGAGGATGCTTTGGCGTAAGTCAGCTACAATTTGGGGGAGTTTATTCGTGCCGATGTGCGGATGCGCATCGTACAAAATCTGCTCGGTAGCTCCATGGGCAACAAACATTTCTAATATGCGTCTCACATCGCCCCTTTTATTGGAACGAGTGTACAGCTTACCGTCAGAGTAAGTACCCGCGCCACCTTCTCCAAAGCAATAATTAGACTCTGGATTAACGATGTGGTCTTTGTTGATAGCTGCCAAGTCGCGACGGCGTGTACGAACGTCTTTGCCTCTTTCCAACAAAATGGGTTTGTAACCTAATTCAATCAAACGCAAGGCAGCAAACATACCCGCGGGGCCACAGCCTACAACAATAACTGGAGATTTTTGGGAGACGTTTGGGTAGTTTTTTTGGTAAGAAATAACGGGCGGAGGTGTCTCATCGGCATAGATTTCGGCAGAAACATTGACCTTTACTTGCCGAGAACGCGCGTCTATTGACTGTTTTAGTTTTCGAACCGTGAGCGATTCCGCATTGCTGAGTTGGAGCTGTCTGATGACGTATTGCCGAAAAGCAATTTCGTCCAAGGCCGTTTCTGGCGGCAGGGTAAGTTGAAGTGACTGGTGCATCTGAAAGGGATTTAGCCTTTAAATAGATACAAAGATAAACGAAAAGCGGTAGAGTCGCTTTTCTGAGTGAGTTACTAAGCCAAAAATAGGTACAAACGAACGATTTATTTCTAAAAACCCTTACTTTTGATTTCAAACGCTTTCTAAACCCTCTTTACATCATGCGTAATCTTAATTCTCGCCGCGAATGGCTCAAAAACAGCGGGTTAGCTGTTATGTCGAGCCTTGTTGCCTCTCGTAATTCTTTGGCTTTTTCGGATGCTATTCGCCCGAGTGCCGATGGCATGATTCATTTAGACAAAAACGAAAATCCTTTTGGCGTATCTCCACTGGCACTCAAAGCCATGCAAGATACTTTGACCGAAGGACATCGGTATATGACGCCTAACGTCTATCAACCACTTTATCAGAAACTGGCCGATCGCGAAATGCTCAGTCCCAATAATTTCCTACTTACTGCAGGATCTATTGAGGTTTTGGGTTTAACCAGTATTTATGTAGCCCGCAAAGGCGGTAGCGTGGTTTGCCCATACCCTACTTTTGCTACGCTCCCCAACAACTGCCGAAATTTAGGGATGGAACTCATCAATGTCCCCATAACAGGCGACAAAATTATTGATTTGGCAAGTATGAAAAGTAAAATCAAAGACGATACCCGTCTGGTTTATCTCTGCAATCCTAATAACCCCACAGGGACGGTACTTGACGCAAAAATTTTGCGTGATTTTGTAGCTGAAGTAAGCCAAAAGACGCTGGTTATGGTAGATGAAGCCTATTTTGAATTCCTGAACCAATCGGTTTCCGATATGGTTAAAGCCAACAAAAATGTCTTAGTAAGTCGTACTTTTTCAAAAGTTTATGGATTTGCGGGGCTGCGAGTAGGTTACCTCATAGGACACACCGAAACACTCCAAGACATGGCCAAATACCAAGCAGGAGGAAGAATAGGTATCTCCAGTATTTCAGTAAACGCCGCCAACGCAGCCCTCAACGATCCATCTTTTTTGGCCATGTATTTGCAAAAAAACCGCGAAGCTGCCCACTATACCCACCAAGCACTCACCAGCATGGGCATCGCATCGGTAGCAACGCAAGCCAATTTTCTGATGTTTCCGATAGATACTTACAAAGGAAAGTTTGCCGCTGACATGGCCAGCAAAAAAATCTTACTACGCGACGACTTCAAAGAACTTAACGGCAACAAATGGGGCCGAGTAAGCATTGGTACGTTGGACGAGATGAAAGCTTTTGTAACAGCCATGAAACAACTTTGGTAATCAATCATTTCCAATCAAAATAATTGGCATCCCTCCCGTTGAAATACGGGCGGCATCGGCCCCTACTTCTTGCATCCCTGCCGACGCCATGGCCGCTTGCAAGGCTTCGGGGGACTCAAACGGCATGGTAAACATCTGATAAAACGGCGGTACTCCTTCGGGCGTGGGCAACATTTTAGTCACGGTGTAAGGCTTTACCTCGGCGGGGATTCCTGTTTTTTCGTGAAGTAATAACAGGTGCTGGGCATAATCTGCTTCAAATTGTGCTACATCTGTCGGTTGCGGATACAAAACAATAAGTTTTAACATAGTGATAAAGGGGGTTATTTCAAATAATTAGTCAATTCCACATTATTTTTCACGTACAAAGACGGACTTTTACCCGTAAACTCCGTAAAATCTTTAATAAAGTGGGACTGGTCATAATACCCAAACCGATAAATTAGGTCTTGCCAATCAGTCACTTGCCAACGTTTTTGTGCCAGTTCATTGCATAAATACCCTACCCGCCGAATACGAGCGTAGTATTTGGGGCTTATACCAACTTTTTGCAAAAACTTACGCTCAAACTGCCTCCGACTAACAAATAGTTCGTTCATCAAATCGTTAATATTCACCATTCCTCGATGATCAACAATCAAATTGGCAGCGTAGTCGGTACGGTCAGATTCGACATTTTTTCGGAGAAATTGAAGATTTAAAAATTGTTCGAGCAGCGCAATACGTTCAGTATGAGAGGTGGCTTCTTCTATTTTGTCGCACCATTCGTCCATCTGTCGTCCAAGTACATCGCGCAGGTTGGTGCGTTCATCGGAAAACTCGTACATCGGCAACCCAAACAGAGTATTTAGCCCCGCAGGGCGAAACACGATGCCCACCATGCCTATTTTACCCGAAAGTTGAAGTTGATAGCTCTTGGTAGCTTGTCCCGTTAAGAAGTTTTTGGGAGCCAATCCTCCGTTTAATTTTTGGGAGGTAACTCGATAGGGCGTACAGTATTTTGCTGTTTTCCCAAACAAAAAAACACTCTACAAAAGGTCGTAAATGACTGGCAGGTAAAAACTTTCGGTAAAGCATACACGCAGTAAAGTATGATTTACCGAAAGCTAAGGATTTAGGGTGGAAACCTCAAAAAATTAGTCTGAAACTTATCAAACGGTCATTACGATATTAGCCCCCCGTCAACTGTGCCACAAAACTATCATGATTCCAGTCAATTTTCAGATCGGTGATTTTGTCATTCTCGTCGAAGCGAAAGACAAAAATATGGTCGCTGTTGAATTTGAAACCTTTGCTGGGTAAGCCCATAAATTCTTTTTCCTGCGTACCAAAAATAGCAACCTTGCAAATCACCGAATCATCATCCGAATACATACTATCAACGGTGTTGTCTAAGTCGGGGAAGCAGTCCATCAGTAAGTTCCAAACGGACTTGCCAAACTCCTTGAAGCGTCCTTCACCATCTTCGCCCAGCGGCTCAAACCACACGGTAGCTTCGTCGGTGGCGAGATTAATCATCCGCTCGGTGTCAAGTTCTTGGTAGGCCGAAAAAAATTCAATACAAGTTCCTTTACGTGTAAGATCAGTAAGGGTTTCGGTAGTTTTTGTATTTTCCATAAAAGGTGGTACGGGTGTCCTGCCCGTAAGAGTTTAAAAATGAGGGAAAAGTTATTTTGGAAAATCGGGATGTGATTTTATGCGTCTTATTTGCCGCAAATGGCGATCTACATGCCCATAATGGATAATATACTGCTGCACTACATCTTCCTGATAATTGCTATCAAAAGGTCTGAAATACAATCTAAAATTCTTGTTCGAGGTTTTGATGGCATTTATGATTTCATCGTATTTGACATTAAATATTTTCAGATTATTGCCGTCAGTAATCAAACCCGTCGGAATGGTATGTTCGGGTGATACATGCGGTCTTTGTTCATAAATGAAAGTAGTAACGGCGCTATCAGAAAGACTTCTTTTGGCTAAGTCGATATTCTCACCCAGAAAAAAGGAGTATCTTACATTTTGTTGTGTAATCAGTGACCAGTTATACAGGTGCTCAAGCACTTCACCAATCGTCCATTTACCTGGAGCTTCTCTAAAATTCCATTGGGCAGATGTCAGCGCAACCGTCTCTTTATTAATTTCTGCCTTGGTTCGTGCAAAGTTGTCCAGCAATACCTTTCGGTCAGCTTCAGTCCATGATTTGATTTGTTGCCCCCAAAGGGTTATAGACATCAGCAAAAGACAGGAAAATAGACAGATGAATTTCATATAAGTATGGTTTAGCTTTATCTCCTGCTACTTACAAAACGGATTACTTAGGATAATTGGGGTGTGCTTTTACTTTTTTGATTTGGCGTAGGTGCCTATCTACATGCCCCCATTGAAAAATCAATACTTGGTGCATATTGCGGGGATTGGGGGTATTGGTAAACTCAAAGTGCGCTCGCAAATCAGCCTGTGTTGTTTCAACAAATTTAAGATTGATGGCATGGTTTCGTAGAAAGAAAGCCAAATTGTTTTTGCCTTCAATAAATCCCGTGGGCTTGGTATAATCAGCGGCATTGTGTTTGGCATCTTCCATGATAAATTCGTTGTAGTAACTGTCGGGCTTACTGGTGGCGTTGAGTTCAGGTTGGGGTTTGTTGCGCGTCCCAATGCTAATTTCGCGATTCCAAATAATTTCCCAGAGAGCCAAATGTTCTACAATTTCGCCAATGGACCATCTGTCTGCTGACTCGTGAAAAGCCCATTGTGCCGGAGTAAGGTTTTCGGTTTCTTTGACCAATTCATCGCGAGTGCGTTTCATGTTATCGAGCGTATATTGACGATCGGCATCAGTCCACAAGCCCCCTTGCCCCCAAAGGGGGAACTTTATGATGAATAAAAAACAAGTTAAAAATAGCGTCTTCATGGAGAAAAGGGTTCAGGGGAATTTAAAACAACCCTTCTGCTGGGGGCTTAATACCTTTTAGACGCAGATATATGGTCGTCTGTCCACGGTGATGGCATTGGTGTTCAAAAGATTTCGTAAGCGCACTGTCAGCGGTAAGTTCCTGGCCAAACACTTTTACTTTTTTGGCTAAATCTTCTTCCGTCATTGCTTTGATGGCTTCGATGGTAAAGTCAATGCTCTGCATTACTGTTTTGGTGACGGTCGCCTTAGAATGGTCTGCTGATTTTTCTGCCGAGCCTTGGTAGGGACTGGCTTTGCCGCTCGCTGCCGAGGCAAACGCAAAGTTGGCATCGGCTACGTGCATCATTTGCTGGGAATAGCTACGAATCTCGGGCGTAGGTTTGAAAGAATAACCATCTTCTGGCATGGCGTCTAAGTATTCTTTCATAAATTTCTTGCCCCGTTCCCAATCAGCAAGAAGTCGTGATTTAGCATTTTGGGCATTGCCTGCTTGTCCAAAAAAGGCGAGCAGAAATAAAATAAGGAGTGACGTCTTCATTATCTTTTATGTTTTGGTTTAACGATTCAAAATTACTGCGCTGTTTTTTGTGTTGATTGTAAAAATGCGACATTTTTTACGTAGAGGATATAAGGTACAAATGGGGTACAAATACAATCCTAACAAACTCATAGCAAAACCAAAAAACAGCAATCTAATGCACAAAAATCCTAAAAATCAAGGGCTTATACTACTTTCTATACGTTTGGTGGTTACTTTCCTATACAAAACTTACTAAAGATATTTGCCAATAGGTCGTCGTTTACGATTTGACCCGTGATTTCCCCTAAGTGGTGCAAAGCCAATCGTATATCTTGTGCCAAGAAATCTCCCGTAATACCCATTTCAAGACCATTGAGCGCATCGGCCAATGCTTGTTGGGTTTTTACAAGATGTTCATAATGGCGTAGATTAGTGATGACCGTACCACTCGCAGCATCAGCTGAAAGCATGGAAGCAGTAAGGGCTTTTTTGAGCGTTTCGATGCCTGTACCTGTTTTGGCGGAGATGGTAACCTCACCCCTAAACCCTCTCCTTTCTGGGGAGGGGGATTTAAAGCCCTCTCCTGACAGGGCGGGGCCGTCCCACGGAGGGTTGGGAGAGATTAAATCTGCCTTATTTCTCACCCAAATCACCTTTTTTTTCTCCCCCAGCCCCTCGGCCAATATTTCTACCTCTGCCAGTGTTTCTTCACCATCAAACAACATCAGCACAACATCTGCCTGATTCATTGCCCGCTTGGAGCGTTCAATCCCCATAGATTCCACCACATCCTCCGTTTCGCGGATACCTGCGGTGTCAATGATTCTGAATTTGATTCCTTCAATGTACAACACGTCTTCAATCACGTCGCGCGTCGTACCCGCAATAGCCGTCACGATGGCTTTTTCTTCGTTGAGAAGTGCATTCAGCAGCGTGGATTTCCCGACGTTGGGCGCACCAATTATCGCCAC
>JBGAUP010000054.1:0-23771 GCA_044228585.1 Runella sp. | reverse complement strand
GAAGTGGTAGATGCACAGATGTCTAAAAACAATATGGCGGTGTTTAATATGCTTAATACCCGTTATTTTATCGTTCCAGGTCAGGATGGGCAACCCACCGTACAGCGGAATCCAGATGCTTTGGGCAATGCATGGTTTGTCAATGAGGTGAAAATTGTTAATAATGCCGATGAGGAATTGAAGGCATTGGATAAGTTTGAACCCCGTCAAACAGCGTTTGTGGATAAGCGTTTTGCTGATCAGGTACAAAATGTAAAGCCTCAGGCAGATACGACCGCCAAAATTCGACTGACCGACTATAAGCCCAACGCACTTACGTACGAATCGGATGCAAAGACTGCTCAGGTGGCCATTTTCTCCGAAATTTATTACCGAGGTGGTATAGATTGGAAGGCTTACGTGGATGGGCAGGAAACGCCTCATTTCAGGGCTAATTATATTTTACGTGGGATGGTGGTTCCAGCAGGAAAACACAAAATAGAATTCAAGTTTGACCCTCCAGCCGTAAAAACAGGCCAACAAATTGACCGATTTGCGGCGTTTGCGTGGCTGTTGTTGATGGCAGGGGCAATATTTATGGAATATCGCCAAAAATCGAAAGTAGGGTGAGGCATGAAAAGTAGTTCACAGTCATAAGCCCCAATCTAATCTTGTATTTTCTTTCTTCATAGTTAATTAGAGCCAAAGCGATTTGGCTCTAATTTTGTTTTAGGGCATAAATTTTTATGCCTTCGATTTCTTCCTTGAGTGTATAGTTCTCGGTGATGAACTGAGCGAGTTCTGGATAATTTTGGTGACCGTATTTTTTTGGATCATACATCCATAAAGTTTTTGGGGTCATAGCATCTACGAATACTTTAGGGCGGGTTCGTTTGATGTCACGCACGTAACGTTGGTAATAATCAGTTTGAAGCGGGTGTTTCATGGCACTTCTTACGGAGTGATTTTCGTTGACCCCCTGCGGCATTTGCGTTTGAACATAGTATTCACAAGCCCATCCCCAAACCACTAAATATTCCCCAGGTTTGGCATATTTTAGAATTGAACGTCCAACGGCGCTTAGTTCTTTTTGCTTAGAAACAGTGGTTTCATAAACGTTTATGGAGGAATGGGCAACCAGACGTTTTAAGGCAACTGTGGCGAAAATAAGTTGAGTAGATAAAATAATCCATCGCCAACTTGGGGTGATGCGACTCAAAAACAAACCAAGGAACAAGCAGCAAGGCAACATAAAATACAGGAAGTGGTGAGGGTAGAAACTGCCAGTCCGGATGATAATCGCTATCACCATCATAAAGTAGCCAGAAAGCATGACCCAGAAATACTGATTGAGCTCTATAATTTTTAAAATAGCTGCTTTAGAAGCATTTTTTAACAAAAAGGGTATGGCTAATAGTACAAACGGGAAAAACCAATAATTTAACTCTGTTCCACGCTTAAAAAGAATCAAGGGGAATCGTACTAAAAGGTAGATTGGACTGCGGTAAGAACTGTCTGAAAAGTGCATTTTCAGTTGCGCATTGGCTTTGATGTAATACAAAAAAAAGTCATCCAATACCCCATTGACTTTCATGTATCCCAGCCATCCTCCCCATACTGTCAATACACTGAAAGTTAGTACACCTCCGTATGTCAGCAGTTTGTTTCTTTTGAGAGAAAATAACAAATACAGACTCCAAACTCCCAACACAAAAGCCAAAGGAAGTGCTTGGATTTTACAAAGAACCACTAACGCCGTAGCGACTCCAAATGCAATAAGTTCCAGTACAGAAAATGCTTTTTTTTGTGTCCAACGAGCGATAAGATAGGTATTGAAACTAAGAAGTAAGATGGCTATTGCTTCGCTGTAATAATGTACATAGTTTGCATTTTGAGTAAAGGTCACAAAGGCCACCGTCGGAATAAGTGCCAATTGGGCAACGGTAGTTAGCAGTAGCTCTTTTAGAACTTTGTAGAAGAAAAAAATGGAAAGGTTTGTAATAAACCAGCTCAGAATGTGGGCTAAATGGAAATCAAGTTTAAACCCTAAAATACTGAATAAGGCAAGTAAATAATTATTAATGGGACCACTGGTGGTAGGGTCAACGGAACGATATAATAATGGGTCAACGGTCAGGGTCAAACCTTGGGTAAGCATCTGGCTTTCATCTGGGTTGAGAGGCAAATTGTACAAAAAAATGGGAAGTCGCATTAATCCCGAGATAAAGAAAATAGCGAAAAAGAAAACTAAATCTGATATGGGACGAGTACGCACAACAAGCCAAATACTAAAAACTCCCAAGAATACATGCCCAAGGAGCCACCAAAGATGAGGATTATTATCAAAGTTAATCCAGTTTAAAAGGGTCATATTTAAGTAATTAAGGTACTTTGAGGGCGTTGAAAGGTGTTTGAAATGGTAAAAGAATACAGAGGCAAAAGTAATTAAATAATGAGTTTGAATACAGTATAAAGCTGAAAGTGTAGCTTGTGGAGGGTTAAGCTGTTTATAATCAGATTGTTGTGGATTTTCTAATAGTAAGTTGTTCCCTATCGTTTACAAAAAAGAATATTTGTGGTACGGAAAGAATTAAATGACAAAGCTGCCTCAGGAGAACCCCAAGACAGCTTTGTCATGAATGAAATAGTGTGAACAACAACCCTTAAAACCCTAAGCCCAAGGCCATTCCACGTATCATAGGATTCCCCGATAAAGTAGCTCCGCCAGTAGCAGCACCAGTAGTTAGGTTAATGGAATATACTCGGGTGGTTCCACCCGAACGAAGCAGTGCGTATGCCATGCCGCTCATTCCGCCAATATCAAAGCCATTGGCACTCTCAGCTTGGATTCCGAGTGAACCTACGGGGACAAGTGTTCCGTTATTAGGTGGGTTTTGGATGTAAAGCATGGCATTCCCTCCCGTTGTTTCAATGTTATAAAGTGTAGTAGTTGCAGTTCCTGCAAAATTATTGGTATAGGCAGAAGCCGTTACACTTGGAGAACCTGGATTCAGATTAGCGTCGGTGGCGGCAGTAGCCCCAGTGTCAGGATGAAGGCGAAGGTTTTGGCCTGTATTGCTTACCAAACGAATACGGTCAACGGTTGGGTTAAAATCAAAACCAAAGTCTGTGCCCGAAATACCTGGTGTAAAAGGTCCAGCCCCTATGGCCGTTGCAGCTCCGTTTGAGGTGTTGATGGTGTATAAGCGACTTGTGCTACCCAAGGCGTATAATTGTCCATTGACGGGGCGAAAATCAATTCCTAAAACCATTTCTCCTGCTTGTAATCCAGTAATGGATTTTGAAATAATCGTAGGGTTTATTGGGTTGAAAATCAGTAGATTATTGTTGTTATCTACTGCGTACGCGGTTGGTTCGGTAGGAATAGCAATGCCAATTACATTACTTGGTAAATCCCCCAATTTTTGCAAACGGCCCGTTGAAAGGTTTACTTGTTGTAGTTCTACATTACCCCCAAAAGTAACCGAGGCAATAGCATCTCCATTAGGTGAGATATCAAATCCGCCTACGGCTGCTATATTCAGACCCAGCGGACCCACATCGGCCAGTGTTCCGTTATTGGGTGGGTCTTGACGGTACAGTCTATCTGTGATAGGGTCTATATCGTAGAGAGTGGTAGTGACAGCTCCTGCTTTATTGTTAGTGTAAGCACCTCCCGTAATTGTTGCCCCTGTTGCTCCGTTGATATTTCCGTCGGTTGCTACTACTGCCCCTGTTTCAGGATGAAGACGTAGATTTTGCCCTGTACTTGTTACCAACCTGATACGGTCAACGGTAGGGTTGAAATCTAAAGCTACTCCATTGCCATTCAAAGCAGGAACGAATGGAGTTGCCCCCAAGGCTCTTGCAACCCCTGTCATGGGGTTGATGATATACAAACGGCTATCACTACCCACGCCGTAGAGTTGTCCAGTGGCAGGTCGAAAATCAATCGCTAAAATTTGTTCTCCTTGTGGCAGACCTGACAGCGTAATTGTTGCCGAAGGAGCGTTGGTAGAACGTACGTTGAGCTCAAGCAATTGATTGGTGGACGTAAGCGCGTAAAATGGGGCATCTGGCAGGGTGGGCGGGGTAGGAGCTACCCGGTGGTCCTGACAGGAATAAATGGTAATCAACAGAATAAGGGTTGCAATAAGCTTGTTAAAACGCATTTTTAGATTGTAGAACATAGCAGTAATTTTTAAGTAATAGAAGTGGAGATAGTTTCCTAAAAACTATCACTATGTACGAGAATAAGGAGAAGGTAGATTTAGGGAAGTAAAAAACAATTGACTGGGGCATATTTAACTTGCATTTAATATTTGATTGATATTGAGGTAATATTGGCAGCCTACTTTTGCTCAAAAACCCATTTATGCAAAAGTTACTTCTACCCCTCACACTATTGTTTATTCTTTTTGGTTGCTCAGACCACCGCCTCGACCCAAACGTGGGCGAAAATCCTTCTACGTTTGCTGAAATAGCCAGCATTGACATCGGGGATGTTGGTGCCGCCGAAATTAGTGCCTACGACCCCTATACAGGACGGCTCTTTGTGGTCAATAATGGGACTGTCAACAAGATTGACATCATTGAAATCAGCAATAATTCTACCCTCAAAGTAGTAGGTAGTATTAGTATGGCTCCTTACGGTGGAGCCGTCAACAGCGTAAGTATTCACAACGGAAAGCTGGCCGCGGCTATCGAATCGTCGAATAAAACCGAATCAGGGAAAGTCGTAGTTTTTAATACCATTGACCAAAAAGAACTGAAGGTGATACCCGTAGGAGCATTGCCCGACATGGTTACTTTTTCGCCAGATGGTCGTTTTATTGTGACTGCCAACGAAGGCGAACCTAATGATGCCTATACTATTGACCCTGTGGGTACGGTATCCATTATCTCGGTGGAAGACAATTACTCGGTCACAACCCTTGATTTTGGTGCTTTTGCTCCTCAGCAAGCAAGTCTTATGGCAAAAGGACTACGGATATTTGGTCCTAAAGCCTCTTTTGCACAAGACATGGAGCCTGAGTACGTGACGATTTCGGAAGATTCCAAAACGGCTTGGGTCACATTACAAGAAAACAATGCTATCGCCAAAATTAATCTTACCTCAAAAAGCATTACTAATATTTTCCCTTTAGGTTTTAAGGATTACAATACCGACGAAAATGGGATTGATGTCAGCGACCAAGACAATGCAGTAGTATTGAAAAAATGGCCTGTTAAAGGGATTTATCAGCCTGATGCCATTGCTGTTTTAGAGTCGGGTGGAGTTCCGTACTTATTTACTGCCAACGAAGGGGACGTAAGAGAATATACTGGCTTTGCCGAAAATCGGCGAATCAGTGCCAATGCTGTGGTACTTGACCCTACGGTATTTCCTAATGCTGCGACCCTGAAACAAGCCGCCCAAATGGGACGCCTTAATATCACAACTACGTTAGGAGACACCGACGGGGACAATGACCTTGATGTATTGTATTCCTTTGGTGCACGCTCCTTTAGCGTATGGAACGGCAACGACGGCAATCTGCTTTTTGACAGTAAAAATGACTTGGAAGTACGTTCAATAGCAGCTGGGGTTTATGATGATGGCCGTAGCGATGATAAAGGCGTAGAACCAGAAGGTATCGCTTTGGGACAAGTAGGAGGGCGTAAAATCGCTTTTGTGGGGATGGAAAGAGTAGATGCAGTAGCTATTTATGATGTCACCAATCCTACTGTACCCGTATTTTTGCAAATGGTAAAGTGCGGCGACGCCCCCGAAGGTGTATTGTTTGTAGCCGCTCATAATAGCCCCGTTAAGAAAAGCTTACTGATTGTAAGCAGTGAAAACGACGGAGTAATCAAGGTGTATGCTCCCAAATAATTTGTATTCTTTGGAAATAATAAGAGGGAGCTGCATCGTTTATGCGGCTCCCTCTGTTGTAAATAGCATGCTAAAGAAAATGTCAATAGACTTCAATTTCGGAAAGCACAGGGCAGGCTTTTGATTCTGTAATGCTTACTCTGACTTTTTGAGTTGTAACAGGCGTAAGTTTAAGGATGCGTTTGTAACCAATGGTAGTTGCACTGGCAACTTTTTGCCATTGGCCATTTTGCCAAGCCTCTACGGTAAATGCTTTTACGCGTTGGCCCAGTTGAATGTGTTCTTTCAGCGTAATGTACTTAACGGTCTGTGCTTTGCCAAGGTCTATTTCTACCGAACCCGTCGTTATTTCATCGTTGGTAGTCCAATACGTATTTTTATCTCCATCGGTTATGTTGGAAGCAGCATAATTTGCCACATTACCACGGTGCGAACTGGCCGATACTTTGGTTTTGAGGGCTAAATTGGTTTTAAATTCGCGGTCAATGATTTCACGCCAGCCTTTGAGGGCTTTCACGTCGTTTTCGTGAATTAATCCCCGTCGGTCGGGTGGGACGTTCAAGAGGAGCGTAGAACCACGCCCCACCGAACTCAAGTAAATATTAAACAAGTTTTCGGGAGTACGCACTTTTTCATCTTCTTTGGCGTGATAAAACCAGCCTGGGCGAATCGAAACATCTACTTCGGCGGGAATCCAATGCGTTCCGTCCGACGAACCCGTGTTCAACAGTTTTTCAATGCCCCCTTTACCAGCATAAATTGTATCAGGATTGATGGTATTCCAATTGGTTTTCCCGCAATACCGCGCTCGTTGCCTACCCAACGAACCCCAGGTCGCATCGCTAAAGAAAATAACTTCAGGATTGAACTGACGTACCATTTGCAAGGTCGTGGAAGTACAATCGTAGTACGTGCGCCCGTCAATTCGGCGTTTCTCGCGAGCTCCTCCGTAATAACCATCACCGCCGTTGGCGCCATCAAACCACATTTCAAAAATAGAACCGTAGTTTTCAAAAATTTCTTTCAATTGGTTGCGGTAGTACTCCACGTAGGCAGGTTTTCCGTATTCAGGATGATTGCGATCCCACGGCGACAAATAGACCCCAAATTTCAAACCGTATTTTTTACAGGCTTCGGCCACTTCTTTTACCAAATCTCCTTGTCCGTTTTTGTAGGGGCTATTTTTGATAGAATGTTCGGTGTATTTACTTGGAAATAAGCAGAAACCATCGTGGTGTTTGGAAGTTAAAATAGCACCTTTGAAACCCGCATCTTTCAACGTTTTAATCCATTGTTCTACGTCGGTTTGAGTTGGGTTAAATATAGAAGGTTTTTCGTCGCCGTAGCCCCATTCCAAATCTGTAAACGTATTGGTAGTGAAGTGAATAAAGGCATTTTGCTCCATCTCGTGCCATCCCATTTGGGCTTTGGTAGGAGTAGGTCCCACGGCTTTGGGTGGCAATACATTGGGAATCTCCAATACAACGTGTTTTACTTTAGTACGGTGGTGCGTATATGTAACATGAACGAGTCCGTCGCTACTTTGGATGATGGCAGGATAACTAAATTCACCTTTGGGTTCATCTTCAAAAACATAGATATCACGCCATTCTTTTCCGTCGGTTGATGCAGCCAAACGCAATTTCTGACGACCATTCGACCATTCTTTACCACGAATTAGTGGGTTATACACAATCAGTTGGGTGCCATTTTTGAGTGTGACAGCATCAGTACCCGAATTGGGGTTTGGTAGGGAGGTTCCTGCTATTTTTGACCAAGTTTTTCCTCCATCAGTTGACCACGTTTCCACCACCACATTTTGGCGACTACGGCAAAGTAATTGCATTTTTCCGTCGGGATACGTAAGAATGCTGGGTTGAATAGCCCCAAATGTACCGTTGTCAATCATAATTTTTTGCCAATTCTTGCCGTCTTTGTCGGTTTTTTCGATGTAAACATTCCAAATCTTTTCATCTAAACTTTCACTACTGGTTGGGTGGAGAATATCTCCATTAGCCAATTGTACCGATTTGTTTTTGATTGGGCCAAGAAACCCTTCGGGAAGTTTTTCGGGTTTCGACCACGTTTTTCCGTTGTCGGCAGAGGTCATCACCAAGCCCCACCATTCGCGAGGGTTTGGCCCCGCTTTGTAGTAAAGGAAGAGTTTTCCTGCTTTGCTTTTAAACAGGACAGGATTCCAAGTAGGGTGACGGGTGGTGGCATTAATAACACCATCGGCCATGCGTTTAGGCGCACTCCATTTACCGTTTTTGTACTCCGACGTCCAGATACAAACATCGGGGTGGCGTTCGTGTGTGCCGCCAAACCAAGTGGTCATAAAATGGTCTTTACCAAGTTCGACGATACTTGAGGCATGGCATTGGGGAAAGGGGGCAGTTTCGTAAATAAATTCTTCTTTTACCAGCTTAACGGCAGGAGTTTGGGCGTAGAGGGTTAAACTACAAAGAAAAATTAGGACAAAAGAGGAAGTTTTAAGCGTCATTTGTAGGCAGATGTGGGGTGAAAAATGGATTTTATCGTCCAAATTTAAAGCGTAATCTGCACTTTATTTACTGAAAGGGGTGTTTTACCATAATTTTTTGAGACCAACATAGCCTCCAAAGGTGCTGGGGAAGAGTTGCCCTTGGTCTAATGCCAACGAAGTTTTGAGAGCACAACCAGCCCAGCGAGGAATAGGAATAGAGGCCGACAAAAGACAAGAAAACTGATTGTGAGGCGATAAAAAAGGTGCCCCAAAAGTTCCTAAATTACGACTAAACGAACTTCGCGTAATGAGCGTAACCTGCTTAAAAACAATCCATTCGCTTCCTAAATGCCCCATCAAAAGGCGATTGTTAGGGAAAAAGATATTGCTTAAATCTACTTTGGCATTTTCCTCTAAGGTAGGGCGAGGAGCAATGAAAGGAGTACCGAGGGTCTGACCTAAGTACGACCAGCCTTCTTTGTATTGCCCATGATTAAAATAACTATCGCCGCCTTGGTATTTTGACAATGTAACAAACGTTTCGCCGCTTTGATCAGTCGTTTGTAAATACTCCAAGACCAAACGTTTTAGTCTGAAGGCAGACGAGGAAGTAGTAGATGACCGCAGAAGGCGGATACCCGTCAGGCCATCGGGAAAATTCTGAAAAGCCAAGCCTGAGGCATCTTCGTAGGGATGCTGGTGGTAGAAAAGGAGGTCTCGCTTGTCATCTTTCCACTCAAGGGCAAAATCATAGCTGCCCAAGTGGTTTCCAATGCGATTGGCACCGTCAAAGGAATTGTAACGGTTGTTGGAATAATCGTCGGGATAACGCCCCGTAACGAGTGAAAGGTAATCCCGAAAAGTAGCTGGAAGAGAGCCATTGACGGCGGCGGGTGAGGTGTTTAAGTAATCAGCTTTTCCACCCCATTGCACTTGATGGTTGAGACCTGCATACAATCGAATCGGCCAGTGGGGTTTTCCAAATCGTACATACAATTGTTTTTGATGCAAATACGACTGCTTGATGTAAGAGCCTGTAAACCAGCCATGAGCATACGCTGTTTGAAATGCTAAAATATGTTTCAAGAAACCCAAAGAAACGAATCCGTGCGTTTGAAGTTGGATTTTGGGAAAAGGCATGGCATTGCCCGACCACGCAAAAAATCCCGATGACAGGGTACTATCTCCCAATCCAATCACTTCAAGTTGTCGCCCGCCTGACAATTCCAATTGTTTCCACTTGGCTTTGGCGTACACCTCGGGCCAAAGGAAAGTAGTACCTCGTTGAGGAGGGCTAAGGGTATGATTGATGACAAAATAAGCCCCTGCTGCCCAGTCGAAAGAAGAACGCCGAGTAGAATCTGGACGATAATCGTGGCGAGGATTTACTCGCAATGTCAAAAACGGATTCTGTTGTGGTACAATGCCGTATTGATTGCTTCTTAGCCAAAAAGGGGTTTGGGATTTTGTAGCACCACCACAACCTGCCTCTAAGTCATATTGAAAAAAATTGAATGGTTTTTTCAATTGGGCTTGGAGCCTTGAACCAAGCAACAGAAAGAGTATAAAACACAAGTAACGATGTGACATAACTACCGTAAAGTTAGAGAAAACAACAATACTTACGAGAGAAATGTCACTCCAAGAATATTACGTTTATGTTATTTTTGCACTCGTTCAAAAATAGTGGCAATCCCCATCCCGCCTCCGATGCAGAGCGTTGAAAGACCAAATTGTTTGTCAGAACGTTCTAATTCGTCAATCAGCGTAGCAGAAATAATGGCTCCAGTTGCCCCCAGTGGGTGCCCTAAGGCAATCGCTCCGCCGTTGACATTTACTTTGGAATGCTCAACGCCCAATTGCTCCATAAAGAAGAGCGGTACGGCGGCAAAAGCTTCGTTGACTTCAAATAAATCAATGTCGCTGATCGTCATACCTGCTTTTTTAAGTACTTTATGCGTGGCAGGAACGGGTCCCGTAAGCATGATAGTGGGCTCGGAACCTACAATAGCAAAAGCTTTGATTTTGGCACGTGGACGTAAGCCGAGTTGTTCACCTATTTCTTTTGAACCAATCAAAAGCCCTGCGGCTCCGTCCACAATTTGGGACGAATTGCCCGCGTGATGCACGTGGTTTATTTTATCAACATCAGCGTATTTCATCAATGCCAGCGCGTCTAATCCCATGCTTCCCATCATTTCAAAGGCAGGTTTTAACGCGCCTAATGATTCGACAGTTGTCCCAGGACGCACACCTTCATCGCGGTCAAGCACAGTGATTCCAATTTCGTCTTTGTAAGGGACTAATGACTTAGCAAAACGATTTTCTTTTTGCGCTTCTATGGCCTTGCGGTAAGATTCTGCCGCAAAGGTATCCACGTCTTGGCGCGAATAACCGTATTTGGTTGCAATCAAATCGGCAGAGATGCCTTGAGGGACGATGTTGTGCCGCGCCACAATTTGCGGATTCATAAACAACGCCCCGCCATCGGTACCCATCGGCACACGGCTCATAGATTCGACGCCTCCCGCCACAATCAAGTCCACTTGCCCCGACATCACATACGCTGCGGCTTGGTTGATGGCCTCCAATCCTGACGAACAAAAACGGTTGAGTTGAACCCCTGCCACTGATTCGGCATAGCCTGCTTCAATCACTGCAGTGCGGGCAATGTCGGCCCCTTGTTCACCAATGGGTGTCACACACCCCATGATGACATCGTCCACATAGCTGGTATCCAGTTGGTTACGTTTTTGAATTTCTTTCAAAACAGAAGTTAAAAGTTGGATAGGTTGCACTTGGTGCAATGACCCGTCCGATTTTCCGCGCCCGCGAGGGGTGCGAACAGCGTCATAAACAAAAGCTTCAGCCATTTTCAATGAGTAGTTGGTTTGGTGTTTAGTAAGTGGTAAGGGATTGTTATTCGATAAATATCTTTTTCAAGGCATTCCACAGAGCGCGTTTGTTTTTGTCATCGGCCTGAATGATGTCCAACGATTCGGCCAGCAAAAAGTTAACGCCTGCAATGCGCTTGGGGTCGTAGCGATTCATCATCAGCTCCAAATTGATTTGAATAAAAGGCACGCCGAAAGAGATAAAATGGTGCACCTTTTTGTTTTGTAGCAACGGCCTGAAATCCATTTGTTTGGAACCCGAAAGATTTAAAATATCTACTTTATCCAGATTTAAATGGACTGCTTTGAGCACTTTTTCCAAGAAAATAGTATTGCCTGCCGACATCGCAGGAGCTTCATTGACCAAAATTAAAATTTGGTGGTTGAGGGTAGGAGTCGTAAGTTGGGGACGGACAGGAGGCACTACTGACGCTATCGGCACGGGGGGAGGAGCTTCGATAGGCGCACTTGGGGCTTCGGCCACCAAAGAAGTAGTGAGTTCGGCTACCATTTTTTCAATGGCTGCCACTTCCTGCGAGCGGTAAAGCGTTTCGTTTTGAAATAGGAGTTGATAAAAGGACTTCATTCTACAAAGCTAATAATAGATTTCCTTTTCCGCGTGGGAGTCTTTAGTTTTGTGTTTCAAAAAAAGCTTAAATCTATGAAAATCATTTGCATCGGGCGTAACTACGTTGATCATATTCACGAACTTCAAAACGCCATCCCCGAAGATCCCGTCGTTTTTCAAAAGCCAGATACTGCACTTTTAAAGGAAGGGGCAGCGTTTTATCTGCCCGATTTCTCCCAAGATATTCACCACGAGGTAGAAATTGTGGTTAAAATCTGTAAAATGGGTAAAAATATTGATGAAAAGTTTGCCCATAAATACTACGACCAAGTAGGTATTGGCATTGACTTTACAGCGCGTGATGTGCAGTCTAAGCTCAAAGCGAAGGGATTGCCCTGGGAATTGGCCAAGGCGTTTGATGGTTCAGCCCCTATTTCGGAGTTTGTGCCTAAGTCGGATTTTGCCAATTTGCAAGACCTCAATTTTCATTTGGACGTCAACGGACAAACACGTCAGGAGGGAAATACTTCTCTGATGCTGTTTAAGATTGACTACATGATTGCTTTTATGTCTCGTTTTTTTACGCTCAAAACGGGCGATTTGATTTTTACGGGTACGCCCAAAGGCGTGGGACCAGTGAAGGTAGGCGATACCCTTACGGCCTACATTGAAGGGAAAAAAATGCTGGAGTTTGAGGTGAAGTAGGCTGATTTTCCTTTCTACGCAGGAGTCAAAAATTAATCTAAAATCGCGCATGAAGAAAAAAATCTTCCTCACCATTATATGTTTGTTATTTTGTGTTTTTAACCTATTCTTTCCCCATTGGGGAGTGGGAGGTTTTGCAATTGCCCAAAAAGAATCTTTTCCCAAAGGCTATTTTATTTTCCCCATCAATCCTGGACAAAAAAATACCTTGGCGGGCGTTTTGGGAGACCTCCGTACCAACCACTTTCACGCAGGAATAGACATACGTACGCAGCAACGCGAAGGCTTGCAGGTATTGGCTGCCGCCGACGGCTACATCTCCCGAATCAAAGTCCAAACCACGGGCTATGGCAACGTGCTCTTTATCAAACACCCCAACGGCATGACAACCGTTTACGGGCATCTACTCTCCTATGCCGAACCTGTAGGAAGCTATTTGCGCCAAAAACAATACGAACGTCAATCGTTTGACATAGAATTGAATCCTTCGCCTGAGCAGTTTCCCGTCCGAAAAGGGCAGTTGATTGCACTTTCGGGTAATACGGGCGGGTCGGCGGGGCCGCATTTGCACTTTGAAATCCGTGATTCTAAGGACAATTACCTCAATCCCCTCTTTTTTGATTTTGCCGAAGTAGAAGACGACGTTTCTCCTTACTTTAATTCGTTGGCTATCAGACCTATGTCCTTGCAAAGTCGGGTCAATGGCGAATTTGAACGGGTGAGTTTTCGACCTGTTCGTCAAAAAGACGGGAGCTATACCCTTTCCCAAACCGTTAAAGCATGGGGGGAGTTGGGCCTCGAACTCATCGCCTTCGATGCCATGAACGGGGTAAATTTTCGTAACGGGATCAACTGCGTAGAAATCAAAATGGATGGTAAAGAGGTTTTTGCTTACAATATGACTTCCTTTCCGAGTTGGAGTACCCGCGATTATAATAATTTGATTGATTACGCGACCGAACAACGTACGGGGTCGCGCTATTTGCGTTGTTATGACCCCGATGGTAACCAATTTGGTCTTCAGAAAACGGATGCTTTTCGGGGGAAATTACAAATTCGGGACACGCTTACGCACGAAGTACAAGTTACGCTTTTTGATTCCTACGAAAACTCGTCGGTGTTGCGACTGAAAATAAAGGGAGAGCCTCCCGAAGATTTGCCAGTACCTCCAGTAGAATCCGATGATTTGCCAAGTTTGGCGTATATGAAAACGGAAATAGAGGAAAACGTATTCAAAATCAAGGCATTGGGGCTGTCTCAATTGGCCCCTGCGGAGGTATTTGTGAAAAAAAGACGATTTCTGTTAGCTCCTGCCTACAAGTCAAGCGGTGAAACGGTCTATCTACTTGATTTACGGGAAGCCCTTCCCGATTCTATCAAAATTGGAGCTAAAACCCTCCAAACCCACTTTCGCCAGCGGATTCGCCCCGATAGGGTAGAAACTTACACGGGCGACCGATACACCCTCCGATTTGGGAACAAAAGTGTTTTTGATACCCTTTACTTAGCGGTGCAATCTCGCCCTAATGGACTCATTATCAACGACGACTATACCCCTTTACGCGATGCGATTGGGATTAATTTTACGCCCGATGAAATGCCCGAAAACCCTGAAAAGACCCATGCTTATCGTCTTGATGGCAATCGGACGCGGTTTGTCGGGGGAGAATGGCGGGGAAACGTCTTCGATTTTACTACCCGAGAATTAGGAAGTTTTACCCTCGCTACCGATGCTACTCCCCCCTCGGTACAGCTTATTCAGTCCAATAAAAAAATGATTTCGGCCCGCATTTCTGACGGAATGTCGGGCATTGCTCAATTCAATGCATACGTCAATGGAGCGTGGGTTTTGATGAACTATGACTACAAGCGCAATTATATTTGGTCGGAAAAGTTGGTGGATTCGCTTGATTTTGAGGGTCCTTTGAGGCTTGAAGTGATTGACAGGGCAGGAAACATTGCCTTGATTGAAACTGAAATTAAAGAAGCCGCTCCGCGTCCCGCCGCTCGTCCAAAATCAAAGCGAACAACTGCGGCAAAACGCGGTAAAGTCAAGTCAAAAACCTCGTCAAAATCTAAAAAGCCAACCAAGCGCCGAAAACGTTAACCCCCGTATATCTATGCAACTCTTTTTTCGACAAGTAGGTACTGGTCGCCCGATGGTGATTTTACACGGTCTGTTCGGCTCGTGCGACAATTGGCTCACTATCAGCAAAGTGATTGCCGACCAAGGCTTTTCGGTTTATGCCGTTGACCAGCGCAATCACGGACGTTCGCCCCATGCCGATACCCATACGTATCCCGAACTTGCGGACGATTTACGCGACTTTTTACAACAGCAAGAAATCGAAAAGCCGATTTTGGTGGGTCATTCGATGGGGGGCAAGACCGTGATGCAATATGCCATGCAATATCCCGACACGTTTAGTCATTTGGTTGTGGTGGACATTGCGCCCAAAGCTTACCCCGTTCATCACACCGAGATTTTGAAAGGTCTTAATGCCATACCCTTAGCTACTATTCAAAATCGAAACGAAGCCGAAGCCATTTTAAGCCGATATGAACCCAGTGCTGCCGTACGGCAATTTTTATTGAAAAATCTGTACCGTAACGAGACGGGTGTCTTTGACTGGCGCATCAATCTTTCGGTAATCGAAAAAAACATTGAATTCATCGGGGCTGATTTGACGCATGCTCACGTGATACATACTCCTACCCTTTTTATTCGTGGTGCCCAATCAAGGTATATTTTGGACGAAGATTTCTGGACAATCCAAACGTTGTTTCCAAACGTCACCATTGATACCATTGAGAAGGCGGGGCATTGGGTGCAAGCCGAACAACCCGAAGCGTTTGTGAAATCTTTGGTTAGTTTTGTACAATGAAACTCTACCTAATACCAACGCCCCTTGCCGATAACACCGCCAGCGAGGTATTGCCGCCACAAGTGCCCGACTCGGTCAGAGGGCTGGAGGTGTTTTTTGCGGAAGAACTCCGAACCGCAAGGCGTTTTATCAGTAGTTTGAGATTGGGAAAAGTTATTGAGAATCTGACTTTTTATGAGCTTCACAAAAAGACCCCCGAAGCCGAAACGCTGGCGCAACTCAAGGCAC
The DNA here is from genome assembly GCA_044228585.1 of Runella sp. Taxonomy (GTDB): domain Bacteria; phylum Bacteroidota; class Bacteroidia; order Cytophagales; family Spirosomataceae; genus Runella. The sequence continues at coordinate 8,152 of JBGAUP010000054.1, read as the reverse complement.
TTTTAAAAGCAAACAAAGATGCAGGGGTGTTGTCGGAAGCAGGTTGTCCAGGCGTAGCCGACCCTGGGGCTGTTGCTGTCAAATTAGCCCATCAGTTGGGCATTGAGGTAGTGCCTTTAGTAGGGCCTTCTTCGCTTTTGCTCGCATTGATGGCCTCTGGAATGAACGGACAATCGTTCGTGTTTCATGGCTATTTGCCCATAGACCGCGCACCGAGAGTAAAAGCCATTAAACATTTAGAGCAAGAAGCCCTTTCACGTCGTCAAACCCAGCTTTTTATTGAAACCCCCTACCGAAACAATCAAGTTTTTGAAGACATTCTGATTCATTGCAAGCCCACTACACGGCTTTGTGTAGCTTGCCAAGTTACGGCTCCTGAGGGTTTTGTAAAAACGCTTTCTATCAAAGATTGGAAAACCCAAACGCTTGATTTACATAAAAAACCGACCGTGTTTTTGGTAGGGGGGTAAGCTGCTGGGTAGAATACTAAACGAAAAGAGAGAGACCTCGGCCTCTCTCTTTTCGTTTAATGCGGGTAAGTAGTTTCTATCGGTTCATCGAAATCAAAAACTCCTCATTACTACGCGTACCTTTCATGCGTTCCAACAAGAAATCCATGGCCTCGTTGGGGTTCATATCTGAGAGATATTTACGCAAAATCCACATCCGTTGGAGGGTTTCTTTATCGAGCAATAAATCTTCGCGGCGCGTGCCAGAAGCGGTTACATCCACGGCAGGGTAAATACGTTTGTTGGCCAAACGACGGTCTAATTGTAGTTCCATGTTGCCCGTACCTTTAAATTCTTCAAAGATTACTTCGTCCATTTTAGAACCGGTATCAATCAAGGCCGTGGCAATAATCGTGAGAGAGCCGCCATTTTCGACATTACGAGCCGCCCCGAAAAATCTTTTTGGTTTGTGCAGAGCGTTAGCATCTACCCCACCCGAAAGAATTTTTCCAGAAGCAGGCGTAACGGTATTGTAGGCGCGGGCCAAACGTGTAATCGAATCTAAGAGAATCACTACGTCGTGCCCACATTCCACCATCCTTTTGGCTTTTTCGAGTACCATACCCGTGACCTTCACGTGGCGGTCGGCTTGCTCGTCGAAAGTAGAAGAAATTACCTCCGCCCGTACGCTTCGTTGCATATCGGTTACTTCTTCGGGGCGTTCGTCAATGAGCAATATAATCAGATAAATTTCGGGGTGATTGCGCGTGATGGCGTTGGCTATTTCTTTGAGCAAAACCGTTTTCCCCGTTTTGGGCTGGGCCACAATCATTCCCCGTTGTCCTTTTCCGATGGGCGCAAACAAATCTAAAATTCGCGCTGAGTAGTTATCAGGCTTTCCACTTAGTTTGATATGTTCTTCGGGGAAAAGCGGTGTTAGGTACTCAAACGGAATCCGGTCACGAATTTCTTCGGTAGTTTTTCCGTTGACGGTTTCTACGCGCAACAACGCAAAATATTTTTCTCCTTCTTTGGGCGGACGAACCGACCCGCGAATGCTGTCTCCCGTTTTTAAGCCAAACAATTTGATTTGTGACGGAGATACGTAAATGTCGTCGGGGCTGGCGAGATAGTTGTAATCAGCTGACCGCAAAAATCCATATCCACCATCCGACATGATTTCGAGAACTCCTTCATTGACGATAAGTCCATCGAATTCTTTCACGTAGTTGTTATACTGACGTTTGATTTTATTCTGATACTCATCGCGATACTCCCGAGGGCGTTCTTCGATGGAGCGGTCTTCATTTTTTGTTTTTTCTACTTCGGACTCTGAGGGTATATCGGTTTCAAGACTTTCGGTAATAAAAGAGGTGTCCAAAAATTCTTCTTCTGGTAAATCTATTTTGAGGTCATTAAAATCTTCTTCTAACAAGGCCGAAGGGACAAGTTCTTCCGTGATAGGAGCGGGTTGTTCTACTTGGGTAGGCGTTGCTTGCGGCGGGTTAAACAAAGAAGGTGTTGGCGTAGAATCACCTTTAGGGATACGCTGACGCTTAGAACGTTTATCAGCGGATTCTTGGGTTGAGGCCGACATTGACACCTCGGGTAGAGGTTGCGATTTCTTTTGAGGAGGCATCTGGGGCGCTTCGGAAGCTTTGCGCGGACGTTTCGCTGGTGCTGCCGAAGATTCAGATTTTTTAGCAGGAGTAGCTGGAGCAGCTTTCTGTTCTTCCAAAATCTTATTAATTAGGTCTTTTTTAGAATACTTGTTAGGGTCTTTGATACCGATTTGTTCGGCAAGTACCCGCAACTCCGACAAGAGTTTTAGGGTAAGATCGTCAATGCTGAGCATAAATAATGGAAAAGTAAAGGGAGGCTTTACGCAAGGAGATTATTTATTATTACGTATTTAACAATTAGAGGGTAACCCAAGAAATTACAGGATTGATAGGTGGTACTGAACAAGAGAGGCGGCGTTTGGGTGAAATAGTATCAGATTTAGCCGCGAACTGTCAGAAATGTTTTGCAATTATAACTCTAAAACGTGATTGTGTCAAGAAAATTTTGGCATTTGTTGTTTTTTTAAGGGAGTAAGTTATTTTTTTACTAAAATATGACCGCTTATCCTTCCTTCAAGTGCGAATTCTTCGCAATCTGTTGTTGATTGGTGCTTATAACAGTGGAGCAGCCCCTTGTGGTTGGTCGTTAACTGTTAATTGAAAAAAGATAACGAGTAAATAAACAGATAACGGATAACGAATAGACGGAGAACGAATTACAAACAATGTACAAACCAAACAAATGGAGAGAAATCAAATTATTGGATTAGCGTTGATTATGACGATGTTGATTGGGTATCAAATCCTCGTGCCAAGTCCAGAACCAACCAAGCCTAATCCCGCTACTCAAACCCAAAACAAAGCTCAATCTTCCGTTTCGGTACCTCAAGCAGTAAAACAACTGGATTCGGTTGCCGCCAAAGCAGCTTACGGAGATTTTGCGAGTGCTGCGCAAGGAACAGCCCAAACCATTGTTGTTGAAAATGAGGACGTCAAATTTACTTTCAGTACCAAAGGAGGAAGTGTAAAAGAAGTATTGCTAAAAAAATACAAAACGTACTTAAATCAGCCTTTGCTTCTCATAGATGAGCAAAGTAGTAGTTTTAATCTCGAACTTCCCACCAATAAAGGGACGGTCAATCTGGCGGATTTATATTTTACTACCGATGCGCAAAATCAGACGGTAGCTGCTGGCAAATCAGCAAAGATTGCTTTCCGTTTGCCATTGGGTGAAAACCAGTACGTGGAGCAGACCTACACGATACAAGGAAATGGCTATTTAGTTGATTATGATGTGCAGTTGGTGGGGTTGGATGGATTCGTCAAAAATGACCCTACCCGCTTAGTATGGAAAGATAAGCTCAAACAAGTTGAAAATGACATGGCTGAAAACCGAAAGGTAGTAACGACCAATTACTACGCCGACGGCGAGCTTTCGGACATCGGGCGTGGACAAGGAGACAATGTAGAAGAAAAAATAGAACAACCAGTATCGTGGTTTGCGCACAAAAATAAGTACTTCTTGACAGCTTTTATTACCAAAAATACGGGCTTGAACAACGTAACCCTCAAGTCGTTGGTGGACGCTACCGATACTACTTATATCAAGACGATGCAGAGCGAGGGAACCATTGCTACTGCTGATTTGAAAGCAGGAAAGGGTAATTTTCAATTGTTTTTTGGCCCTAACGACTATCAAATTGTTAAGGAAGTCAAAGCCGCTCCAGACTTTGGTGACAACGTAGATTTGGGCTACGCGATCTTGAAGCCGCTCAACAAGTTTTTCTTTGTGCCGATGTTTAGCTTTTTGGAAAAATACTTTAGCAATTATGGCGTGTTGATTATTGTGCTTGTCTTGATTGTGAAGTTATTGATGACACCGCTCGTGTATAAATCGTACGTGAGTATGGCCAAAATGCGAATGTTAGCTCCCGAATTGGCCGTTATCAAAGAAAAAGTAGGTGACGATGCCGCCAAGATGCAGCAAGAACAAATGAAACTGTATCAACAAGTGGGTGTAAGTCCATTGAGCGGTTGTATTCCCGTTTTGGCTACGATGCCGATTTTGATGGCTTTGTTTTTCTTATTTCCCAATTTGATTGAACTTCGCCAACAATCGTTTTTGTGGGCCAGCGACCTTTCTACCTACGATGCACCTATCAAACTTCCTTTTTCTATCCCTTTTTATGGGGCACACGTAAGTATTTTCACTTTGGCCATGACCATTTCGCAACTGGTGTACGCGTGGTACAACAACCAAATTACACCCACCCAAGTGCAACAACCTGGGATGCCCGATATGCGGATGTTGACTTACTTCATGCCAGTTATGTTTATGTTTATCATGAACTCGTTCCCCGCAGGTTTGAGTTTCTACTACTTGGTATCAAACGTGGTGACGATTCTTCAACAGCAGGTGATTCGTCGTTTTGTAAACGATGATAAAATCCGTCGAATTTTGGAGGAAAATCGTAAGAAGATTGCTTCGGGTGAGAAAAAGAAATCAAAATTTTCGGACATACTTGAGCGCTCTATGAAAGCCGCAGAAGAGGCAAAAAAACAAGCCGACGAAGCAAAAAAACAAGTAGAGGCAAAAAAACAACAGAAGAAAAAATAGGCGATTCGCTATTTATAGTCAATAAGTTGTAAGGAAAAAGGGTTAAGAATCAAAACTTCTTAACCCTTTTTTATGTAAACCAGATTGGGCGAAATTATACATCAATCCCACCCATTAAAGGATCACTGAATGAGGTTTTTCCCGTCTCTACTCTGCCTGCAAAACGTTGTTCAAATGTCTCAAACCCTTCAACTTTGACGCTAAAATCATACCAACCAAAGCTTGATTTGAGGTTCAGAATTACTGAAAGCACACTTCCTTTATTGCTTGCAGCTTCGAGGGTTTTTGTTTGACTCCCGTTTTTATAGGCGTTATCGGTGATGGTTATCTTTAGTTTTTGTTGTGGGTGGAGGTTACGTAGTTTTAGTTCTACATTACCCGTCAGTTGTTTTCCTTGTGGTGATGAGCGTTGGTATTCACACTCAATATTTAGTTGAGGGTCGTTTGCATTACCTTGGTAGTCACGAAAAAAACCGTTGGGACCGTAAACGCAAAGTTGATAAGCATCCTTTTCAAAATTTTCGAGCGGCCACGAGTCAGTGAGGGCGTCGCCTGCCATTACGGCATAAGACCATGCTTTCAAGTCTTCAAAAGCCGCCTCCTTTCCCTTTCGGTATTTGTTGGGGGCATACACGTGAAAAGGAGCCCCCGCTGCTTTCTTGCCAAAGACGTCGTTTTTAGCACTCAATTGAACTTGAAATGACTTTTTATCGGCGCTCAATTTCCCTGTCGCATAAAGCTCGTAGGGCAAGGCTGAGGCAGGACGAATTCCCTTTTCTTGTTTTGGGAGCAAGGGTGAAACGGAAGGGTTACGGTTTATTTCAGCGATTTCTTCGGGACTGAGTTTCTTGAAGTTAGAGGGTACTTTTTTGAATTTTGCTTGGTGAACGCTTTGGATAAAACTATCTTTCTCGACCGAGGTGGGTAGCTTTATTTCTCCACCATTGTAAGGGCGAAACACCGAAGTTAAATCGCCACAAACCGTACGCCGCCAAGCACTTATGTTGTTTTCTTCAATCTTTTTCTTGGTTTTATGACTCAAAAAATGCTCCATGAACTGCAACACTGATGTATGATCAAAAACCTGTGAGTTGACATATCCTCCTCGGCTCCAAGGAGATGCTATCAGCATTGGAACACGGTAGCCCAGTCCAATTGCACCTGCCCGACCTCTGTTTTGGGGACTTGCTTCTTTTCGCTTGTTTTCCTGCTCTATGGTTACGTGTTCAACACTTGAATCAATACCTTTGGAAACCAATCCATCGCTAAAGTCGGGTTTAGGAGCAACGAACGGAGGAACGTGGTCAAAGTAACCGTCGTTTTCGTCGTACGTAACCACAAAGATGGTCTTTTTCCAGACTTCTGGATTTTGGGTAAGAATGTCCATCACCTCCGAAATATACCAAGCCCCATACCAAGGAGAACCAGGGTGATCGGAGAAGTTGGAAGGAGCCACAACCCATGAGATGGTGGGTAGTTTTCCTGTACTGACATCCTCTCTGAATTGGTGTAAAATATCTCCTTTGGGAATGGCTACTTCGCGCTCAGTATCCCCGTCTTTGTAGCGGAACTTTGTTAGTTCGTGATAATGAGGGTCATTGATATTCGTTGTGAATGCTTTTTGATGCAAATTTTTTTCGCGTGGCGAGAGCTTTGCAAAATTTTCAGGACTCCATTTCTCGCGCTCTTGCTTTACCAACTCCAGTGCATCTCGTTTTCCTTTTAATAACTTTTGAGTAATTTCTGTTTCCTTACCCGTTTCTGGAAGTGTTTTAAGTTTTTGCTCTAAAGCCGCAATTTCATTGGGTAAGTCTTTGGCTTGGGTGGCAAGAAACTTTTGAAAACCTGTTGAAAACCGCACGTTGTACTGCGAAAACCACTCGATGGGATTGTCGGTAAAGTTGGCGAGCCAATCTTCTTCTTCGTTTGTGAAGCCCATCGGGAGGCTCAGCTCATTTTGGTAGATTCGCCAAGAAATACCGTTGTCTTCCAAACGTTCGGGAAAAGTAGTCCAGTGGGCTTCATCGTCGTAGTCAACGTCGGAATTTCGGACGTTTGCCTTTGATTCAATACTGGGTTTTTCACGGATTGTCCCTGTCCAAAGGTAGAGGCGGTTGGGGGTTGTTCCCGTCAAGGAAGAACAAAAATGCTGGTCACAAACCGTGAAAGCGTCAGCTAATGCGTAATAAAACGGAATATCTTCGCGGTTGTAGTAGCCCATGGTGAGGGGCATTTGGGCGTATTCTTTATTGCCCGATTTTTTTACGTCGAGCCAACGGTCATATTTGCCGTCGTTGCGGGCATCTACTTGGTTTTCCCATGAGTGGGGGAGGGCACTCATCCACGTGGCTTTGGTGTCTTTTATATCCAACCGAAAAGGGGCGTAAGTATCCCCTTCGGCATTTTTTTGAAGCCATACTAAGTTTTTGTTGGGCAAGGTGATGGCGCGGGGGTCGTTAAAACCTCTTACCCCTCTAAGCGTACCAAAACAATGATCGAATGAGCGATTTTCTTGCATCAAAACTACGATATGCTCTGCATCTAAGTAAGTGCTACCTTGGGGTGGATTGATTTCTAATGCTTTTTGGATGGAGGCGGGCAACATGCCCCAAACACTTGCTCCACTGGAAAGTAAGGCTGCTTTTTTAAGAAAATCTCTTCTGGAATCCATGAGTTTTAGTGTAGTATGAACGTATAAAAAGATAGAACGAAAATTATACTACCCTACAGAGTGCGATAAAGGCTAATCTACTGTACCCGAAGATTTTTTTTAAACTGTGAAAATCCTTAAAATCAGTGCCATCAGTGTGCTAAAATCATCGAATATGGCACACCGATGACACTGATTGAAACTGCGACGGCGTACCGTAAATTCACACTGATTTCTATCAAAATAAAAAATCTTCGGGTTCAGTAAGGCTAATCTTCCTCTTTTAATAAATTATTGTACTGTACAAAATACAGAATTGAACTCGCGCTAAAACATACAATCATAAGAATACGTGGCAAATTCCAACCTTGAAAAAATCCTGCTGCGGTGCTTAGCAGTGCGGCAATTCCCATACCTATAGCAGCGATTTTGGCCCATTTACGACGCTTTTCAAGTTCCATTATTTCAAAAATTTTAAGACTATCTTGTTGAAAACCTTGGGTTTGTCCATGTTGGGTAAGTGTCCTGCCCCTTTGATGATTTCTTTTTGATTATGGGGGATTTTTTCACTTAGAAGCTGACCTATTCGTTGGAGGCTTTCTTCGTCTTTTTCCCCAACGACTACCAAGGTGTTTGCTTTGATGGAAGGTAGCAATTGAACGGTAGTAGATTGGCCAAAATTGGGATTAATGCGGGGATTGATGAAGTGGTCGCCGTGGTAATCTGCCGTCATTTCGCTGAGGTTAATGAGGGTTCTATCATCGGCGGCGTAAAGACGCATGAGCGGAGAGCGTAGCCATACCTCTTGTTGTTCGTCGTGCCAGCCTTGGTGAGAGGCAATCTCAACAATCCTGTCAAGTGTTGCCTTGAATTC
>JBGAUP010000053.1:0-23853 GCA_044228585.1 Runella sp. | reverse complement strand
CATCAAACCCCAACCTTTCTATGCGCACGCTTTTTTCCTTCGTTTTTGTTGGCTTACTGACCTCCGCTGCCATCGCTCAAACACCTTCCAAAGATTACACTCAATGGGTCAATCCACTCATGGGAACCGACTCTCGACACGAACTTTCGGCGGGTAACACCTACCCAGCCATTGCTACGCCTTGGGGAATGAACTTTTGGTGTCCCCAAACGGGTAAGAACGGCGATGGTTGGATGTATATGTACACCGCCAATAAAATCCGCGGTTTCAAACAAACCCACCAGCCCAGCCCATGGATCAATGACTACGGTATGTTTTCGATTATGCCCGTCACGGGAAAATTGAAATTTACCGAAGAAGCCCGTCAAAGCTGGTTTTCGCACAAAGCAGAGGTGGTGAAGCCGCACTATTACAGCGTTTATTTGGCCGACCACGATACCCAAGTCGAAATTGCTCCCACCGAACGTGCGGCTCAGTTCCGCCTCACATTCCCTAAAACCGATAGTGCGTTTGTGGTCATTGACGCCTTTGCCAAAGGTTCTTACATCAAAATTATTCCTGAACAACAGAAAATTATCGGATATAGCACCCAAAATAGCGGCGGCGTACCGCTCAATTTTAAGAACTATTTTGAACTGCGTTTCGACAAACCTTTTACCTATAATGCTACTTGGTCAGATAAAAACTTATCCAAAGGAGTTCTTGAACTAAAAGATGAGCACGTGGGAGCTGTCATCGGTTTCAAAACAAATAAGGGCGAGGTTGTCCACATCAAAGTGGCTTCTTCCTTTATCAGTGCCGAACAGGCCACGTTGAACCTTACTCGCGAATTGGGTAATGACGGTTTTACTGCCACAATGCAAAAAGGCCAAACCGCCTGGAACCAAGAATTGAGCCGGTTAACCGTTGAGGGCGGTACTGATGCCCAAATCAGGACGTTTTATTCGTGTTTGTACCGCGCTTTATTGTTTCCACGCAAGTTTTATGAATTCGACGCCCAAAACAAAATAGTGCATTACAGTCCTTACAACGGGCAGGTTTTGCCAGGGTATATGTTTACCGACAACGGTTTTTGGGATACGTTCCGCTCGGCCATTCCGTTTTTTACGCTCATGTATCCTACACTCAACAGCCATATCATGGAAGGCTTGGTGAATGCGTACAAGGAAAGCGGCTTTTTGCCCGAATGGGCCAGTCCGGGCCATCGCGACTGCATGATTGGGTCTAATTCGGCCTCGCTCATTGCCGATTCTTACATCAAAGGCATCCGTGGCTATGATATCAATACCCTTTACGAAGCTATTCTGAAAAACACCGAAAATGCAGGACCCGTAAATTCCGTAGGACGGTTTGGGCACGAATATTACAACGAGTTAGGCTATGTCCCCTACGACGTTAAAATCAACGAAAATGCCGCCCGTACGCTCGAATACGCATACGCCGATTTCTGTATTTGGGAACTGGCCAAATCGCTCAAACGTCCCGAAAGTGAAATAGCACTTTTTGCGAAACGAAACCAAAATTACCGCAACCTGTTTGACCCCGAAACCAAATTGATGCGTGGGAAAAACAAAGCGGGCGATTTTCAGAAACCTTTCAATCCTTACAAATGGGGCGATGCCTTTACGGAAGGAAACAGTTGGCATTATACGTGGTCGGTTTTTCACGACATCAACGGGCTTTCTAAACTCATGGGGGGAAATGCGGCTTTTGCGCAAAAATTAGACAGTGTGTTTATCCTACCTCCCATTTTCGACGAGTCTTACTACGGATTTGTCATTCACGAAATCCGCGAAATGCAAATCATGAACATGGGACAGTATGCGCACGGAAACCAGCCCATTCAGCACATGCCGTACCTCTACAATTACGCAGGTCAACCGTGGAAGTCGCAGTATTGGATTCGGCAAATCATGGATAAACTCTACCAACCCACGCCCGACGGTTACTGCGGCGACGAGGATAACGGCCAAACTTCGGCTTGGTACGTATTCAGTGCATTGGGCTTTTATCCCGTTTGCCCGGGCACTAAGCAATACGTGATTGGCAGCCCCTTGTTCAAACAAATGACGATGACGTTTGAAAATGGCAAAAAACTCACCATCAACGCTCCCAACAACGGGGCTCAGCAAGTATATGTAGATCAAGTAACGCTCAACGGCAAACCGCACAATTTGAACTACTTAGAACACTATACGCTACAACAGGGGGGAACATTGGACTTCAAAATGTCAGCACAACCCAACCAAACGCGCGGCACTCAGGCAAGCAGCTTTCCTTATTCGTTTTCGGGAAAGTAATGTTTTCATTTGTTAACCATAAAATTCTATCATTCTATGCTTTGTTTTTTGGGAATTGGCGGTTTAGAAATTGGCTTGATTTTGTTCATTTTGGGGCTGACAATTATACCTCAAATTTTAGCGATAGTTCACATCGTACGAAGTCAATTAGAATCAAACTTAAAATTAATTTGGGTTTTAGTAACCATTTTTATTCCCTTTGGCTGGTTGGTTTACTTTCTGGTAGGCCGCCCCAAAGAATAAATCAAAAGCCAGAGGCTTGTAAATGGTAAGAACGAGTCACAACAGCGAACCGTCCGAGCCTCTATCTTTCAGCCCCATTTTCTGCGCAATCATACTTCCCACCATCAATTGGAGGGCGTGGTAAATCATAAGCGGCAGAAGTACTACGCCCAACATGACCGGATTAGGAAAAAGCACTTTTCCCATCACGGCCCCTTGTACCAACGATTTTTTTGAACCGCAAAACAAAACCGTAATGCGATCGGGGCGAGTGAAATGAAGCCAACGGCTTACGAGGTTCATAATTCCAAATACGGCTAAGAAAAACAGAAGCATCCAAAAACCTAATTGGATGATTTCGGCAGCAGAGTGGCCACTGAACATATTGCCCGCAAACGATTCGCAAAACGAAGTGTACACAATCAGCAAAATCACGCATTGGTCAAACATCCGCAAAGTGCTGTTGTAGCGTTCGACCCATTTGCCCAACCTGTGATGCAAAAAATATCCCAGGACAACAGGCAATAAAACCTCCAAACTCAAGCGCAGAATGACATGGCTGACGTCAAAATTGGCATCTTGTTGTTCCAGCAGTCCGCTCATCCAAAGGGGAGTGATGAAAATGCCGATAATACTTGATATACTGGCATTAAAAATCGCCGCTGGGAGGTTTCCAACCGCAATCGCCACCATGACGACCGACGAAGAAACCGTGGAAGGAAGCACCGCCAAATAAAACACACCCAACCATAGCAATGAAGACGTATTGACAGGAAATACATAACCGATGGCAAGTACAATAAGCGGAAAAAGCACAAACGTAGTCAACTGAATGACGAGGTGTAAGCGCCAATTACTCAGTCCGGCTTTCAGTTTTTCAGGATTAAGTTTCAGCCCGTAAAAAAAGAAAATAAGCGATACGCCATATTCGGCTACTTGTGGCAAATGAAGGGGGCTTTGCTCCGTTCCCCAAAAAGGAAAAAAATAGGCCAACACAATCATTCCAATCAAACAGAAGAAAAAACCGTTGATGCCTACTTTTGCTAATAACTGTATCATTGCCAATTTTCTTACTTTTTAACAAACAACAAAAACATTATAGGATAGCTCCACCTATTGTAACAACAAAAACCCCGTCAAATTTATACTTGACGGGGCTAAGTTAGGTAGATGTTTTGTCTAATTACAGAACTACTACTGAGTTTTCTTCGTAAGATACACCACTCGGGATGTATTTGTCGGCAGCTTCATCGTTGGCCCAAGTAGTACCATCAAGCAAGTAACGGAAAGCATATTCTTTTCCAGTTTCTAACTCAACAGTAGCTTTGTATGAACCATCTTTTTGTTTCTTCAATTTAGTAGCGGCTTCTGAAGCCCAACCATTAAACTCACCCAATACTTTAAACTCACCCAATACTGCAACTTCTTTCGCATCAGCTACTACATCAGCCGAGAGTGAGAACGTTACTTTACAAACAGGTTTGCTTTTTAATACTTGCTTTGCAATCGCCATAGTGTTTTTTTGGTTATTTGGTTTGCGCTGCAAATATACAAAACAAATACAATACAAATCAATGATTACCAATAAGTTATATATTAATATTCTTTTAATAATACAATAAAAAATTTCATCATTACAAAAAATACCAAAAATAGTACACTTTTATAACACGTTCAAAATCAGTTTTCAACCTGTATTTGGTCATTAATCTGCTGAACCCGACTGTTCATAATCGTCGCAATGCTGTAAGCACGGTACTTGACATCAGCTGCTTTTTCACCCTCAAAGAGTTCATCTATATTTTCAAAAAACAGAGCTAACCAACGGTCAAAATGTTCGGGAGTGAGTGTGTATTTGGTTGTCAGGCGAAAGTGGGGAGGCATCGGGCGGCCATTGTAATTGAGCGTACCAAATAAAATTCCTTCCCAAAAATCATACATTTTCGGCAAATGTGCCTCCCAATTGACTTGGGCAACGTCGTCAAATATATGACCCAGTTCGCTATCTCGGCGAATTTTTTCGTAGAACTGATTAACCATCAACTCTACATCGGCGCGGTTTTCGAGTAATTTCGGCATAAATAAGAAACAAAAGTCGGGCAAGATAGGTGCAAAATTGTGTAGGATGCTATGACAAAAATCATGCTGATTCCTCTCCGTATTTTACAACAACTTACTCACTTTCAAGGTCTTCTACGATACATTTATTTGGCCTAAAAATAACTTTTCGTTGTATTTATTTGGTTGAAAGCCAATAAGGGCGTATTTTTCAACCACATTTCAATCACAAACCTTATTCTCTATCAATCGAACTCCTAATCTTATACAGAATGGCAAATCAACTTTGGATTAAAAAACCTTTAGACAAGTTAATGGAAGAGTCTTCAGGTGAAGGTAATCAGTTAAAACGTACTCTCGGCCCTGGAAGCTTGGTAGCATTGGGTATTGGGGCTATCATCGGGGCAGGCTTGTTTTCTATCACGGGTGGCGCCGCTGCCAATCAGGCTGGTCCCGCTATTACTATTTCTTTTATAGTAGCCGCACTGGGTTGTGCTTTTGCAGGCTTATGTTATGCCGAATTTGCTTCGATGATTCCTGTTGCAGGTAGTGCTTATACTTACTCTTATGCTACCTTGGGTGAGTTTGTAGCTTGGATCATCGGCTGGGATTTAGTATTGGAATACGCTGTTGGAGCTGCCACAGTCAGTATTAGTTGGAGTCATTATTTAATAAAATTTCTGGAGGGCTTTGAAGTACACTTACCCACAGCACTTACTGTAGGTCCTTGGGATGGGGGCATTATCAACCTTCCAGCAGTATTTATTGTGATAATTATGAGCCTTTTATTAATGAAAGGAACGCAGGAAAGTGCCACAGTGAATGGTATTATTGTTGCCTTGAAAGTATCCGTTGTCATCATTTTTATTGTGTTAGGCTGGAAATACATCAATGAATCTAACTATACACCCTATATTCCCGACAACACGGGCACCTTTGGCGAGTACGGATTTAGTGGTATCATCCGAGCAGCGGCTATTGTTTTCTTTGCTTACATCGGCTTCGATGCCGTAAGTACGGCAGCCCAAGAAGCCAAAAATCCCCGCAAAGATATGCCCATCGGAATCCTTGCTTCATTAGCTATTTGTACCATATTGTATATTTTGTTTGCGCACGTAATGACTGGAGTTACCAGCTATACTTCATTTAAAGGACAAGATGGTATTGCGCCCGTTGCCGTAGCCATCGAACACATGGGCACTGCTAACGCAGCCGGCGTGATTGTACCTGATTATCCTTGGCTAAACCGCGCTATCATTGTCGCTATTTTGGCGGGTTATGCTTCCGTGATTTTGGTAATGCTCATGGGACAAACGCGCGTTTTCTTTAGTATGAGTAAAGACGGCTTGTTGCCAAAAGTATTTTCAAGCGTTCACCCCAAATTCCAAACTCCTGTCAAAAGCAATTTGATGTTTATGCTATTTGTCAGTTTGTTTGCAGCTTTTATTCCTGCACGGGTCGTAGGTGAAATGACAAGTATCGGTACCTTATTTGCTTTCATTCTCGTTTGTATCGGTATTATTGTGATGCGCAAACAAATGCCAGATGCTCCTCGCGCTTTCAAAACGCCTTTAGTTCCTTTAGTTCCAATTTTAGGAGTTGCTACCTGCTTCTTTATGATGGCATTCTTACCTTTAGATACTTGGATTCGTCTGATTGTATGGATGATTGCTGGTTTTGACATTTATTTGTGGTACGGAATGCGTAACAGCAAATTAGCAGCGGGAAAATTAACTGACGATTTGAAAATAGTCGGACTTTCAGGATTGGCATTGGCACTGGCACTCGGAGTAATTGCCTTTGTACATCACAGCCAAACAGACGGGCAAGATACTGGATTATTTTATTTTTCTTTGGTTTTTGCAGTTATACATACAGTGCTTTATATATCCACTTGGCTGAAAAAATAATTTTTTCCTCATAAAACGGAAGCCGTCTCAAAAGCAATTCTGAGGCGGCTTCGTTATTTTCAAGGCAAACAAAAATTATCTCCCCAACGGTATTGAAAACCCAGCTAATGCGCTAAAACTTTGGTTGTGAACGGGTACTTGCACAATAGGTGTGTCATATACTCGCGTAAATCCGCGCTCGTAACGCCCTTCAACAAATACTTTGCCTTTTCCCACCGAAAAGCTCAAACCTACTCCACCAGTACCACCTACTTCAAAACGATTGAATCCACCTAAGCCAATATTGGTACGATTAGGCTGCGTACGGAACAAAATTAAATCGGCACGGCTCACGATTTTTCCATCAGCCAGATAATTGAAAGTAGACCCTACCACGATATAGGGTTTTACGGGGCTGTCTTGATAACCAAAATCGTACTGTAACAACAAGGGTGCCTGAATATAAGTCAAACGCTGTTTGATAGAACCGCCCAACGGAATATTGACACCTACTAAGTCCAGTAAATCATTGGAAGAAATACCCGCACCGCTTTGCTTATAAGCCAGTTCGGGACGAAATGAGAGGCCACCTACTATCGGGATTTGTAAAAATACACCCCCGTTTCCGCTGACGATATAGTTGAGATTTCCCGTAAAATTTTCAATAAAATTGCCATTGCCTGTGGTTTTTGCGAGCGATGCCCCACCGCGAGCACCGATAGATATTTGGGCGTTGGCAAAAATACCCGTTGTTAAAATTAAAATGGCGGCCAGACTATTACAAAATGTTTTCATTGCTTTGGAAGATGGTTTAATTAGTAACTTTTCATCATTAACGTCATTGAGACGCGGGTATTTTAGGGAGTAACCTACCCGCGTGGTTAATGATTGTTAATGGTTACAAATTCGGATTCCTGCCTGAAACCCAAGCCAGTTGGTCAGGTCAAGCCCATCGCGCAAATTGATCGTTGGGAAAACCTGATAGCGTTTTGATTTGTCAAGTTTTAAATAGTCTGATTGGGCGGTGAGTGCTGTCAGAGAAGCCGCCCCAAACAAAGCAAATCGGCGAGAGATTTTCTTTTCAAGTCCCAAACTCAACCGATAAAACAGCCCATTGGAAGAATCAAAGCGGTTGGTGGCTTCCATAATTTTATTGGCCGTAAGGTCTAAGTTTGCCCCCCATCCTCGCCCAAAATTGATAACACTCCCGATTCCATACCCAAAAGTATAAAGAGGCTTATCGGCGATTCCAAAATTTCCACCTATGGTCAGAATATTATAAAACTTCCGAACCCCTGTTTTGAACGTGAGATTGGCGTAATTAAGCTCATCCGTACTGATTTCAAAACGGCGGTAGCCATTGCGTCGCACAAAACTAAAAAGGCCAATCGGCATCGCCCCCGACGAGTCAGCATAGTTGAACAAGGCAACTTGCAAGCCCTTGTCGTGCACAGTAGCATAATTGAAATAAGGAGAAATTTGTACGCCTCGAAGTTTTTGAAGCGTAATATTCCCAAAACCGCTTAGTTGCCAACCGCGCACATTACCCAAAACTAAATTTCCAAAACCACTTATTTGTCCTCCGTTCAAACCTCCCAGCGTTACGTTGGCAAAGCCTGCCGTTTGGATTCCATTGTTAAAACTACGCCCAGTAAGGTTGGCAAAACCTGCGATTTGGATACCGCTATGATGGCCTCCCGTAAGATTGGCAAAGCCCGAAAACTGCATTCCTTCAAAGTTTTTCAGGGTGGCATTTCCAAAACCCGACACTTGCAGTCCATATACATTACGACCTACCAAATTGACAAAACCCGAAAACTGCGCTCCGTGTACATCCCAGCGAACCAGATTAGCCAAACCACCAAATTCAAGCGCATTGACTCCCAGCGAATAACCTGCTATTACATTGAACGACAGCGCGTTGATAACGTGTCCACTCAAGACATGATTAGTCCCGATAAAAGGTAATAATGAAACCTGAAAAGGTCGGTAGAGGGTGTCGCTCACGTTCTTGATGTGTACGGCCTGCTTGGCCGTCGTAAAGGCATCCACGAAAGTTTCTTCTACCTTATCTAATCTAATCTCACGCTTTTTCTTGGGCAGGATGTTGGTATCGGCCGATACCACAAAGACAGGCGTAGAAGTCGGAACGCGTACTTTGAAAGTGTCTTTGACTGGAATGGGCATAGGAATGGTTTGGGTCAGAATCGGCTGGGTTTTACCTTCGATTTTGGTATGAATGAGCCCAATATCCAACGATTGTTGGTTATTGACGGGAATACTCGTGCCTAAATATTTTTCCTTTCTTACTTCCAAACGCGGATTGGGCAACGTAGCAGGCAAACGTAGGCGATAATACCCCATTTCGTTGGTAACTGCCGAAGCCAGTGTTCGCTTTTCAAAAACACTCGCTTGCGCTATACGCTCACCCGTTTCGTGGTCAAAAATGTAGCCGTTGATGATAATATCTTTTGGTTCAATCGGTTTTTCATCGGCTTTTTGCAAGATAATGTGATTACGGCGTTCCTTATAGTTGACTGTTCCTTTAAACAAGTCGTCCAATACTTGCCGTACCGCTTTTCCCGATACACTTACATTTACCCGACGGTTGAGGTCAAAATCATTGGGGTTATAAGAAAAACTAAATCCATTTTTCTCGCCTATTATCTTCAGGGCTTCTTCCAACCGCTCGTTGCTAAGACGAACGGTGATTGGCTTGTCTAAAACGGTTTTTTGGGCAAAAGAAAAAATAGTAATAAGGCAAAACCCAATGGTTTTTAAGAAAATGTTCATGGCTGTTTTTTTACTGTAAATGGTTAATAGTGAAGCAAAACTATTCACATCCGCTTCCGTCCAATAAGATAGCGTTTCCGCGTCGAACCACTTTGAGGTTGAGTGTCTCAGCAATGACCGTGAGCGTAGCGTCTAAACTTTCTTTTTCAAATCGTGCCGTGAGTTGGCATTTGGCCAAATGACGACTGCTAAGGCGAATATCGGCCTGGTAGCCCTCGCGCAAAGAAGCAACCACATCGCTTAAATTGGTTTTATCAAACACAAAAACGCGCGTTCGGTAGGCCAATTCGTTGAGGTTAATTTCGGGTAACTTAATAATCGTATCGGCCTCCACCGCTGCTGATTCATTTTTGATAAGCAATGTTTTGGCTTTGGTGCTCGAAAACTGCACTTTACCGCTCGTAACGGCCACACTTACGCGTTTGTCGTAAGCTCTCACGTTGAAAGATGTACCCAATACCCGCACCTCTGTGCCATTGGCTTTGATGACAAAAGGCCGAGTTTCATCGCGTTTTACGTCAAAATACGCCTCCCCTTGCAACGTCACGGTGCGGGTTTCGTCGTTAAAATCAGCCGCCGTCGTGAGCGTAGAGTGCTGATTTAGATAGACTTTAGTGCCATCGGGCAGGGTTTGCTCAAGGGTATTTTGTTGTGTTTTAAGCACTTTCGCTATTTCGGGCTTTTCGATAGGTTGTAAAAACTGATACCCTAACCAACCCAAACCTATCATAACCAACATAGAGGCCGCCACACGCCAGAACATAAAAGACGAACGACGCAAAGGAATAATTTTCGGGGAGGGCGATTGCTCGTGAACTGTGGCCTGCGCCGCACTGGCGTACCAGTCTGCGGACTGCGCGTCTGCGGACTGTGAACGGCCAACTGTCAACTGCTTCTTTACTTTCTTCCAAGCCAAATCAACATCTACCTCATTGTTCGGTTTTAAGTTGACTGAATTTTCCCAAATTTGCTGAAAACGCGCCAATTCCTGCGCATGATTGGCCGATTGCGCCAACCATACCTTTACTTGGGCAGATTCGTGTTCGGTGGTTTCACCTGCCACGTACCGCGCCAGCAAATCGTCAGGAATATGTGTATTTGAAATCATTGGTAGTAATTTGTCATGCTGAACGTATCTAAAAGTTTTGTACACCAATATAGCAGCACCCAAATAGGCAAATAATCCGCCAGTTCGGTTCTCAAAATCTTCAATGCCTTTCCAATCTGATTTTCGATGGTTTTGACCGAAAGCCCCAGTTGGTCGGCTATTTCTTGGTATTTTAATTCATCAAAACGGCTCAATTTGAAAATGATTTGGCATTGCTCAGGCAATTTTCCAATGGCTACGGCAAGTTGTTGCTCCAACTCATTTTTATACACCGTTTGGCTCACCGACTCATACGAAACGTCTTGATAATGAATTGCATACTGTTGATGTTCATCGCGTACTTTTTGGTGTTTGATACGATTGAGGCAATGATTGTGAACTGCTCGATACAGATACGATTTCAACGACTGCGTAATTTCGAGTTCTTGCCGTTTTTCCCAAATACTCACAAAAACATTTTGGACAATCTCCTCGGCTTCGTCGGCATCGTGCAAAATACTACGCCCGTAAGTACATAGCCCTCCGTAGTATTTCCGAAACACCTGTTCGAAAATACGCTCGTCTCCTTGCCCAATGGCCGTAAGTATTTGTGTGTCCGACAATTGCACGAAATGTTGTTTCGTTGGTTTTTGCACAAAAGTATGATTTTGCGCCCAACGAGCGGATGGTTTTTGTGACGAGTTGTCGAAAACGATGGTTAAAGCACTCATTTGCTTCTATGACAACTCAGAATGGCACTCCCCCCTATTGGGAAGAAAAAAGATTTTTTGGTGGTGGCGAAAAGTTGTCAGTACTCAGCATCTGCGAGGAGTCGTGTCAAGAGGCAGAAGCACCACGAGGATAATTGTAGTTTGAATCAGTGTTTTTCAAAAATCGGTATATTTGTAAATAAAAATCGCAAACACCATGGCACATCCCGTACAAACACCGCGAAGATTAAGCAATATGCAAGCGGTACTGCTACAAATGTTCGAGACAGATTTATCAGAAAATGACTTGAAAGAGGTAAAAAACCTACTTTCCCAATTCCTATTCAAAAAAGCAGAGGAAGCGGCTGATAAATTCATGAAAGATAATGGCGTTACAATTGAGCAAATTGAACAAGAGATGAAAAACAATATTGAGAATGGCAGTCGTACTGAGTATTTGAAAAAACTTCGAGCCAATAAGCATGAAAGTAGTCATTGATACCAATGTTTTTTTGTCAGCTATTCCAATTAAAGCCAAAAACAAATGGCTGTATTATGCTTTCTTGGACGAAAAATTTACTTGGGTATTTAGCAATGAAATCTTTGCTGAATATGAGGAAATTATCTCAGCAAAATTTGGGGTTACAACTGCCGATTTTGTTCTAAAATCACTTCTAAATTCAACCAATCATTGGTGTTACGAACCTTCCTACAAATGGCAATTGGTGGAAAAGGACTCAGGCGATAATAAGTTCGTAGATTGTGCAGTCGGAGCCAATGTAGATTACCTCGTCAGCAACGATAGACACATTAGGGCTCTGCTAAAAATTCCTGATTTATTCCCGCCTGTGCCTGTGGTTACGTTTCAACAATTCAAAAAAATATTGGAGGTTTGACAAGTAACTTATACCCACCTCACCCAAAATGCCCAACTGTAGAATGGCCTGTATAAAACTCTATCCCTAAAAAAATCTCCCAAACACATAGGGGACGCGGGTGTGTAAATTGTCATAGCTTCAAAACAGTCAATTAAAAACGTTTTACACAGCTATGAAAAAGTTATCAGCTCTCTTCCTTTTTGCGCTTCTCTCCGTATTTTCCCAATCTTGTGTGTTTATAGGCGAAGGCACACTTGCACCGCTCGACAGCGACTCGCGCAACTTTGACTTACGCGATTTTGACCAACTCGAAATCGGAAATGCCTTCGACATCACCGTACGGCAATCGGGGCGATTCAGCATATTTGTGCGTGGTGACCGCCGCGACATTCAGGATTTGGACGTATATGTAGATCGCACGGGCAAGTTAGTGATGAAATATCGCAATTGGCGTTTGCGCCGCTACGACATGGACGTTGAGATTACCATGCCTACCCTCACGGCGGTGGACTTTTCGGGGGCTACTAATTCCTCCATCACGGGCTTTGGTAACATCCGTGACTTGGATGTAGAACTATCAGGCGCTTCTAAGTCAACCATTGATGGTGATTGGGACCGTGTAAATGTCAACATTTCGGGCGCATCCGACCTCAATTTACGTGGGCAGGGGCTGAGTTTGGGCGGTGATTTGTCGGGGGCTTCTCGCTTAGATGCCTTCGATTATCCCGTTGACAATGCCGATTTAGACCTGTCAGGTGCAAGTACGGCGCGGGTATTGGTGGGCAAAACCTTGAAAGTCAGTGCAAGTGGTGCCAGCACGCTCCGCTACCGTGGTTCGCCCGAATTACGCTCCAATATTTCGGGCGGAAGCACCGTAAAGCCAGATTAAGCCAAAAAATTCCTAACTTTGTGGTTCTTAATTGAAGCCGTTATCGGTTATCAGTTATTCGTTATCCGTAAAATATGCGGCTTGCTAATAACGGCTAACCGACAACGGCCATTTAAAAAAATTGCCCAATGAACTACAAAGAGTACAAAGGTCTGGACTACGCGCAGGTAGGAAAAGAAATCCTGCACTTCTGGAAAGAAAATCAGATATTCGAGAAATCGGTAGAAGTGCGCGAAGGTGCGCCTTCTTTTACGTTTTATGAAGGTCCACCTTCGGCCAACGGTACGCCAGGGATTCACCACGTGATGGCCCGTACCATCAAAGATATTTTTTGCCGCTACAAAACCCTCCAAGGCTACCAAGTGAAGCGTAAAGGGGGCTGGGATACCCACGGGCTACCGATTGAACTCCAAGTAGAAAAAGAACTCGGCATTAAAAAAGACGACATTGGGGTAAAAATCAGCATCGAAGATTACAACAAAAAATGCCGCGAAGCGGTGATGCGTTTTACGGACTTGTGGCTCACCATGACCGAAAAAATGGGGTATTGGGTGGATATGGACGACCCTTACGTAACCTACAAAAACGACTACATCGAAACGCTTTGGTGGCTTTTAAAACAACTTTACGATCAAGGTCTTTTGTACAAAGGCTATACTATTCAGCCGTATTCACCTGCGGCGGGTACGGGGTTGAGCTCGCACGAGTTGAACCAACCCGGTACGTACAAAGACGTAAAAGATACCACCATCGTTGCCCAATTTAAGGTAAAACTGACGGGTAAATCGGCCTATTTGTTTGATACTGCCGACAGCGACGAAGTGTATATTTTGGCATGGACCACTACCCCTTGGACACTCCCCGCCAACTCTGCCTTGACCGTAGGCAAAGACATCACCTACGTCCTTATCAAGACTTTCAACCAATATACCTACCAACCCATCAACGTAGTGTTGGCCAAAGACTTAGTAGGCAAGTATTTTTCAGAAAAAGGCAAAGATGGCGATTTAGGCGCTTACAAAGACGGTGACAAGGTAATACCTTGGAAAGTGCTAATGGAATTTAAGGGCGAACATCTTGAAGGGATTCAGTATGAACAACTATTACCCTATGTCCAGCCGCTCCAAGATACTGATAAAGCTTTTAAAGTCATTTTAGGCGACTTTGTAACCACCGAAGATGGTACGGGGGTAGTCCATACTTCACCTACTTTCGGAGCTGATGACTTTCGCGTGGCGAAAGCCAACGGCGTGCCATCCATCATGGTGCGCGACGAAAACGGCAAAGAAGTGCCCATCGTGGACCGTCAAGGGCGATTTGTAAAAGAAATAGGCGAGTTTGGTGGGCGTTTTGTAAAAGAGGAGTACTACTCTACCGAAGAGCGAAACGACCCTGATTTTAAGCCCACCGATGTACTGATTGCCATCAAGTTGAAGGAAGAAAACAGGGCGTTTAAAGTAGAAAAATACGAGCACCCTTACCCTCACTGCTGGCGCACCGACAAACCCGTATTGTACTACCCACTCGATAGCTGGTTTATTGCTACGACCAAGAAAAAAGACCGCTTGGTAGAACTCAACAAAACCATCAATTGGAATCCTGAAAGCACAGGAACGGGACGTTTTGGCAACTGGCTCGAAAACCTTGTGGATTGGAACCTGAGCCGTAGCCGCTATTGGGGAACCCCCTTGCCCATTTGGCGAAGCGAAGAGGGTGCTGAAAAGTGCATTGGTTCGGTCGAAGAACTGACTTATGAATTACAAAAAGCTTTGGATAGTGGAGTACTAACTACTGAGCAAAGTGCCAAAAATAAAGCTTTCTTACAATCAAAGGGGACAGACGCTTTCGATTTGCACCGCCCTTACGTGGACGAAATTTATTTGGTTTCTGATGCGGGGAAGGTAATGTTCCGCGAGCCAGACCTCATTGACGTGTGGTTTGACTCGGGCGCGATGCCTTATGCACAATTCCATTTTCCGTTTGAAAACCTTGACAAATACCCCCAAAGCATGGGAGGAACGGCCAAAAACGATGCCACAACGTCGTTTCCTGCCGATTTTATCTCGGAAGGTGTTGACCAAACGCGTGGTTGGTTTTTTACCCTCCACGCCATTGCGGGGCTTTTGTTTGATTCGGTGGCGTTCCAAAATGTAGTTTCGACGGGTTTGGTGCTGGACAAAAATGGAAATAAAATGTCGAAACGTCTCGGCAATGCCATTGACCCCTTTGAGACCATTGACAAGTACGGCCCCGATGCTACACGCTGGTACATGATTACCAACGCCGAACCGTGGGACAACCTCAAATTCAATTTAGACGGTATCGCCGAAGTACAACGGAAGTTTTTCGGGACGCTATTTAATACCTACAATTTCTTTGCGCTTTATGCCAACTTAGACGGGTACAAAATTGAACAATTTAACCGCGTACCTCGCGAACAACTGACCGAGTTAGACCGTTGGATTGTTTCTAAACTCTTTACGCTGGTAAAAGAAGTTGGTGAACAATACGACAGCTATAACCCCACCAAAGCGGGTCGTTTGATTCAGGATTTTGTGTGCGATAATCTTTCTAACTGGTACGTTCGTTTGAATCGCCGTCGTTTTTGGCAAGGCGAAATGACCGACGATAAACGTGCTGCTTATGAAACCCTCCAACACGCTTTAGCAGCCGTAGCACAATTGATGTCACCAATTGCACCGTTTTTCGGGGATTGGTTGTATCGCAACCTTACTGATCACGTTCGCAGTGAGTCTATTGAGAAAAATACGCCATTCAAACACGAGTCGGTGCACTTTACTGATTGGCATACCTACGAAGAATATTGGGTGGACGCTGATTTGGAAGAATCTATGCAACTGGCACAAGACATTTGTTCGTTGGTTCACTCTTTGCGTAAAGGGCATAAAATAAAAGTACGTCAGCCACTTACGAAAGTATTGATTCCTGTACTGAGTGAAAAAGTACGCCAGCAAATCGAACACGTTGCGCCTATCATCATGAATGAGGTAAACGTAAAAAGTGTTGAGTTTGTGAGCGACGATGCAGGTATTTTGAAGAAAAAAATAAAGCCTAACTTCAAGGCACTGGGTCCCAAATACGGCAAAAACATGAAAGTCGTAGGAGAAGCCATCAGTGCCATGAACGAAGCTCAAATCCGTGAAATTGAAAGAAACGGACAGATAACTTTAGTAAGTGGCGATGCCCAATTTGACATTCTCCACTCAGAAATTGAAATCTTGACCGAAGACGTCCCAGGCTGGTTGGTAGCAAGCGAAGGTAGCCTTACGGTAGCCCTCGATATAACTATCACCGACGAGCTTCGTAGCGAAGGAATCGCCCGTGATGTAGTAAACCGCATCCAAAACCTACGCAAAGACAGTGGTTTTGAGGTAACCGACAAAATCAAGATTTCTTTGGAAAACAATAATTCTGAGCTTGCCGAAGCTGTTAGTTCCAACAAAAACTACATTTGTCAAGAAGTACAAGCTGTAGCTTTGGAATTGGTAGCCGACTTAAACGGCTCTGCTTCCGAAATCGAAATGGATGAGTTTATGCTCAAAGTAAAGATTGAAGTAGTGTAAATTACAGTAATAGGACTTACGCCGTCAAATTGTTAAATTCGTTGACAAAATCATACTTGAAAAAGATTGAAACGCCTAAAGTACAATGCTTTTTCAAGAATTGAGTTGAAAATCAATCAACATTTTAAGCCAATTTTTGCGTAAGTCCTAAAAAAGTAAGATAATAAAGTGAAATACTATCTCCTATATAAGTCAACAGAACCCCAAACCTTATAAACCTTAAGCCTTTACAGCTTTGGGTTTTAGGTCAGTAAGGTCAGCAATTTTGACGGGAAGTCCCGTTTGAATACTTTTACGAGCACCAATCCCCACCAAAATAGCCATTGCACCATCGCGGCTTCCTGCCGATTGGCGGAAAGTATCTGCCGCATTGGGATTACGGAAAATTTTATCTCTTAAGCGTGCATCACCTCCCCCGTGGCCTTCGGCTTGCTGAATTTTTATGTATTCTACTTCTCCAAAGTTTTTAGACAACATCAATTCATCATAAGGCTCAAGGGTCATTTTGCCTGATTCCTTAATCCACGCCTCCAAACGGCCTTTTGTCCCGTTGAAAGCAATCCGATACCCTTCGTAGGGCGAGTAGGTAGTCAGAGAATAACTCACGTTTACGCCATTGGCATAATGAATAGTAGCCGCCATTTTGTCGAAAATGTTGATGTCTTCTTTAAAAACACAGCCATCACGATGGTATCCATCGTATTTTTCATTATCCACATACAGAGCGGTTAGGCGTTTGTCTTTGGTGACATCAAAATAAAATTTACAGTCGGCTTTATGGGCACAAGTGCGGCAGTTTACGCCTCTTACAGTTCCGTTTTTGCCATAATGTTCCAACGCGCCTTGGGCAAATACGCTCTCGGGTTCTGACTCCAACCACCAGTTCAATAAGTCAAAATGATGGCTGGCTTTGTGTACCCAAAGTGACCCGCTATTTTCTTTGAGGCGATGCCAACGACGGAAATAATCGGCTCCGTGGCTGGTATCAAGATACCAATGAAAATCAACCGATGTAATTTTACCAATAGCCCCTTCACGCAAGAGTTCATAAATCTTCTGACGGTGAGGCGAATAGCGATAATTGAACGTAACGGTGACTTTCTTTCCTGTGCGTTTTTCGGCATCCAAAATGGCCTGACATTTTCCTTCGTCGGTGGTCATGGGTTTTTCGGTCACGATGTCGGCACCCATTTCCATCCCTTTAATAATAAATTGGTCGTGGGTGGCATCTACCGTGGTTACGATGAGTAAATCGGGCTTGGTTTCGCGCATCATTTTCTCAAAGTCGGTATAAAGCGGACACGTGACATTGAGCATTTTACGGGCAGTTTCGGCGCGGCCAGGGTTGATGTCGCAAAGTCCTACAAACTCAATCACATCGCCAAACTCTTTGACGACAGGAATGCCCCACATACTTGTACCACGGTGACCCGTACCTACCATGGCTACTTTGCGTTTGGCGGTAGTTGAGGCATTGGCAAACAAAGGCGAAGAGGCCAATACGCCAGCCGTTGCCAACGAAGATTTTTGCAAAAATTCGCGGCGATTAACGGTTTCTTGATGATTATTCATGTATAAAATATTTTTGGATTTTGATTAATAGACAATTAGTCAGCATGAAAAACACATTCTAAAGGGGTACTTACGGGTGAGTTATCAGGGTTAGTATCCATGATATCGGCCATGTAAGCCCACCATTTTTTTACGATAGGCAGTTCTGGCAAGTCATCCGCTCGGTGGTTTTCGGTACGCTTTTGTACCGCAAATAGTACGCCCGTGGCACGGTCGAGATAAATAGAGTAATCACGTACCCCTGCATCGGTCAAAGCTTGGGAAAGTTCAGGCCAAATTTCGTCGTGGCGTTTTTTGTATTCTTCCTCAAAACCTGGTTTGAGTTTCATCAAAAAGGCGATTTCTTGCATTATTATTTTAGGATTAGTCCAACAAATCAAAAAGTATTTTTCGCGCCAACCCTCCTGTACTTTTATGGAATTGTATTTTTGAGGCTACAACAACGCCAACGCTTGTTCCAAGTCAGCAATCAGATAATCAGCAGCTTCCAAACCAATATAAAGCCTTATAAGGCGATGCTCTTGATTAGTAACATCAAAATCTTCAGGACGAATACCCGCGCATTTAGGCATAATGAGTGATTCATGTCCTCCCCAACTTACCGCCAATAGAAAGTGTTTGAGTGCCATTGCGAAGTTTTCTATTTGAGCATAACTATTGGCTTTGAGTGCCACTGTGAGCAAACCACAAGCCCCCATCATTTGTTTTTGAGCCAATTCGTACTGGGCAAAATCTGGGTCGAAGGGAAAATAAACCTGTTCGATTTTGGGATGAGATTTCAGAAAAGTGACGACTTTGAGGGTGCTTTCCGAAATGTGTTTTAAGCGAATGGGCAAAGTACGAAGCCCGCGTAATAGCAGCCAAGCATTGAAAGGAGACACAAAAGCACCCGTATTGAGGGCTTCTCGGTCAAAAATCTGTTTAATCATGGCTTTACTTCCCGTCAATACTCCCGCTACGGTGTCAGAATGCCCCCCAATGTATTTAGTGGCCGATTGCAAGCATAAATCAATGCCCAAACGGTGGGGTTTTTGGAAAAGTGGTGTACAATAGCTGTTATCAATAATGGTAATAATACCTTTCGATTTGGACAATTTTGCTACCGCTTCCAAGTCTTGCAAATCAAACGTAAGCGTATTGGGCGATTCCAAATAAATAACTTTGGTGTTAGGGCGAATGGCTGCTTCAAAGTTTTCGATGTTCCTGCCGTCCACATAAGTAGTGCTTACCGCGTAGCGGGGCAAGATATTATCAAATAATTTCCACGCCCAAGTGTAGGGCTTGTGTACACTTACGATATGGTCGCCTGCTTGCACATTAGACATTACAGCACAAAAAATAGCCGACGCGCCACTATTGAGTACCAAACAGTCTTCGGCTTCATCTAAGGCAGCTAATTTTTGCCGTAAAATATCCACCGTAGGATTGATGCCTCTGGAATACAAATAGGTGGACATTTCGTCCTCAAAAGCCCCCCGAAGTGAGGCAAAATCTTTGAAAGCGAAATTACTGGTTTGGACAATCGGCGGACTTACCGCGTTGAAATACAGTTCGCGGTCTTCGGCGAGTTCGTTGATGATTTGGGAGGGGTGCATAGCGCATTTTTTTATTCAAAACTGCGCGAAGATAAGCCATTTCTACACTCCACAAAACGGTAGCAAGTTTATAAAACGGTGGTTTTTCTTAGGTATGAACTCAATATAAAACATACGCCAAGTATTGCGATTGATAGCGTGATTAAAAATACGCCCAGATAAAAATGACTACCCTGAAAATTAAAATAATAGACTAAAAATAAGCCTAAAATCGTAATAAGTATCCCTCCTAACCATTCCCATTTCCAAGCGATGTAAATCAATAATAGTAAGAGTGTCCATGGGAGAGCATTAGGGCTATTTTTAACGATGCCACTCAATCCCCCTCCGTATTTTTCAGCACCCGAAAGTAGGGCAAAGGTAAAAGTTAAAAGGCCTAATAAAAGCAAGGTGTATCTTGCAATATTTCGTAAAATATTGGCTATCTGGAGTTTTGATTCATTTTCCATTACTTTGATTTTTTGATTTGATAATCAGCTATTTATCTTTACAAAGTTCGCTAAAGTAATGCTCCAAAAAATTGATAAATATCAATTTTTTGATAGCTCTAATGGTGTTTATGATGTTTTTTAGACAAATTCGGCTTACTATTTCAGCACCCATATTCTGATGAATTGACAATGCTAAAATGAACCTTAAAATCTTTATGAAAAATATTGTGGTGTTTTTGCTTATTTGTTCATGGCCTCTCTTCCTTTTGTCCCAACCCAAAACTGTCGTGTTTCAAACCGATTTTGGACTGAAAGATGGGGCAGTATCAGCCATGAAAGGGGTAGCGATGGGAGTAAATCCGAATCTTCGGCTGTTTGATTTAACGCACGAAATTCCTGCCTACAACATTTGGGAAGCGGCTTATCGGCTGGAACAGACGGCTCCTTATTGGCCCAAAGGTACTGTCTTTGTGTCGGTGGTAGATCCTGGAGTTGGGACAGAGCGTAAATCGGTCGTACTCAAAACCAAAAGTGGGCATTTCTTTGTTGGGCCTGACAATGGTAGCTTTACGCTTGTAGCGGAATCGTTGGGCATTCAGGAGGTTCGAGAAATAAATGAAGCTATTAATCGCCGACAAAACTCACAGGCTTCTTATACTTTTCACGGGCGGGACGTTTATGCCTATACTGCCGCACGTCTGGCAGCGGGAGCAATTACGCTGACCCAAGTCGGTAAACGCCTTCCCAACGCAGTAGTGAAAATTCCTTATCAGAAAGCGATTTTAGAAGGAAATACACTGGTGGGAAACATTCCGATTTTAGATGTGCAGTATGGCAACATTTGGACAAATATTCCTGCTGATTTGTTCAAAAAGCTCAACGTATCGGCGGGTCAAAATGTAAAAATCACCGTTTGGCAAAATGAAAAGCAAGTCTTTCAAGGTAATATGCCTTTTGCAAACACCTTCGGGGAAGTACCCGAAGGACAAAATATGTGTTATCTCAATAGCTTAATGAATATCTCATTTGCCATAAATATGGGTGATTTTTCTACGAAATATGGCATCAAAAACGGGCCAGACTGGAAAGTAAAATTAACGAAAATAGAATAAATGCCTATATTACCCATG
This sequence comes from Runella sp., assembly GCA_044228585.1. Lineage (GTDB taxonomy): Bacteria > Bacteroidota > Bacteroidia > Cytophagales > Spirosomataceae > Runella. The sequence goes on along the minus strand of JBGAUP010000053.1, from coordinate 2,715 downwards.
CGTTGGTTTCATTTTCCTTGATTATCTTCGGGAAGCCCGGATATTTGACCGTACCAAAATCGTCGTCAGTACGGCTTCGCTTTCGTTGTGAAGGCGGTCGAGAGCCGTAATGGCATAAGTATAGCGCTTGCCACGTTGCGCAGTACGGTCGAGGGCGCGGGTTTGACCTTCGTAGCAGCCTGCCAGTAGGTGTGGGTTTTCCTTCTCCGAATAGCGATAAACCGCGTAGTAATGTGCTTTATCACCGTCGCGGGCTGTTTGGGGTGGTATCCAGCGCAATTCTACTCCGTCGCGCGTGTCGTTCACTTGTAAATTTTGGGGACTTTGGGGCGGAACGCGGTCTTTCCAAGGCATAGTAGGGGGAAAGGCGGGTTCTTTGTAAAAGTTGGTTCGTAGCGAATCAGCGTGTCCTAACTTATTGTTTATTAGAGATTTTGAACTAAAAAATACGCTACCTGTGATTTCAGGATTGAGACGGATAAAACGCATTTGGTTGGGTAATTCAGAAGGGTTTGCCCACGCTTTGTCTTTGTCTTGCGCACCAATCCGATACGGGCCTTGCCCAATGTACAAATGCCGTCCGTAGGTGTGTTGCAACCACCAAGAAGTGAGAACTTTAAAAGGTACTTTATCAAATTGGGTTGAAAAATACACCTGCGGCACGATGTAGTCAATCCAGCCTGCTTTCATCCATTTTTTGGTATCGGCATAAAGATTATCATACGAAGTCTGACCTGCTTCGGTGACCGACCCTGTGGGGTCGTCTTTGCGATTTCGCCACACCCCAAACGGGCTAATACCAAACTTTACGTACGATTTTTCAGCAGTAATGGCATCGCTGATTTGTTTAATGAGTTTGTCCACATTGTCGCGTCGCCAATCGTCTTTGCTCCTAAATCTACTCCCGTATTCCCTGAAAGCGGCTTCGTCTTTGAGGGTTTGACCTGTAACCGTGTAAGGATAAAAGTAGTCGTCAAAATGAATACCATCCACATCGTAATTTTTGACGATATTAGTAGTAACATTAGTGATGTAATTGCGGACTTCGGGGAGGCCAAAATTGAAAAGTTTGTAGCCGTCGTATTCAAAAATCCATTCGGGATGTTGGCGGCCAATATTATCGTCGGCGATACTTTTGCTTACTTTATGGACAACGCGGTTGAGGTTGAGCCAAGCGTGAAATTCGATACCCCGACGGTGACATTCTTCAATCATAAACGCTAAGGGGTCATAAAAAGGGTCGGGCGCTTTGCCCTGTTTGCCCGTCAGCCACTCCGACCAAGGTTCGTCGCTTTTGGCATAGAAGGCATCGGCAGCAGCACGAACCTGTACGAACACGGCGTTGATACCAGTGCGTTTGTGAGTCTCTATCAACCGCACAAACTCCTCCCGTTGTTGGTCGGGAGGGAGGTTTTTGCGGCTGGGCCAATCAATGTTATCAACGGTGGCAATCCAAACAGCCCGCATTTCGCGTTTCATTCCCATTGGGCCAAAATCACGGGGAGTAGTGCGGGGCTTTTTGGAAGTTTTGCAACCTTCTAACACTAAAAACAGCAGCAGGCAGAGCCAAGCGAGGTGTTTTTTCACGGAATGATTGGGTTAGAGTAAGGTATAAAAATAAGAGTAGTACGCCTACGTACGCAAAAGTAAAAACTTTTAGACGCCTAACTATCTTATAAGAGCGAATATTGTGCGTATCCCTCAATCAATGCTTGCTTCCAACTAATCTCCCTCTTCAGTAAGCACATTAAACCGAAAATCGAGGGGATTGAAATTATCCAAAAGCCGTTGAATGAAAGTGCTATCGTTTAAGTAAAAATTGAGGAAGTTTTCGCTTCGTTCTTGTAAGCCGCCACTTGGAAAAAGTTTAGATTTTAGCCCAAGTAACTGATTCACTTCGGTTTCGTGATTACGCTCCTCCGCTTTTTGGAGTCGTTTTTCTACGTTTTCTAAGGTGTTGATTACTTTTACTTTTTCGGCATTGACCGCCCCTTCCAAGGTTTTATCAATAGTGATGGCTTTTCGGAGAATATCGTTAAAAATTTGTTCTATTGCTTGTTTTTCTTGGGTCAACTCAAGCGAAACCGTTGATGTCTTTTCTACAAACGATTTTCTTAATCGTACATCATCCCAAAATAAATTTTCGACGGTTACTCCTAATTTTTCGGCACGCTTTCGGCTTGCTGCATTGATATAAAGTGCGAAATTTCGGGGCAAAAGTAACGGAAAAGGCACGTTAAAATGGTCAAATACACCTTTTAACTGCATCCAATAGGGTACTTCGGATGGCCCGCCAATATAGGCCAAATTGGGTAGGATTATTTCCTGATAAAGAGGACGAAGGACTACATTGGGACTAAACTGTTCGGGATGCTGACGGGCTAAGTCCAAAATTTCGTTTTCTGAAAATTTCAAATCTGTATTCAGCACTTGATACTTGTCGCCTTCTTTTACGATTCGCTCACGCACACCGTCAGCAAGGTAGAAAAAGTTGATTTCTCGCGGAGTTATTTGGGTATGATACCCCAAGCTTTCGATTTGTTCGGTTGTGTTTTTTACTAAACGATAAGCCGTTGAGTGCGTCAGTTCATCTTCGATAACGGGCAAAAATAACCGTTTGAGTGCTGCATCATCACCATCAATACAAACCAGCCCGTCGTGGCCAAACAAATCGTGCATGTAGCATCGCACTGCATCAGCGAGGTTATCATGTTT
>JBGAUP010000450.1:0-2974 GCA_044228585.1 Runella sp. | reverse complement strand
GTGTTTTGTTAAAACATCCACACTCACCGCAGTGAACGCCCGTGCCGCTGTTTTTGAGGTCAATCCACGGCTGAAATCTGTCTTCGAGCATTTTGCGGCTCAGGTATTGGTCACCTACCTGCCCGGGCCAAACAGGGATGGGTAGGCTTTCTGGGTCTTTGTACACCCAAGAAGCTTTGTAATGCGAGATGATGGAAGGTGTATAGCCTCGGCAGCTTTGGCCCACTTCCAAATCTGAAATACCCGTAATTACGTCATTACCAACGTTGTTGCCATCGGCAATGATTAGGTGCTTTTTGTTCACTCCTTTGATGGTATTGTAGGCCGCCAAAATTAGCTTTCGGTACATTTCGGGTTCCAATTTGGTCTTTTTGCCCAATTGGTCGTTCATGTCGTCGCGCCAACTCGGTTCGTTTAGGAGGTCAAAACTGATTTTTTTGGAAGAGGTATTTTTGAATTCTTTTGCCCAAAATTCCCAATGGTAACAGAAGTCGCTCAGCGCCTGCTCGTTGGTCCACAGGTTGTAAGGCTCCACAAAACCGGCGTTGATGCAATAGCCCGGCGCGCGGTGAAGGTTAATGGAAACGTGATGATGGTATTTATGTGCCCAATGCACCAAATTCTCAATTCGGTCGGTCATTTGGGTATCTATGTTTCTGATTTCGTCGGGTCGGATGTTTTTGGAACGGTCAAATTTCAGGTACGCAGGGTACGCCATCGGGATGCGTACAAAATCGAAACCCCAATCTTCCATCCATTTAAAATACATTTCGGGGGTTTGGGGGCGGCTTTTGGCAGGGTCGGGAGAGAAAAAGTCCAGTACATTGAAGCCTTTCCATTTGGGTAATTTGTTTTTTTGCTTCAATGGCAAGCTCACATTTCCACTCGACAAGGCGACTGTAGCCAGTGAGCTATTCTTAATAAAAGTGCGGCGATTCATACGGTTTTCCATTTGTAGTATTTCGCAATTATTTTTTGGACACAGAGTGGCACGGAGTTAAACAGGTAGTTAAACTTTGTGAAACTCAGTGACAACCTCCGTGATACTCTGTGTAAGAAAAATATGATACAGACAACTCACTCAAACTGAAAAGCAAAATAAGTACACGAACCTTTGCTTGTGTTTTGAAGACCGTGCGGGACGTTTGAGTTGAGGAAAATAATATCGCCTACTTTGGAATCATGCCATACGCCATCAATGGTCTCCTTAGCTTGGCTATCGGCTTCACCTTCTTGGCTATTGACCAACAATAAAATCTCTGCCGCAGGGTGGCGGTGGGCGGGGTGGCTCATCCAATTGCCCGTGAGGGTGGTTACGTGCATTTCAAAACGCTTGCTCATGCTCGTAGGACGGTCGAAAAAGTTTCTTCTGCCGCCTTTGTCGTGGCCTTTAAATTCGGTTTCGTCCCAATTGAGCAGCAGCGACCCACCGGCTGTTTTTCCTCTTTCAATGTCAAGTGGCGCGACCGAATTGAGCTGAAAAACGTAGTAGGTGGCTGATTTATCGCTGTTGTTTACCAAACTTCGCTTGTCGCCCGACATGATTAAGGCAATGCCTCCAGGCTTCAAGTCTTTGGTTTTGCCCTCGACCGTGACGGTCAATACCCCTTCTTTGACAATGATCAATTCTTCATTTTCTTGGGTATATTCCGTATCGCGCATTCGGCTTTTGGGGTTGATGGTCGTGGCATGGACTTTGAATAATTTGAAATGAGGCGTTGTTCCTTCCAAAATAGGGCGGGCTTCGCCTTTGGGCCTTTTGACTACTTCCAGCTCTGACCATTTGTAAACTTTGGAAGCAACGGGCGCGAGTGTTTGTGCCAAAACAACACGACCGAGAAGGAGTAGTGGAAGGAGTAGCTTTGTCATGGGGTAATTTTATTTGTCTATTTTTGATTGTTATTGTTTGTTGACCTGCTCAATGTAAATAGTTCTGATGAGCGCATCGCCTTTGATAAACCCGCTACCAAAGGTTGTGTCGTAGTCTTTCGCCAGATTCTTGGTGATGATTTCATCCAACGAAGCATTGGCTTTTACTTCTTTTCTGACTGCATCACGAAGTGCCATTACAGCATCGCGTACGGTTCGATAATCCTTTTTATTAGCTAAACCACCGTGTCCAGGAATAATGACGGTTTCGTCGTCAATGAGGGTAAGCGCCCGCGCTGCCGCGTTGAGCCAACCGTCAACTGAGCCGCCTGAGTTTTTGTCAATAAACGGAAATCGGTCTTTCATAAAGCAGTCGCCAGTGTGTAGAACGTTGCTTTGAAGTAAGTAAAACAGCACATCACCGTCGGTATGGGCATTGTCAACGTGAAAAAGAATCACATCCTCGCCATTGAGGTGCAGCGTCATGCCCTCTTTGTACGTAATCACTGGCCAAGCGGCTTCGGGCGTAGGCTTGGGTTTTTGCCTGAACCGTATTTTGGTCGTATCCACCGCCATTCGTGCGCGTACATTTTCGTGGGCAAAGATGGTTGCGCCCATTTTGGCAAAATTTTCATTGCCTCCCGAATGGTCTCCGTGGTAGTGGGTATTGAACAAAAACTTAATAGGTCCTCTGTTCACGGCTTGCACAGCTGCGTTGATTTTTTCGGACAGTGGCGCAAATTGGTCGTCAATCAAGATATTACCGTCTTTTCCTGAAAGCAGCATCATGTTACCCGCCCCTTCCCATTGGAGCAGATGAATATGATTTTTGATTTTGATGGTACTGATAGAGGCATTCTCGATGTTAGGCTGTGCCATCGTCCTAAAACTCAAAAGGAGGATTAGTAGGAATAAAGGTTTTTTCATGTTTAGTAATGGGTTAATACGTTGCTCGTAGTTTACTCTACCCGAAGATTTTTTTTAAACTGTGAAAATCCTTAAAATCTGTGCTATCAGTGTGCTAAAATCGTCGAATATGGCACACAGATGACACTGATTTAGACCGCGACGGCGTACCGTAAATTCACACTGATTTCTATCAAAA
>JBGAUP010000449.1:0-2984 GCA_044228585.1 Runella sp. | reverse complement strand
CAACGACGCTAAAAGTACATTTAGCCCCACCGATTTCCCTTGTCCCGTTGCCCCCGCCATCAGTAAGTGGGGCATTTTGGCGAGATCAGTAATAAAAAACTCGTTAGAAATCGTTTTCCCCAACGCCACGGGAAGGTCGAAGGTACTTTCCTGAAATTTCTTGCTCGCCAAAACCGACCGAATCGAAACCATTTCGCGGTTTTTGTTGGGCACTTCAATACCAATGGTACCCTTACCAGGCATAGGTGCAATAATACGAATGCCAAGAGCGGCTAAACTCAAGGCAATATCGTCTTCCAAGCTTTTGATTTTAGAAATCCGTACGCCCGCTTCGGGAATGATTTCGTAAAGCGTGACCGTTGGGCCAATCGTTGCTTTGATGCTTGCAATGCTAATACCATAGTTACCAAGGGTTTCAACGATACGGTCTTTGTTAGCTTCCAATTCTTCAGCGGTTACTTTTGAAGTACCTTCACCGCGATTATGGAGTAAATCAAGCGTAGGGAACTGGTAATTACCCAATTCTAACGTGGGGTCGTAGGGGCCGTGTAAGGCCACCAAATCTTCGTTCAATAGGTCGGGGTCATTGAAGGGAACAACGGGTATTTTGGTGGTAGTTCCAGAGATCGGGGGCGTATCGGTATCTTCTGAGGGAGTATCTGTTATTTCATCGGCATTTTCTACGATGAGCGTCAGATTAGGCGTTGGTTTAGGTGGGGGGGTCTTAACATTCGTTGAATTACTGTTCAATTCAATCGTTTGCCCATTTGCCAAGTCGGTTTTTGAAGATACAGCTGGAGTAGGCGTTGGTGAAATATTTTCGATTTCTTCCTCCTCGCCAAGGTGTTTTTCTTCCTCCGAAACAACCTCAAAATCAACAGCTGGTTGATGTTTCTTGCGTGGTTTTTCAATCAGATTAGCAAATTCATCAAAAGAAGAAATACCATGAAAATAAACTAAAACAGTGCCTAAACTCCCTAAAATAACAAAAAAGCTTCCCCAGCCGATATAATGGTTGAGTAATACATTGATTTCGTACCCAATACCGCCGCACAAAAAACTCAGTGTACGGGTAGTGTCGGTTTGCAAAACAAAAAAGCCGAAGAAAATACTTAGCCAGAAAATATAAACTAACGTAAGTTGGGTTGTACGTTGCAGAGGAAGTAACTCGCGTTGACGGGCAATTTTGTACCCAATTAAAAACAGTAAAAAAGGGAAACCCAACGCAGCAATTCCAAACCACCTAAAGATAAAAAAGTGAGAGAGTATCAGCCCAAAAAAACCCATCACATTTTTGGTTTCTTGGGTAGAAATGCGCATTTTGGTGGTAAAAGCTGAATCTACAACGCTTTGGTCGGCAGCCCCCGTAAATAAGTACCATATAAACGCCCCCATCATATACAACGATAAAAATACCAATGCCCATCCCCACATTTGCCGATTTTGGGGATTTGAACCCTTGCCACCAAACGGAATTTTTGTTTGGGTAGAGTCAGTACTACTCGTTGCTGTGGTTTTCCGTTCGCGTTTGGGCGATGCTGGAGGAATAACATTCTTGGCCATCTATCAGAAAAGGTTGATTGTTATCTGAGGTTAGTAAGTCGCCGGGAGAGTAAGTTGTGCCACTACGAATCACTTGACCCGTACAATAAAACTGTTTAACCTACTTATCTATGAGCGGATAGTAAGTTAAACAGCCAATGCGACAATAAACTGTGCCTAAGCACTTTATAGGGTAAAAGAAGCTCTAAACTAATTCTTTACAAATCCGTTTGGCTAAAGCAGGACCTTCATAAATAAAGCCCGTGTAAATTTGCACCAAACTTGCACCTGCGTCCAATTTTGCTTTTGCCTCTTCGGGAGAAGAAATACCTCCTACACCAATGACAGGAAACGCGTGATTGGATTTTTTACAAATATAACGAATAACTTCGGTTGAACGATGTGTGAGTGGGGAACCGCTTAGTCCCCCCGCCCCAATTTTCTTGATTTCCTCATCGTCAGTCACCAAATCTGCTCTGCTAATCGTGGTATTGGTAGCAATCACTCCTGCGATTTGGGTGGTAGTTACAATCTCAATAATATCATCTAACTGACTGTCGGTGAGGTCAGGAGCAATTTTTAAGAGAATAGGCTTATTGATTGGCGATTGACGACTTTCGATTTTCGATTGAGGATTGTTAAAACTCACGGCTAATTCTTCGGCTCTTTGTTTTAGAGCAGCTAATATTTTCATTAGCGGCTCTTTTTCTTGCAAATCGCGTAAGCCAGGAGTATTGGGGGAGCTTACGTTTACGACGAAGTAATCTACCGTGTCATAAAGGGCATCAAAGCTTTTGAGGTAATCATCTAAGGCGTTTTCGTTGGGGGTAAGTTTATTCTTTCCAATATTCCCTCCAATTAAAATCTTGGTTTTACGTTTGCGTAATCGGTTAGCGGCGGCGGCGGCACCTTGGTTGTTGAACCCCATGCGGTTGATGAGCGCACGGTCAGGCTTGAGACGGAATAGACGGGGTTTCTCGTTGCCATCTTGGGGAAGGGGAGTCACGGTACCAATCTCGACAAAGCCAAAACCCAGACAGGCCAATTCATCCACAAGTTCGGCGTTTTTGTCAAAGCCAGCGGCTAAACCTACGGGGTTTTTGAATTTTAGGCCAAACACTTCACGCTCTAAAGAAGGATGTTCATAGTTGAACAATTGCCTACAAATAAACGAAACGCCAGGAATTTGAAACAGAAATTTAAGCGTTCCGCACACAAAATGATGCACCTGCTCGGCATCAAAGCGAAACAAAATCGGAAGGATGAGCCACTTATACATGGCTGCAAAAGTAAGGAAAAAAAATAAGCGTCGGTCAGTTTTAAACCGACCAACGCTCAAAATACCTGCTGCCGATACGGGATATTCAGCCTAAATCCAACCGTAGCAGAAGTTGTTTTTAGATTTTGGGGTTCAAACGAACTTTGTTGATTTCGTAGGAGTA
>JBGAUP010000052.1:0-25547 GCA_044228585.1 Runella sp. | reverse complement strand
TAGAGGTGGTTTTTGCTTGGTTAGATACTTATAAAAGAATCCTTGTACGCTTTGAACAGTTAGATAAAAACTTTAAAGCATGGCTATTAATGGCTTCGGCAATGATTAATTTTAGACATACTTTCAACTAAACAACTTCATAAAATAGGAGGGTGTTTTACCACCAATTCAGAAATTTAGATTTTCTTTGCATAAAACTCATAGTTAGCACTGTGTATTATATGAAAATTAGTACGAATTCGCGCACAGACCTTATTGTTCATATTAGCCTCGTTGTTGCTTTAGTTGTGGCATTATTTTTGGGGTTCTTCTTTTTGTATTTGCCTTTTACCACCAATCACGGACAGAGTATCACGGTACCAGACTTAAAAGGGATGAGTCTTGAGCAAATAGAAGATTACCTTGATGAGCGCAATTTACGCTATGAAATCGCAGATTGTACTTTTGTAGTAGGCCAAAAACCCCTAAGTGTGATTCGGCAGCACCCTAAATCGGGAATGAAAGTAAAAGAAGGACGTAAAATATATGTTTATATTACCTCCCTCAACGCTCCCAATGTGAAGATGTCTCAGCTGGTCAATCGAACACTAAACAGTGCCAAAGCTGAACTGGGAAGGCTTGGGCTGCAATTAGGGGTGATTAAGTACGTTCCAGATCCAGCACAGAATTCCGTTATGGAACAACTCTTCAACGGAAAACCTATTCAACCTGGAACACTTATTCCTCAAGGTTCAAAGATTGATTTAGAAGTAGGAGATGGTATCGGAAATACTGAATTTGATGTTCCTGACGTTGTAGGTAAAACGCTCGACGAAGCAGAGTTTGTGCTGAAAGGTTCTAACCTCAAGCGCGGCCTCATTATGCCAGTAGATGATCCAACCAAAGAACCAGGAACAGTTGTCAGACAAAACCCCGAAGCAGGAGCAGGCAATAAAATTCGCGTAGGCGAGGTGGTAGATTTGTGGGTAGTTGGGCAGCCTGATACGCAACCGCAACAACAGAATGAATAATTTTAGCAGATTCTCACGTAAAAAAATCGAGATAAGAAGCATTAGCCATTGTCGTAAGAGCTTAAAGGTAAGTGGTTGGAGATGGATGATTACCTTATCATTTATCTTCTTTGTTACGTCCTCAACCCTTGTCTATGCTCAACTCGTTGGTTTTCCTGTAGGTCCTTCGCAGTTGCATCCTTCGGTTCAGAACACGCGAACAGCAGCAGTTTCGTTACCTTTTTTTGATGATTTCTCGCTCGTAACCAACGGAAAATTAGACCCTACGCTTTGGCAATTAGGTGGTGGGGCGTATGTGAGCAATACAATTACCATCAATCATCCGAGTCTTAATGTCGTCAGTTTTGATGGCTCGGATGCAACAGGACGACCCTATAATTTTGTCACTCAGAGTGCACAAGGAATGGGCGATACCCTTACTTCTCAGCCCATCAATTTGTCGGGACTTACGCCAGCCGACTCGGTTTATTTTAGTTTTTATTGGCAACTACGCGGTTTGGGAGAGCTTCCCGATGCTGATGATTCGCTACGAGTACAGTTTTTGAATGAGCAAGGCATTTGGCAAACCATCTGGAAACAAACAGGAGGTAAACAAGACAATAATTTTAATTATTTACAACTTGTTTTGCGTAATCCTACTTATTTCCACGCTAATTTCCAATTTCGTTTCCAAGCATTTGCCCGTTTATCAGGACAATTTGATATGTGGCATATTGATTATGTTTATCTCAACAAAGGACGTCGTACTGCCGACCGATTTGTGAGAGATGTCGCCTTTAGACTTCCAGTAAGCTCATTTCTAAAACGATATACCGCCATGCCTCTCAAGCAGTATTTAGCTCGTCCTGCTGCCGAAACTGCTGATTCAATTGGTACGGATATTCGTAACCTCTTCAACGTATTTAATTTTACGACTTTTGCTTATACCCTTCGCGACGAACTGACGGGGAAGACCTTTCAAAATTTTCGTCAGAGTTCTTCCGAGTTGATTTCATCGCTGAGTCCACAAGTAAAAACCTTCAAACCAGCTCCCCTGAGTTCAATAGATACGTCGGTGGTCAAAAAACTTTCTTTGGTAAGTCGTTTTGAAATTTTAACCACCGACAACGTAAATCCTTCGATTCCAGGAATTGACTTACGACGAAATGATAGTATTTCGGGTAAAACTGTTTTAGATGATTATTACGCTTACGACGACGGAACTGCCGAAAGCGCAGTCTATTTCAATCGTTCGTTAGGACGGACTGCCGTTCGTTATTTTATCAATACCCCCGATTTTGTGTCGGCAGTACGAATGAATATTGTGTCAACATTAAAAGATTTGGCGGGGCAGTCTATTACGATACAAGTGTGGAGTAATGGCAATGGTAAACCCAAAGCATTACTTTATCAAAAAGCCTTTAAAGTACAATATCCTGCTAATCGTAATGAGTTTGTTGAGTTTCCTTTTGACTTTGGCGTGGCAGTTCGTGATACATTTTATGTGGGTTGGCTGCAAATAGGCCAAGATGGTGTGCCAGTTGGGCTTGACCGTAACAATCAACACGAAGACCAGATTTTTATTAATGCGGGTCAGGAGTGGGTTCCTTATACTAACTTCAAAAACGACCCTAATTTGGCGTATTTTCAGGGGAGTCTGTTGCTAAGACCCGTTATTGGTGGCAAAACAGCCGCTCCTGTTACTTCGGTAGAGCCTGAAAAATTAGTTGATTGGAATGTTTATCCTAATCCTTCAAGCGGACAAATTAGTTGGAGTTCTGAGGAGGTTAGGCAGGTGGAAGTATATCAGCTCAACGGAATTTTATTGAAAAAGCAGTTAGTGCAGCCTTCCGAAAAAACAATGGAACTTTCCAATTTTACCGATGGCTTATATTTGATAAGACTGTCGAACGAAAAGAAAACAGTTACTAAGAAAATTTTATTGAGAAAATAAATCCTTACTGTACAATGGACATCACGGTAGAAGAATTAAAACAACGCATCGAAAGCGGTGAAAAAATTAACCTCATAGACGTACGCGAAGATTACGAATATGAAGCCGATAACATAGGTGGGCTACTCATTCCGTTGGGTGATCTTCCTCATCGTTTAGGCGAGATTGAAGATTTAAAAAATGAGGAAATTTTAGTGCATTGTCGTTCAGGTAAACGCAGTGAAACAGCCCAAAGATACATGCAGAGTCAAGGTTTTACCAATGTCCGTAATGTCATTGGGGGTATTTTGGCCTATAATGAACTGGATTAGTCGATAGTCCGCAGTCAATAGTCCACAGCAAAACAACATATTTCATACCAATTTGCTGTGGACTATTGACCATGAGCTGTTATACTGACATAATATCCTGCTCTTTGGCAGAGTAAATGCTATCTACCCTAACGATGAAGCCATCCGTTAGTTTTTGTACTCTTTCTTCTCCTATCTTTACTTCATCTTCCGAAACTCCTTCTTTAGTGAGCTTCCGGATGTCCCCATTGGTACTTTGGCGGATATTGCGGATATTTATTTTAGCCGTTTCGATTTCTTGTTTCACCCTTTTCATCAAGTCGCGGCGGCGTTCTTCGGTAAGCATTGGGATACTCAAACGGATATTTTCACCGTCGTTGTTGGGGGCTAATCCAATGTTGCTATTACGAATGGCTTTTTCGATCTCCCCAATCATTTTTTTCTCAAAAGGCTTAATCGTAATCGTACGTGCGTCGGGTGTTGTGATGGAGGAAACATTGTTGATAGGCGACATAACGCCGTAATACTCAACCATAATTCCATCTAACATTTGGGGTGAGGCTTTTCCTGCACGAATTTTTGATAATTCGATGGTCAAGTGCTTGATAGCCCGCTCCATCGTGTCTTTGGCGTCTTCGAGATAAAATTCGATTTCTTCCATTGCTAATTTATATTATTCGTTAATCCGTTAATAGTTATCCAATAAAATTAATTCGTCACCAGGGTTCCTACTGATTCTCCCATGACAAGGCGAAGCAAATTGCCTGATTTGTTCATGTCAAATACAATAATCGGTAAGTTATTCTCTTTACAAAGCGCAAAAGCCGTCAAATCCATGATTTTAAGGTTTTTGTTAAGTGCTTCATCAAAAGACAATTGTTCGTAGCGCGTAGCCGTAGCATCTTTTTCAGGATCGGCGGTATAGACTCCATCTACCCGCGTACCTTTCAAAACCGCATCGGCATTGATTTCGATGGCCCGAAGTGCTCCTGCCGAATCGGTCGTAAAATAAGGGTTGCCTGTTCCAGCGCCAAAAATTACTACCCTTCCTTTTTCTAAATGACGCACTGCTCGACGGCGTATCATGGGTTCAGCGACTTGTTCCATTTTAATCGCCGACATCAGACGGGTGTACATACCGTGTTTTTCGAGCGAGCTTTGAATCGCCATGCTATTGATGACAGTTGCAAGCATCCCCATATAGTCTCCTTGTACGCGGTCAATTCCTGACTTCTCAACCGAAGCTCCACGAAAAATATTGCCTCCGCCAATAACAACAGCTACTTGCACACCTACATCTACCACCGTTTTTACTTCTNGGGCCACTCAGTGCTTCACCGCTGAGTTTCAGAAGAATACGCTTGTATTTAGGTTGTTGCATATTGTATGTATTCTGTTGGTATTCGTTTTGGTCAAAAAAGAACCTTTAAAATTATTCAAACTCAATGAGTACTTGATTTTTTTCTACGCTGTCGCCTGTATTCACTTTAATATTTTTCACTATACCATCTCCCGATGATTTAAGCGCATTTTCCATTTTCATTGCTACCAAGACTAATACTACATCACCTGCTTTCACGGTATCTCCGACTTGTACTTTGATGTCCCAAATTAGACCTGGCATGGGTGCTTTGATATTATTTACTTTATTTTTGGCTATACTACTCATGCCCATTTGCTCTAAAAGCAAATCAAAACGGTCTTTGGCGGCGATGGTGTAGATGGTTTGATTCACCTTTATTTTGAAACTTTTTTCGGCGTAATCCGCTTCAATGACTTCGGCTTTGAAAGAACGATTATTTTGTAAAATATGAAAATGCCTATTTTCTAATGCCACCAAATCCCACTCAAAAGGTTGGCTATTGAGGGTTGTTTCGCCTTTTGATTGAGTTACTTCAAAGGATTGTTGTTCGTTGATGATTACTTTGAGCATGTATTCATAAGATTAAGAGTACTAATTTTTTGCCATGTTAGAGACAAGTCGTTCGCGACGATTGACCAGATAAATTCCTGTTAGAATAATCGCCATTCCGAGGTATTGTTGAAAGCTTATTCGTTCCCCATCAAATATCCCCCAACTAATCGCGACAACGGGTATGAGATAGGTAACCGAAGCGGCGAATAACCCTGATGCCAATTGTACAATTCGATTGAATAACACCGATGCTACCCCCGAGCTGACTACCCCTAAAACCAGTAAAAAAAGGCTTGGTTGGATATTTTCGGAGGCTACAAGTTTCGGAAAGAAATTGGTAGTAAGCAATAGGATGAATGAGATAGGCCCAATAAACGCAAATAGCCAAGCCGTCATGGCCAAGGAAGGTAAATGACTTAAATGACGAGCGGTGGTATTGATGTTGATTCCGTATAAAACCGTGGCACTCAAAATCAGAAAAGCGTAAGGGTCACCAACGTTCAACGAACTGGCTTCTTTAGAAAAAATCAGGAAAGAAGAACCAATTAGCCCTAATAAAATTCCTACAATTTGAACGGGACGGCGCGGTTGGGCAAAAAACAAAATTCCAATAATCAGCGTACACAAAGGACTGAGAGAATTAAGCATTCCAGACAAGGAACTGTTGAGCCTTGTACCTGCTTTGGCAAACAAAAAGGCAGGAACCAAATAACCCGTGAGGGCCGAAATTAACAAGTAGCGATAGCGGTCGGTAGGAATTTGGTGACGTGACTTAATCATTATGGGAATAAAAAACAGGGATGCCAAAAACAGTCGCCCTGCTGCTACTTCGGTCACATCAAAAGTATTGAGACTTTTTTTGATTAAAATAAACGATGTTCCCCAAGTAAGTGCTACCAGAAGCAATAAAATCCACGCCTTTAAGGGGCTTTTGGAGGAGTCGTTCACGAGGCTACGTTTAAAATGATTTGGTTATGTAGTCACAAAAATACGGGGATTATTTTGATTGACTAAACATCTATGATAAAAACTCCGCTCTTGAAGTTATACCACTAACTAAAATTAAAGCTTTACTTGATTTAAGAACACATCTTTTAGACGTTGGTCGTGCGTAACAACGACCAGACTTGCTCCAATCTGTTCTGATTGATTTTTAAGCAGTTCGACTACTTTTTGGCAGTTTATATCATCTAAGTTTGAGGTGGGCTCATCGGCCAAGATAACTGCAGGATTATTCATCAAAGCTCGGGCAATACTCACACGCTGCTGTTCGCCCTGGCTGAGTTGATTGGTCTTTTTAGAAAGATGCTCAGCAAAACCTAACTGTTCGGCCAACTGACGAGCGTGGTTTCTGTCTTGGTATTTGTGGGCCAAATAATTAGGTAATAGTACATTGTCCATCACACTGAGCGAACTCACAAAATGTGGGCGTTGATAGACAATTCCAATCTGACTGGCACGAACTGCCGCTGCTTCTGCTACCGACAATGGCGTAATATCTTTATCATTAATCAATACTTGGCCACCTTGGGGGCGTAACAATAAGGCCATTAGGTGCAACAAGGTTGTTTTTCCTTTCCCCGATTGTCCTAAAATCAATAAGGCTTCTCGGTCAGCACACGAAATATCAGGAAATGAAAAGCTTTTTTGAGGGCTGTAAGAAAAAGTAAGGTTTTTACAGGAAATCATAGATAATGGAATTAGGAGGTCTGAAATAGGAAGTAAGATTTCGATTTTCTCTCCATTCTTACTTCTTATTTCCTAAATCATACTTCAATAAGATAAGATGTTTGTAGTTCATTGTATTACTGCCCAAACCGACGTTTTACTATTTCGAGCAAATCTCCTACAGTATCCCCTGTCATATCCCACAAATGCTGAGAGGCGAATTTATAAGTAATTAAAGCCCTTGCCGTAGCAAAATCAGGGGCTTGTTCTAATTCGGCAATAGCAGTTTCGTATGCACTGTTGCTCCCGTTAAACAAATGATGAATAAACATAAATTTTTGGTTAAGCGGAATACTTTGGGAAATACTGGTAATGGGCTGTTTTTGATAAGCCTCCGAAATACTTGATTGGTCTGTTCGCAAACTATCGTTCAAAGACTTTACTATTGACTTATTACCTGCCACAACTTCGTTGAGGTGTGGAGGAGATACTCGGGAGTGGTCGGAACAGAAAGAGGAGTAGGTGGAGGTATTACTTGACCCGTTTTTTTTTCTTGTAATTCGCTATGTACTACGGGTACGGGTCTGCGTTCTTGGAATTAAAGTATCAAAAATTGATTAGATTCAGGTTCCAGCACTTTTTATAGGTTCCATGAGGTGCCCTTTCAATAAATGAGCAGTCTCTAACGGAACTTTTCCCCGAAAATACGGCTACCCACATGGTTCGATAGAATCTAATTCTGAAACGTTGGGTAATGGCCTCCGACCATTCAATGGCTTAGTTGACACAAACGACGACCACTCGGCCATTACACTCGGTGAGTGCTTGTGGTATGAATTTGTTGAAACGGATGTATTTGCGAAGGTGCTGTACTGTGTCGGAGGTAACTGTGAGAGTTGGGTTGATTGCGAAAATTTCGTTGAAATAACTGTTGGGATCTAAATCAACAAAGCAAAGTGTCTTTGGTAGCCTCAGTTAATATGGGTTGAAGCTTCGCGTTTGCACCTATTGCATGAAACTACGTTCATAAACTGCTTTAGTGCTTCTTTGACCTCCGTATTTTCAAAGTCGAAGTATGGACTTCTAAATGCTTCTGCATCAGCTCTCCATCTGTCATATAAGCTACTAATAACAAACAGATTTATTTGGGGAATAACTGTTAAATTAAGAATATGCTGCCCCGAAGCAGCAGCATTATGAAGAAAGAAATCGTCGCAAACTTGACGAGCAAACCGCTGACTATAGTCATTGAGTGCGCTAACATTAAACTTGTGGAGCATCCTAAAATTTGTTTGTTTTGTAAAGGTAATTGGCTGAAAGCAGTTATTCGTTATCGGTTATCTGAAAATTTTTGTTTACCGTTTATGAAAGTTAGCGAACTACCAACTCTAAACATGTGAATTCTAAACTGTAAACTAAAAGTGTTCATCGAACCCAATCATCATTCAAAAAATACGCAACCTCGCACAGGCTGGATAGAGGTGGTTTGTGGCTCCATGTTTTCGGGGAAAACCGAAGAACTTATTCGCCGCCTCAACCGTGCGAAAATCGCCCGCCAAAAAGTTGAAATCTTCAAACCTGCCATTGATAAACGTTATCATGATGAGGACATTGTTTCGCACAATGAAAATTCAATTCGTTCTACACCCGTTAACTCAGCTGAAGAAATCTTACTCTTTGCAGGTGACTGCGACGTAGTGGGTATTGACGAAGCCCAGTTCTTAGACAATAACCTCGTGGACGTCTGCAACAAACTTGCCACCAATGGCAAACGTGTCATAGTGGCGGGTTTAGACATGGATTTTGCGGGAAAACCTTTTGGCCCAATGCCCCTTTTGTTGTCTATTGCTGAGTACGTTACCAAGGTTCACGCAGTGTGTGTCGTTTGCGGAGAAGTAGCGCAATATTCGTACCGAAAAGTGACCTCTCAAGACAAAATATTACTCGGTGAAACTGATTCTTACGAAGCTCGGTGCCGCCGCTGCTACAATTTGGGAGATTTGGCGTGATTGTTGTTTAAAGATTATGCGTAGCTAAAAAACTAATCTATGCGTCGTCTTATTACAACGTTATGCTGCTTGTTATCAGCATTCACTTTATACGCCCAAGGAGGCTGTTGCTGCTTTCAGGTAAAGTCATTGATAAAACTACCCAAAAGCCTATTCCACGCGTACGTGGAATGATGAAAGGAACGAGGACTCTCACCAACGACGGACAGTTTTTCCTATCGCTTCCCTCGCATTGCTGCCGATTCGGCAGTGGTGGTATCAGTCATGGGTTATCAACCATTTCGCCAAAAGGCTTCGGCCTTCCAGCTCAATCAAAAAGACGTAGTGATTGAACTTCAACCCGCCCAACCGCGAGTAGTTGATAGCTCTTATATCAAAACCTTTGAAGACTCGAGAGGATTGGGTATCTAATGCCCTTGACAAAATCAAGAAAAACAACTCCAAGTGCCCTATTTACTCATGGCTTCTACCGAGAGTCGCTGCAACAAACAGGGGAATACACCGAAATTCGCGAGCTGTACTCCCAATGCCGAAAAAGACCCACGCCCCAAATCCTAATCCCCGAAAAAATAAGCTATCCGTGGACGTACTTTTGCCAGTGAAAGTCGCTCTAAGGCTTTGGAAGGCTACGCATTTCCCAATGGTGCCACCATTGTCACTCATTCGATTGACGTCGGTATTCCTGAGTATTTAGACGGAAAAAATCTCTACGATTATGTCTATGAATTGGACGATAGCGTTTCGTATTACTTAGACAAACAAGTCTATCGAATCCTGTTTCACCCCGTCAATACTGGTATCAAAGCTGCTCGAACGGGTGTTATTTGTATTAGTGCCGCTGATACGGCTATTGTGCGCATTGAGTACGATTTTACCGCAGAAGGGGTAAAAGATGTAATGAAAACAAGCACTTCGGATAAAGTTTTTGGAAAAACCAAACGCGAACCAAAACGCCTTTATACGTGCATCAATTACAAGCCTTTTGGGGGGAAATGGTATTTACAGGATTATCGAATGTTGTTGGATACTCAGTTTGAACAAAAAAATACGCAACTACTCGGCACCATCAAATTACAGTTTGTAACTACCGACATTCAGAAAAGCAACGGTAACCGCATCCCAGAAACGGACGTGCTAATTGATACAGAAAGCTTTTCTCAACAAAGCGTCCCAAAATACGACGAAGTGATTTGGGGTAATTTTAATTTTATTATCCCTACCGAATCCATGCGACAGATTGTGAATACGTTGGTAAAATAACTTTGAGAAAGTTTTGAAACTTTCTCAAAGTTCTCCAAATTGTCGGAACTGTAAAATTCACTACACTTCCGACAAATGAAAAAGCTATTCCTCCTCTTTTCCACGCATTTACTCTTTTTGTCAGCCTTTGCGCAAGCGCCAAGTATTGAACAATCACTTTCGATGAAAAGCGTCGGTAATCCCAAGATTTCACCTGATGGCAAATGGGTAGCCTACGTAGTTTCTGAAACCAATTGGGAAGAGAATGCCTATGAAACCGAAATTTGGTTGACTAACCTCGCTACGGGCGAGAAATTTCAACTGACCAATTCCAAAAAGTCAAACAGTAGCCCTGTATGGGCCCCTGATGGTAAAACGTTGGCCTTCCTTTCTACCCGCGACGATAAAAGCCAAATCTATTTGATAAACCCACAAGGCGGTGAAGCCAAAGCATTGACCAAGTTTGAAACAGGAGTCTCTTATTTTGAGTTTGCGCCCGACGGGAAATCCATAGTTTTTGCTGCTACTGTACCCGATTCTAAAGCATTTAAAGACCGCCTTGAAAAGTACAGCGATTATGAAGTGGTATGAAGACTATAAAATGACGCATCTCTATACTTTTCCTGTGTCGGATACACTTACCAAAATCCCGACTCCTAAAGCACTGACCAAAGGCGTTGATTTCTCCGTAGGTAATTTTTCTTTTTCACCCGACGGAAAAAAAATAGCCTTTGATGCTACCAAAAACCCCGATTTAATCAACAGCCACACCGCAGATATTTATGTGCTTACTTTAGCAGACAGCACGACCCGAAAAGTTGTCTCTCTCAAAGGTCCTGACAACAACCCCATTTGGTCACCCGATGGCAATCAGATTGCTTTTGTCACGGCCAATGAGGATGAGTTCTTCTTCTATGCCAATCGTCTTATCGCTACCGTTCCCGCAGGGGGCGGAACACCAACTGTACTGAGTCAGGGTTTTGATGAAAATGCCAATCTGCTGGCTTGGTCGCCAGACGGAATTTGGTTCAGCGGATTTCAAAAAACAAGTTCTCATTTGTTTTTACTAACTCCTGCTACCAAGAAATTTTCTAAAATCACCCAACCAGCAGACGTACTTGTCAATCAATTTTCTTTCTCAAAAGATTTTAAGCAAATGGCTTTTGTGGTAGCTTCTCCCAACCGAATGGGAGAAGTGGCGATTTCGTCTTCTACGGCTTTTGCGCCTAAGCAGTTAACCCAAATGGGCGAACAATTAAATCTCTACAAAACTGCTACTCGTGAAGTAGTAAGTTGGAAGTCACGAGACGGAGCCTTGATTGAAGGTATTTTGATTAAACCAGCCAATTATGACCCTACTAAAAAATACCCACTTTTGGTGGTGATTCACGGTGGACCGACGGGAATTGATTTACCAAGTGTCTCGGCAGACCGTTATTATCCCATTGAGCTTTTTGCCTCCAAAGGGGCGCTTGTCTTACGGCCTAATTATCGCGGGTCAGCGGGGTATGGAAAAGCGTTTCGAGCTTTGAATGTCCGCAATTTGGGCGTAGGCGATTACGAAGACGTTATTTCAGGCGTTGATTTCCTAATTGGAAAAGGGATGGTGGACAAGGACAAGGTAGGAGTATGGGCTGGAGCCAAGGTGGCTACATTTCCGCATTTATCACCACGTTCAGCAACCGATTTAAAGCTACCTCGGTCGGGGCAGGGATTTCCAACTGGGCTACTTATTACCAAAATACCGACATTACTCCTTTTACGCGCCAATATCTGAAAAGGCCCTTGGAACGACCCCGAAATTTATAAAAAGACCTCTCCGATTTCCTACATCAAAACAGCAAAAACCCCTACGCTTATTCAGCACGGAGAATTGGACAAACGCGTTCCGATTGCCAATGCCTACGAACTTCGTTTGGCATTAGAAGACAACAATGTACCCGTTAAAATGGTGGTTTACAAAGGCTTTGGCCACGGAATCACCAAACCGAAACAAATGCGCCAAGTCATGGAAGAAAACCTACAATGGTTTGGCAAATGGGTTTTCGGCGAAGAGCCTACGCGCTAATGTTAATCGTTAAAAGTTATCTGTTAACCGACTTATTCTAAGCAGACTTTCAACATCAATAATCTTTCCCCTAATCTATGAAAAAGCACTTTTTGTTTTTTTTTCTGATTTCTTTCGGTGCAATGGCACAACAAAAACTCGACTTAGAAGCGACTGTTCAGAAACACGTCAAAAACTACTATGGTGATTTGTACAATTTTATGTCTTTACCAAGCAATGCGCACATCAAAGAACACATCCAACCTAATTTGGATTGGTTAAAAAAAGCTTTTGAAAAACAGGGATTTACTACTGAGTTTTTACCCACACAAGGGCATCCTGTCTTTTTTGCCGAAAAGAAACCTACTATACCTGCGACAGGCCCCCTTAAAACGCTCTTGTTTTATATGCACTTCGACGGGCAGCCCGTTGAACCCGAAAAATGGCAGCAGGAATCCCCCTATAAACCTGTCCTGAAAAAACGCACTGCAGATGGAAAATGGGAAAAGATAGATTGGAACAACCTGAAAACGAGCTACGACCCCGAATGGCGCATCTTCGCCCGAGCAGTTTCGGACGACAAAGGTCCCATTTTGATGCTGTTGGCGGCTTTGGACATGATGCAAAAGGAAAATGTAAAGTCTCCCTATCACATTAAAGTCATTTTGGATAGTGAAGAAGAAATCGGTGCGCCGCATTTAGCAGATATGGTCAAAACGTACAAAAACAAATTGGCTGCTGATTTTTTGATGGTGATGGATGGGGGTAGGCACCTTTCTAACGAACCTACGCTGACGTACGGTTGCCGAGGTATTGCTTCGATTACGCTAACAACCTACGGCCCAAAAATTCCTCAGCACAGCGGCCATTATGGCAACTATGCCCCTAATCCTGCCCTACGCATGGCTCAACTGTTAGCTTCAATGAAAGATGAGGAAGGCCGCGTAACGATTCCAGGCTATTATGATGGCATTACGATTGATGCCGACGCTCGTAAAATCCTGGCTGCGGTTCCCGATGATCCTGAAATGATTCGACAAAAATTGGTTTTTACCCAACCCGATAAAGTAGGAGCCAATTACCAAGAATCCTTGCAATATCCTTCGCTTAACGTACGCGGGCTGGTCTGTGCCAATATTGGTGAAAAAGCCAATACCATTGTTCCCGACGAAGCTACTGCTGAGATTGACATTCGTTTGGTGCCAGAATCCAGTCCTGAGCGACTTATTGGTCTGGTCAAAAAACACATCGAAAGCAAAGGCTTTGTGATTCTTGACCATAAGCCGAGCGATGAAGAACGCTTGAAATATCCCAAAATAGTGACCCTTCTGGAGCGAGAAGCAAGGATGCTACCGTTTCGTACCAATTTTGGCATTTACCCTGACCGTTGGCTGACGGCGGCAATTGTCCGCACTTTTGGAAAAGAACCCATCAAAATCCGCATGACAGGTGGTTCGGTACCAATCGTCCCTTTTTTGCGGGAGTTGAATTTGCCAGCTATTCACGTTCCGATGGTCAATTCAGACAACAACCAACACGCCGCCAACGAAAACCTACGATTGGGTAATTATGTAGAGGGTATCAAAACTTGGATGGCGATATTGACGCAGGAGGAAGTGAAGTGAATGCCGAGTTACGAATGCGGAATGTCGAATTGTCTTTTCACTCGACATTCTATTCGTCTTTGCCTAAGCTCAAAAGCAGCTTTGACGCGGTCGTAGAAGTTAAGCGGGTCAGACGTTCCGTCAGACTTAAGAGCCTTAATCTTTTCTCATGTGTAAAGCCGCTTTGGCGCGGTCGTAAAAGCCTGTACTTTTGAAAGTAAAAGTTTTGTGCAAGATGTAATTGCTCACGAAACTCAAACCCATACCTACCAAAGTAGAAGAAGCTTCGGTGATATTAACTTCACGGTATTTTGGGGGAATTACTTCAAAAGGTAAGGTATAAATCACATCTTTGGGGTTGGAGGCGTGCAAAATTTGGAGAGTTAACGCGGCAAAACCAACCGTAATTCCGAAAGAAATACCCGCCACAATCCCAAATTTAACCATCTCACGGCGGGTTTTATTCGTGTTGCGAGCATCAAAGGCAAAGAGTTTGGTCAATATAAAACCAACGAAGAACGAAACAATGTACCCCAAAGAAACCGAGGTGTAAAAATCAACGTAGTTGCGGAAAAAACTTCCTGATACAAACTGAACTGCGGCTCCCGTGCCCGCGATCAGAAAATAAACGATGAGGTCTTTGAGATTAAAAAGGGTAGTTTTCTTCTTCACAAGTGTGTTATGTACGGCGTAAGGAAGCAAAATAAGTGCATTTTTGACAGCCCCCCAAAAATAAGATACAGTTTTTACAGCAATTTTAAAAATAAAACTTGTTGGCAACGAACGAATATTTCTTCTCTTTGTGGAGAAAAACATGAATCACCAGCATACCTTCATGGTTTATTGGAAAAAATTTACAGATGTTATCGCATAGATTGTATTTTGTCTATTAGGCATAATACGTTGAAAAATTACCATAACTTCTCCCTACTTTTGCATAAAAACTGGATTATCTGTGACTTTTCGTAAACGAGTTTACAACACACTGGAGTTTTCGGCCATTGGACGACGGGGGCTGAGTTTGTACATCAATATTGGTTTGGTGTCAGTTATTTTTTTTAATTCAGTTGCCATTATTCTCCATACCGTTCCCGAAATCAGGCATAATCACCACTATGAGTCGTTATTCCAAGATTTTGAGATATTTTCGGTGGGTATATTTACCATCGAATATTTCTTGAGAATTTGGTCGTGTGTTGAAAACCCCAATTACCAAAATAACTGGAGGGGACGTTTACAATACCTCTTTTCGTTTTGGGCCATTGTTGATTTCTTGGGTATTTTCCCTTTTTATTTTACCTTACTTACCTCCGATTTTGGCATTATCAGGATTTTGCGGGTATTTCGTTTGTTTCGACTATTTCGGGTTACGCGCTATTCTCACGCGCTCAAGATGATTCGGAATGTGCTTTTGGAAACCAAAGAAGAACTACTTATCTGTTTTTCGTTTATTGTGTTTACGTTGCTCATTTCGTCGAGTGTCATGTATTTTTTGGAGCATAATTCCCAACCCGAACGCTTTCGAAGTATCCCTGCTACACTTTGGTGGGGGGTGATTACGATGACTACCACTGGTTATGGCGATATGTATCCTGTGACTGCAGCTGGCAAGGTGTTTGGTGGAATTATCTTGATTTTAGGAATTGCCTTATTTGCGCTTCCGACTGGTATCATTGCTTCGGGGTTTATGGAGCAGATTCGTCGGGGAAAAGGGATGAAACATATTCGATGCCCACATTGTAATGAATGGATTGATTTACGCGATGTGCAGCATCTTCATAAACCTGAATCCGAGAAAGATGAAAGTCGGATTTGACGCCAAACGGGCTTTTAACAACCGAACAGGATTGGGTAATTATAGCCGTTTTGTATTAAATGCGCTGCGAAAATTTACGCCAGAACATGACTACTCCTCCTGTTCAAAACAAACTTTACGGCGTGTGGTGGCGAGGTTATGGGATAAAAAAAGACCTGCAAAAAGCGGACATTCAGGTTTTTCATGGCTTGAGCAACGAACTACCGAATGGCCTTCATAGCACGAAAATCAAGTCAATAGTCACTATCCATGATTTGATTTTTTTACGCTATCCTCAACTTTACCCTGCCATTGACCGATTTTTTTACCGTCGAAAATTTAAAAAAGCGTGTGAAGAAGCCGATGTCATAGTGGCTGTAAGTGAACAAACCAAACGTGATATTATTGATTTTTACGGGACTTCTCCTAACAAAATCAAGGTAGTTTGTCAAGATTGTCACGAAGCCTTTCGAGTTTTGAACCCAGTAGCTAAGGAGGTTTGTCAGAAATATGGTATCGTTCAACCTTATGTTTTGTGCGTGGGAACGATTGAGGATCGAAAAAATCAATTAAGATTGGTGAAAGCATTTCAAGCAGCTCAATTAGTGGATGCTCAGCTTGTTTTGGTAGGAGGCAAAACCAAGTTTCAGCAAGAAATAGAGGGTTTTGTGATGCAAAACTACTTGAAAAATAAAGTTAGGATTTTGAATGAAGTGCCATTTGCCGATTTGCCTGCTTTGTACCAATCGGCGCGGGTGTTTGCCTATCCCTCTTTGTTTGAGGGGTTCGGGATTCCAATCGTTGAAGCCTTGCACAGCGGTGTACCCGTAGTAGCAGCTACAGGGTCATGTTTGGAAGAAGCAGGAGGTAACGGTGGAATATATGCCAATCCGTTGGATGAGGATGATTTAGCCCAAAAAATTCAAATGCTTTGGCAAGATGATTCTCTCCGTAAACAACTCATCATTGACGGACAAACGCATGTAAAGCAGTTTGCGGCGGAAAACATAGCAAATAAATTAGTGAATATTTACGAATCACTCACAACTTGACACTTCCCGAATCATTTACCCAACAATTAAAAGCCCAAATTGGCAATGAATTTGCTGATTTTGAGGCAGCTTTGTATCAAAATCCTCCTATTAGTATTCGGTATAATCCCCCTAAAATGCAACCTAAAGAGGGAGTATCTATCGAATGGTGTGCCGAGGGTCGTTATTTAGACCAGCGTCCCGTTTTTACACTCGATCCACTTTTTCAGGCGGGGGCATATTATGTACAAGAAGCGTCTTCGATGCTTATTGGTCATGCTTTACAGCAAGTAGTTGATACTTCCAAGCCGTTGCGGGTGTTGGATTTATGTGCTGCTCCAGGCGGTAAAACAACCCTATTGACTTCTATTTTACACCCCGATAGCCTCATTTTAGCCAATGAAGTGATTAAAAGCAGGGTCATGATTTTGAAAGAAAATATCCAAAAATGGGGCTATCCAAATGTACACGTGAGCAATCACGACCCCGAAGACTTAGAACGTTTAGAAGCCTTTTTTGACCTGATTTTGATAGATGCACCTTGTTCGGGCGAAGGGTTATTTCGTAAAGACCCCGCAGCGGTTAACGAGTGGTCACTGGGAAGTGTGCAAGTATGCGCAGGGCGTCAAAAGCGTATTTTGAGCGCAGCTATGCCTCTACTCAAGCCTTCGGGTGTATTGATGTACTGTACTTGTACTTATAACGACGTTGAAAACCAAGAAAGTGGGCAGTGCATAATAAACAGTGGCCAATTTGCAGAATTAAAAATAGAAATACCTGACTTTTGGGGGGTGGCTGAGAAACCGATAGGTTACCAATGCTACCCACATCGGGTAAAAGGAGAGGGCTTTTTCTTTTCGGTTTTCCAGAAAAAATCAGGCTTTGAAACCGCGAAGCGTTACGATACTTTACCCAAAAAAGGGAAAGAAGAGGGCTTCCGTTCTTGTAAAAGGCTTCATGTCAAACAATTGCCAGAGGTAAGTCGCTGGTTGGCTAAGCCTAACGATTTTCATTTTTTTGTCAAACCCAACGGGGAAATTATTGCGTTTTTAGATAGCCAATTGAATGATATACGAATTTTAGATAATACATTGTCAGCCAAAGGGTTAGGTTTAGAAATGGGGGAATTTAAAGGCAATGATTTTATTCCTTCACATGCGTTGGCATTAAGCACCTCGCTTTCTACTGAACTACCCCGTTTGGAACTGCCAGAGAATGAGGCTTTACTATTTTTGAAAAAAGAAAACTTAGTCTTGGAAGCCCCTAAAGGCTGGCTTTTGGTCACTTATCAAGGTTTAGGATTGGGCTGGGTAAAGGGATTGGGAAATAGAATTAATAACTATTTGCCCAAAGATTGGCGAATACGAATGGAAATTCCTGAATAGTTGGCAATAAAAACTTGAAAAAATATGTCTTTGCCTCGCCTCCTTTACGTTTGTATTAATGATGGCTCCGATACGCGTATCAATAAAGAAATTAAGACCTTAGCTCGTTATTTTGACATCGTTTATCTCGGCATTGGGCGTAATGATTGTCAGGCGTTTGTGAAGCCATTTTGTGCCGAGTTTTGCTTAATCAAAGGCCATCACAAGTCTCTCTATACGCTTTTTAGATACTTCTTGACGTTTACTAAGCTATACTTTTCGGGAAGATATGCCAGCATTCATGTTATCAATGAGCAATTATTAATGATTTTTTTTCCGTTTTTGTGGTGGAGTAGAAAAAAAGTGGTGGCCGATATTTTTGATTCTATTTTCTTACGTTCAAGTAGCAGATGGGTACGTTCATTACAATCGTTTGTATATAGCCTTCCCCAAGCGATTATTGTGACTGACGACAACCGAAAAATGCTTGTGCCAAAGGAATTTCAAGCCAAAACCATCGTTGTCGAAAACTATCCTTACGCTTTTCAAGAGGTACAGCCCAAAGCCGTTGCCGAGGATGAGTTGTTGATTTTGTACAGTGGTTCGCTGGGAGTAACGCGCGGTACACAGCTTTTGTCCGATTTAGTGGCACTATCACCCAAAGTCAAGGTATGGGCGGTGGGTTGGTTGTACGATGAACCCACCCGCCAACTAAGTCAGCATCCCCAAGTGACGTTTTTTGGGGTAAAAACCCAGCAAGAAACGATGCGTTTAGCCTCGGAGTGTGATTATATCTTGTCGGTGTATGAACCCATCAATGATAACAATCTCAACGCCAGTCCTAATAAAATTTATGATGCCATTCAGGCACAAACACCCGTTATCATTAATGCCGAAATAAAAGTGGCGCAGTTTGTAGCTCAAAATCACCTCGGATACGTCATGGAAAGTTACTACGAAAAAAACGTATCAGGGTTGCTTCAAGCGTTGATTGCGCAAAAAAAACATTTCATTTTTAGCGAGGCGCTTCGGCACCGTTATACTTGGGAGGCCATTGAGGGAAAGTTGGTGAAAGCTCATACATGACAAAGTAGGCGTTTTACTCCACTAAATGCCCCACAAACTGTGCAGTATTGTCAATAATCTTTCCACCACGGCGGTAGCCCAAGCCGCAGGCATCGCCCGCCCAAAACACGCCTGCCTGGTAACGTTGGCCCAGCACATCACGGGGAAACTCTACGTATTCTTGATAGATTTTTTCGTAATCACCGTAGTCGCCATCCGCGGCGGAGATGACTGTGCCGTTGGTTTCCAAGATGCGTACGTTAGCCCCTTCTCGTCCAAATAGCACTTTTTCTACACTTACCTTATTGGGAAGTGGCTGGGTCGCAGTGGGTAACAAAAGTGGGTGGTCAGGGTACAAATCCCACAATAATTTCAAGATATATTTCGACTGAAACAATAACGTATAAGCTGGATTAATGATGACGGCTTTGCGCTGCCTGACAATGCTGGTCAGGGTGTCGGTTAGCTCAGGCTCTTCGTACGCAATGTACTCCCACGGAACGAGTTTAAACCAAAAGTCAAACTGCTCGAAACGCCCATTTTTGGGGTTTTGCTTGAAGATTCCTTCAACATCCGAAAACTCTACTTCATCAATGTAGGCATATTCTACGTCAAAACCTGCTTCTTTGGCCGCCTCGCCTAACACGGCTACGTTGGTGTCGTCTTCGGGTGCGTCGCGCATGGCAGAAATCAATAAAGAGGGCGACATATCTGGATTACGACGACGAAGTTCAGTAAACTGCTCTACCAACGCCTGATATACATTGTTGAACTGTTTACTCTCGTCCATGTTATTGGCTTTGAGGTGGGCCCATTGAACCACCGCCGTTTCGGGAATGCAAGTAGCCGTATCGGCGTTGAACTCGATGAGTTTAATGGGCTGCCTACTTACTCCCCCTGCCAGATCAAAACGCCCGTAGATGTGCCAATGACGGTCATCTTCCCAAGTGAGTTTGATGAGTTCGATGAGGTTTTCGGGAATGCCCATTTGTTTCCATAAATTATGCTCTATGGCGTGTTGAGCGGCTTCGGTATAAATCTCATAGAGTTCGTTGGCAGCATTATAATATGCGTCGGCTTCGTACGATTTTAGGGTGACTACCTCCTTGGTTAAATAGGGTAATGTATCAGTTCCCAGCATCCAATCCCAACCAACATTTCTTAATTGGACTTCTGGGCTATTGTTTAAATATTGTGTGTGTATCATGTTTTATCAGTTATAATTTCACGCAGAGCGCTAAGGCGCAGTGTTTTTAGGTCTGCATGAATGAAAAAATTAACTGCCCGAACTACGACTTCTACTGAAAAATCCACTACGGCTGCTACTTGGGCGCGAAGCCATGCTTTTACGATGACTATGGTAACCATCATGAATACTCGATGAACGCGCATAAACGGAAGAGTTGGCATAGACTCCTGAACTGTATTGACGCTCACGACTTTCGTTATAATACTGTGGAGAGTTGTTCCGACCTAACATATAACCCATGCCCCCCCAAAGCAAGGCGTTTGACAACGAGCTGCGGTGATGATGGTGGGAATGGTAATGGTTAGGGTTATTGTAATAGTCGCGGGTAGTAGAGTCAGTCTT
The DNA here is from genome assembly GCA_044228585.1 of Runella sp. GTDB lineage: Bacteria > Bacteroidota > Bacteroidia > Cytophagales > Spirosomataceae > Runella. Next base: position 4,986 of record JBGAUP010000052.1, on the reverse strand, counting down.
GACGAGATTTTGGGCTTGAGCGACCGTAAGTGTGTCACGTCGTCCGTCAAAATAACGTACAATAGCTCCTGCTTCTGAGGCACTGTTAACGGCCACTTCGTCTGTTATTTTAAATTCCCCTGGTTTTATCTCCGTAATGTATGTTTTTACGGGACGACCTTTGTAGGGAGTCTCTTTTTGCTCTTGGTCATCTTTTGATGAACCGCCGCAACTTTGGAGCATCATACCTCCATTTAATAACGCGACCGCGAGGGCGGCGCCAATTGTAATTTCTTTGACAGTCTTGACGACCGCTCCTTTGCGTTTAGGTGTCATGTTTGTAAAGGTTGGGTGATAATCAACGATAAAGTTAGTATTTCATGGCCGAAAAAGGTAATGCAAAGATAAGTTAGTGATTTAACGGCCTCCAAAGGAATTGGGATGAACTGCTTTTTCGATGAACCCATGCCTTGTAAAATTTGGATGAACGGTGTCATACTATCTATTTTTAGCATTAAAAATGCCTTTAAGAGTAGCTTCAAAAGGTTTTCACCCTATCTTTACAGCTCAAATAAAAATTAACTATTGCCCATATCTTTATTTTACTCCCAAGATATGGCCAAACCTTAAAAAAAGTTCCCCGTCGGGGGTTAGGGGGCTCTAAACACTATGAAAATTACCGTAGTAGGGGCAGGTGCAGTAGGTGCAACCTGCGCTGACAACATCGCCCGCCGTCAGTTGGCTCAGGAAGTAGTTTTACTCGATATCAAAGAAGGCTTGTCGGAAGGAAAAGCCCTTGATATGTTTCAAACAGCTACACTGAATGGGTTTGATACGAAAATTACTGGTTCGACTAACGACTACGAGAAAACCAAAGGCTCTGAAGTAGTAGTAATCACGTCGGGTATTCCACGTAAACCAGGTATGACGCGTGAAGAATTGATTGGTATCAACGCAGGTATTGTAAAAGGCGTAGCGGAAAATATCTTGAAATATTCTCCTAAAGCCATCATCATCATTGTATCTAACCCAATGGATACTATGACTTATTTGGCGTTCAAAGAGTTAGGACTTCCTAAAAAGCGTATCATTGGTATGGGGGGTATTTTGGACAGCGCACGTTTCAAAACGTATCTATCGCTTGCCATGAACGTATCACCTAATGACCTTCATGGTATGGTAATTGGTGGCCACGGCGATACAACGATGATTCCTTTGACTCGTTTGGCTACTTACAATGGTATCCCTGTCAGTCGTTTCTTATCAGAAGAAAAACTCCAACAAGTAGCTGCCGATACGATGGTGGGTGGTGCTACTTTGACCAAATTGATTGGTACTTCGGCTTGGTATGCCCCAGGTGCAGCGGTAGCTACGTTGGTAGAAAGCATCGTGCGTGACCAAAAACGCATTTTCCCTTGCTCGGTATATCTTAACGGCGAATATGGCCAAAAAGACATTTGCATGGGTGTACCAGTAGTAATTGGTGCAGGTGGCTGGGAAAAAATCGTGAGCTTGCGCTTGAGCGAATCCGAAAAGGCTGCTTTTGCAAAGTCAGCAGATGCCGTTCGTAATATGAATAATGTGCTTTCGACGATGTAATTGGGACTTTTAGTCATACAGATAAAAGCGGTGTACGGATGTGCTCCGCTTTTATTTTGGGTAAAAGCAACGCGTTATGTTCTTTATGTTTATTAGTAAAAAAATCAAGGTTGCTGTTTATGAAAAAAGTAGTTGTATATTCTCTCATCTTACTGTGTACTTCTTCGCTCTTAGGACAGGCGCAAAACCGCCCTATGACCGAAGAAGACTATTATCGAATCGTAACATTACCTATTCCTGAAAATATTCAGCTTGAAGTGGGCGGATTGTCGGTGTTGCCCGATGGGCGCTTGGCGGCTTCTACTCGACGCGGTGAAGTTTGGATGATTAATAACCCTTACCTGAAAGGATCAGGGCAACCTACCTATAAACGTTTTGCCCACGGTTTGCACGAGCCTCTGGGTTTATTATATCGCCCCGACGGGTCTTTTTTACTTTCTCAACGGGGTGAAATTACCCATTTGGTGGACTCGGACGGCGATGGTGTAGCGGATGTCTATGAATCTTTTTATAAATGGCCATTGTCGGGCAATTACCACGAATATTCTTATGGCCCCGTGCAGGCCCCCAATGGAGATTTGCTGGTAACCCTCAATTTGGACTGGATTGGTCGTGGCGCAAGTTTGGCTAAATGGCGTGGGTGGTTGTTGAAGTTTGACGACAAAGGCAATATGACGCCCATTGCGACGGGCTTACGCTCACCAGCAGGGTATGCTGCCCTACAAAGTGGTGACATGTTTTACACCGAAAACCAAGGAGATTGGGTCGGGTCGGGTCGAATGACTCACTTAGAATCAGGAGATTTTGCAGGAAATCCTGCGGGATTACGTTGGAGCCAAGAGCCAGAATCGCCCGTAAAACTTAAAGTAACGGATATCCCAGATACAGGTGAGCCGCTCTACGAGGTAGCTAAACGTGTTCCAGGTTTAAAAGCACCTGCGGTATGGTTTCCGCATACATTGATGGGGATTTCAACCTCCGACATCAAAGAAGACCTCACAAAAGGGGCTTTTGGACCATTTGAAGGACAACTTTTTGTGGGTGACCAAGGGCACAGTAAAATCATGCGGGTCATGCTCGAAAAAGTAAAAGGGCGTTGGCAGGGAATCTGTTTCCCGTTCCGAGAAGGATTTCAATCGGGCATTTTACGGATGGTTTGGGGCTTAGATGGTTCGATGTTTGTGGGTCAAACCAGTCGCGGATGGTCAGCTACGGGAAAAGATGCATTTGGGATTCAGCGATTAGTTTGGACGGGAAAAACGCCTTTTGAAATGAAATCAGTCCGTGCCATGCCTGATGGTTTTGAAGTGGAATTTACGCTTCCTGTTGATAAAAACACAGCACAAAATGCTGATTCTTATCAATTCAATTCATTCACCTATAAATACCACCATACCTATGGTAGCCCTATTATCGGCGCTTCCGAGCGCGTAATTCGCCATATTGCCGTTTCTGACAATGGTCTCAAGGCACGCATTGTTTTGGACAGCTTACAACTGGGCTACATTCACGAAATCAAGGCAGAAGGCATTCGTTCGATGACGGGCTTGCCTCTGCTGCATAACGTAGGCTATTATACCCTTAATGAAATTCCAGAAGGTAATAAAATCCCCAGTTCGCAATGGACAGTGGCGGCATCTAAACCAGCAGTAGAGACTGCAAGCAATACAACGACAGACCACAGCGGACATACGATGTCAGCCACACCCACTACTTCAAACACAAAAAGTACTGCCAAACGTACTATCGAGCAACCAGTTGACTGGGTAAATGGACCCGATCAAACGGTGGTCATTGGTACTAAACCAGGCCTAAAGTTTGATTTGACGGATGTTCAAGTAAAAGCAGGGAGCAAGGTAAAATGGGTTTTTAACAATAATGACGATATGCTTCACAACTGTGTTATCGTGAAACCTGGCACAGCCAACCCCGTAGGAGAAGCCGCTATCAAATTAGGATTGAAAGGGTCTGATATGCAATACATTCCAAAATCAACAAATGTGTTATTTCATACCAATATCCTACAGCCAGAAACCAGTGAAGCCATTTACTTTATTGCTCCTCGTGAGCCAGGAGATTACACCTTTTTGTGTACTTTCCCAGGACACCATACTTTGATGCAAGGGAAATTGAAGGTGACGAAATGATTGCTGAATCGTCGGACGGCCATCACTAAGGAGGAAGAGCCGACCGACGATTGCCCAAAATTATTGTTGTCGCGTACGATTACTAACTTCAAGAGGGGTAAAATCTTTAAAAGAGCGGCCGATTGCTTTGTCGGTCGCTTCTTTTTTATTCTCCCAACCCGCATCTAAATCTAAAGTAACAAGCCCTTTAATAGCGAGGGCGGCTTTAAATTCATCTCGTTTTTTGGCAAAATCATTTTGGCGGCGAGCTGCTTTGAGGGCAAACTCACGGGCAAAAACATCTCCTTTGTTTTGAATTTCGATTTTCTTCTCCAACACATAATTGTATCGGTCTAATAAATCTCGCAAAGGTTTACCAATCACTTCTGCCGCTTCTAATGCGCCAATGGTTACAATCGTAGTGCCTCCTATGGCCGATACAATGGATTTTGTCTGAGGAACTTTGATGACAGCAGGCGAAAGCCCCGTAGTAGCTCCTAAGCCAGCATTGACCATAGAGCGGTTCTTTTTGCCTTTTTTTGCTTTTAAATAAGACTTTTTGAGTTCTTGTTCCTTTTCGCTGAGTTGAGTTACAAGATTCCATGCTTCTACCAAGGCAGCCCGATATAATCCGTACAGTTGCTTGTCTTTTTCTGCTTCATTGACAGCATTTAAAATGGTAAAATTGATTTTCTGTTCATCACGATTTTGCTCTTTGTCAATCACAAAAAATGTAATTTGAAAGGAAAGAGAATCGTGGGGGTCTTTTACAAAATCGTATGTGGGTGTCCAAATAAACTCGTATTGATTAGCCGTATTTCGCACAAGTGTACTGGTAGGTACGTCAGGATTGTCGGTTACAAAATCAAAAGTAGCGATGTCATCGTCCCCGTTAGGGTCTGACAAGAAAAACTTAAGGTTGATGGTGGCGTTTTCTTTTGATTTAAAATACACTCCTTTAGGTATTTGTATGATACTCGGGGGCAAATCCATTTGAGTAGCTTCTACCTTAAGTCGGCCTTTCGCGCGGGCTTTTGCGGGTTGGTCTTCTATCAAGAAGTCAATGAAAATAGGAGTCGTTTTTAAATTATTAAACTGAGTAAGTGATGGATGCCAAGTCAATTCGCCTGCCGAAGAAAGTTTGGCTCCTTCGGGTAGTGTTTCTACGACAGGAATAACAACAATAGGGTCGTTGTCGTCATCTCTTAATGCGTTGGCGTCTATTTTATAGATATTTTGAGTACGATTCTGGACGTAGAAAGGCTTAATAACATCTACCCGT
>JBGAUP010000051.1:0-24210 GCA_044228585.1 Runella sp. | reverse complement strand
GTATTTACATTATTGGTCGCGGCTCGTATTCGATTGACCAACAGCGGTATAACTTCCAATTTGGTGGACAATTGTTTTACGAAATCAAAAACGGAGAAATCGTGGGCATGTTGGACGACGTTGCCTATCAGTCAAACACGCAAGAGTTCTGGAACTCGTGTGTGCAGATTTGTGATAAAGATGATTATCGCACCTTTGGGTCGTTTTTCGACGGCAAAGGGCAGCCTTCTCAAGTAAGTGCTGTTTCGCACGGAAGCTCCACCACACGCTTCAATGGCGTCAATGTCATCAATACTGGTAGAAATATCGGATAACTAAAAAACGACATCAACAATGGCTATTTTAACCAAAGAAGAAGCTAAAAAAATCATAGATAAAGTGTTGGCGTTTTCAAAGGCCGACGAAATGAGCGTGATTCTGACGGGCAGCCGTACAGGAAATATCCGTTATGCACGCAACACAGTTTCTACCAGCGGTGAGTCTTATGACTTGGCGCTGGCAGTGACGGCGGTATTTGGCAAACGCTCGGGTTCATCCACCATCAACGAATTTGATGACGCATCGTTGGAAAAAACAGTTCGGAGAGCCGAAGAAATTGCCAAACTCGCGCCCGAAAATCCTGAATATATGCCTATGCTGGGGCCACAGACCTATTCGGAGAATCCTACTTTTGTTCAAAGTACGGCAGATATAGACCCAGCTTACCGCGCTCAGGTCGCTTTTGACAGCATTGACCCCTGCAAAAAGAAGAACCTAACCGCAGCTGGTTATCTGGAGGATACCACCGAGTTTGTGGCTATGGGCAACAGCAAAGGGTTGTTTGGTTATAACAAATCTACTTCGGTTGATTTTTCAGTAACTGTCAGAACGGCTGATGGAACTGGCTCTGGCTACGTAGCCCGCGATTTTAACGACACCTCTAAACTGAACGCCAAAGCAGCGACCGAGATTGCGATGCAAAAAGCTATGGCGTCTGTTTCAGCAAAAGCCATTGAGCCAGGAAAATATACCGTGATTTTAGAGCCAACGGCAGCCCTTGATTTGATTCAAAATATGATGCGTAGCATTGATGCCCGTAGTGCTGACGAAGGCCGCAGTTTTTTAAGTAAAAAAGGAGGAGGAACTCGTTTGGGTGAAAAACTTTTTGACGAACGAGTAACCATTTACTCCGACCCTACGCATCCTGATATTCCCAAAGCGGGTTTTGATACGCCAAGAGGAAGAGCTGGTGGCGGCGGAGGAGGTGGCGGAGGTGCCTCTGGAGAAGGCCGTCCTCAGGAAAAAGTAATTTGGGTTGACAAAGGCGTGGTAAAAAACATGGCTTATTCGCGCTATTGGGCGCAAAAACAAGGTGTGAAAGGCGTGCCTTCTCCGCAAGGTTTTATTATGCAAGGCGGAACGCAGTCGTTGGCAGAACTCATCAAAAGTACTGAAAAAGGTATTTTGGTGACTCGCTTTTGGTACATCCGCGCCGTAGATCCCCAAACGCTTCTTTACACGGGGCTAACCCGTGACGGTACTTTTTACATCGAAAATGGTCAAATCAAGTTCCCTGTCAAAAACTTTCGTTTTAACGAGAGCCCGATTATCATGTTGAATAACTTAGAAGCGATGGGAACTCCTACGCGAGTCAATGGCAATATGATTCCCCCATTGAAAATCAGGGATTTTACGTTTACTAGCTTGTCAGACGCAGTCTAATCAGGAGTGTAAAGGTCAAGGTGTAAAGTGTAGGAGGGGAGTTGATTAAGTTATTATCCGTGACAAGGTATGACTATTGTCTGACCTTCTCACTTTAATCTTTACACCATAGCCTTTCCACTTTCCCTTACCGTTCATCAAAATCACCCTTTCTGAGGGAAAAATAAGATTATATTTATTAGGAATTTTGCTCGTCGGGAAAAACCAATCTTTCCGAATGTATTTGGAAAGATTGGTTTAAAATCAATAATTCCCATTTGGAAATCGAAAATCGTTATTACCCATACAACCAACTAAAAAGAAAACAAGCCTTGAAAAGAAGAGATTTTATGCAATTATCGGGCATGGGATTGGGTGCAATGATGTTGCCCAATGTACCCATCATGGGAAACTATGTTTCTCAGGAAGCCCTTCTGGAAAGCGGCATTGATGTTGCTCTCAAAAAACGCCTGGCCGATGCCGCTCTCAATGCAGCCAAAGCCAAAGGAGCTACTTACACGGATGTACGCATTGGTCGTTATTTACAACAATTTGTCGTTACGCGTGAAGACAAAGTGCAAAACATTGTCAATACGGAATCGTATGGCGTGGGCGTTCGGGTCATTGCCAACGGCTGTTGGGGTTTTGCCGCGGTAGTGGATGCCAAATCGGAAGCCGATACAGCTAAAGCTGCCGAAGAAGCCGTGGCTATTGCCAAGGCCAATGCTAAGTTGATGAAACAACCCGTTCAACTGGCACCTCAAAAAGGGTACGGCGAAGTAAGTTGGAAAGCACCGATTCAGAAAAATGCGTTTGAAGTCCCCATTAAAGAGAAAGTTGATTTGCTTTTGGGAGTCAATGATGCCGCGTTAAAAAATGGAGCTAACTACGTCAATTCGGTGCTGTTTATGGTGAACGAGCAAAAGTATTTTGCTTCCTCCGACGGCTCTTACATTGATCAGGACATCCACCGCATTTGGCCTATTTTTGCTGTGACCACCATTGACCCAAAAACGGGTAAGTTTGAAACACGTCAGGCGTTGAGTGCGCCCGTGGGAATGGGCTATGAATACCTTCAAGTCAATCCCAAAGACAAAGTAACGGGAATTACTACTCGCTACAACAAGGGATATGATATGCTGGAAGACGTGATTTCGGCAGCCAAACAAACCAAAGAAAAATTGGCGGCAAAATCGGTTGAGGCGGGCAAATATGATTTGATTCTGGACCCATCACACCTTTGGTTGACGATTCACGAGTCAGTTGGGCACCCGCTCGAACTCGACCGGGTGCTGGGCTACGAAGCCAACTTTGCGGGAACTTCTTTCGCGACCTTAGATAAATGGCAAAGTAAAAATTTCAATTATGGAAGTAAGGAAGTGAATCTGTTTGCTGACAAAACCCAAGTGGGTTCGTTGGGAGCGGTAGGTTGGGACGACGAGGGGGTAGAAACCAAAAAGTGGGATTTAGTAAAAGAAGGGACGCTGGTCAACTACCAGGCTATTCGCGACCAAGTGCATATCATTGGAGAAAAAGAATCGCAAGGCTGCTGTTATGCCGACAGTTGGAGCTCGGTACAGTTTCAGCGCATGGCCAATGTCTCATTAGCTCCAGGCAAAGAACCTCTTTCGGTAAGCGAGATGATTAAGGACGTGAAAAAAGGAATTTATATCGTTGGGGATGGTTCATTTTCGATTGACCAACAGCGATATAACTTCCAGTTTGGAGGACAATTGTATTACGAAATTAAGGATGGTCAGATTGCGGGTATGCTCAAAGATGTGGCGTATCAATCCAACACGCAGGAGTTCTGGAATTCTTGTGTGAAAGTCTGTGACGAGCGCGATTATCGTCTGGGCGGTTCTTTCTTTGATGGAAAAGGGCAACCGCAACAGGTGAGTGCCGTTTCGCACGGAAGTTCGACGGCTCGTTTTAATGGCGTAAACGTCATCAATACTGCGCGTAAAATTTAATTTTCGATTTCCAATTGCTGATTGCCGATTTTAGACATTGACACTGCGTAGGCGGCCCCGTCTGAAATCGACAATTGGCAATCGAACATCGACAATCCAACAAAAACTTTAATCTCGAACAAACAAATGTCTGTTATATTAACTGAAACAGAAGCCAAAGCCTTATTAAAGAAGGTGTTGAGCTTTTCGAAGGCCGATGAATGTGAAGTAAATCTTTCTGGAGAATACCGAGGAAACCTTCGCTATGCACGCAATGAAGTATCTACAAGTGGAGCACTTACCAACAAAAACTTGGCCGTTCAGTCGGCTTTTGGTAAAAAAGTAGGAGTAGCCACCATTGATGAATTTGACGATGCTTCGCTCGAAAAGGTCGTTCGTCGTTCGGAAGAATTGGCAAAGCTTGCGCCCGAAAACCCCGAATACATGGGTGTATTGGAACCTCAGCAGTACATTAAATCGGATGGTTACTCTGAATCAACGGCGAGTGTGACACCCGACAAACGTGCAGATGCTGTCGCCAAAAGCTTGGCTTTGTCGAGCGATAAAGGACTCACCGCCGCAGGGTTCTTAGAAGACCGTAAAGGTTTTACGGCGCTGATGAACTCAAAAGGATTGTTTGCGTATTATCGCAATACCAACGTTAATTTTTCGCTGACAGTGCGAACCGATGATGGTACAGGGTCGGGGTATGTGGCCAAAGGTTACAACGATTTTTCTAAATTAGACACGGCGGCGGCTACCAAAGTGGCAGTCCAAAAGGCCTTGGGTTCGAGGGGTGCTAAAGCCCTTGAACCTGGCAAATACACGGTGATTTTAGAGCCGACTGCGGCGGCGGTATTGCTCGAAAATATATTTTTTGGCATGGATGCCCGTAGCGCTGACGAAGGCCGTTCGTTTTTTAGCAAGGCTGGAGGCAAAACCAAGTTAGGAGAAAAGATTGTAGATGAGCGTGTTACATTTTACTCTGACCCTACACATCCCGATTTGCCCGCAGCGGCGTGGTCGGGCGATGGACAAGCTCAGGAAAAAACCTTCTGGATTGACAAAGGCGTCGTCAAAAACCTTTCGTACTCTCGTTTCTGGGCACAGAAAAAAGGAGTGAAGCCTGTCCCTAACCCCAACAATATGATTATGGCGGGAGGAACGGCAACCTTAGACGAAATGATTAAAAGTACCAAACGCGGTATTTTGGTGACCAAACTCTGGTACATCCGCCCTGTAGATCCTCAAACGCTTTTACTCACAGGGCTTACGCGTGACGGTACATTTTACATCGAAGACGGAAAAATCAAATACCCTATCAAAAACTTCCGCTTCAACGAAAGCCCGATTATCATGTTGAACAACCTCGAAACCTTGGGCAAACCAGAACGTGTAGTAAGTACGGAATCAGACCAAAACTATATACTTCCACCCATGAAAATCAGGGAGTTTACGTTTTCATCGCTTTCGGACGCCGTATAGGGGCTTATGAGACCATTTGTTTTCACTCGGATACAGTATGCTTCGGGAGATTGGGACACCGACCAGCGGATGCCTTCCAATCTCCTGAACTCATTGGTGGAATATACCACCGTGCCGATTGACGAAAAAGAAAAAATAGTGCCGCTGACGGGCAATGAGCTGTTCAGCAGCCCCTTTTGCTATTTGAGCGGACACAAGTTGGTCGAATTTTCGAGCCAAGAACGCGACCATTTTAAAAAATACGTCGAAAATGGTGGTTTTGTCTTTGTGGATGATTGCAACCACGACATTGACGGGCTTTTTGCCAAATCGTTTGAACAGGAAATGGCACGCACTTTTGGCCCAAAGGCGTTGCAAAAGATTCCGAATACACATCCTATTTATCATTCGTTTTTTCACTTTGAGGGGCCGCCTACGACAAGTTTTGAACTCAACGGCTGGGGTGATGACTTGGTACATGACTACCTAAAAGCTATTCAAATCAACGGGCGCATCGGGGTATTGTATAGCAACAAAGATTATGGCTGTGAATGGGATTACGATTTTAGAAATAAACGCTGGTTGGCCGAAGACAATACCAAATTTGGAGTAAACATTATTATGTACGCATTAACAACCGTTTAGGAGATTGGAAACGAAAGACTTAACCCACTTTAAATCACTGGTATCGAAATTACCACACCTTAAAAAAGAAATTGGCAAAGTCATCGTCGGGCAGCAAGAAGTCATCAATGAAATCTTGATTTCATTACTGGCAGGGGGGCATTGTTTGCTGGAAGGCGTGCCGGGATTGGCTAAAACGTTGATGGTCAAAACAATGGCCGAAGCACTCGAAATGAAATTCAAACGGGTACAGTTTACACCCGATTTGATGCCGGGTGACATCATCGGTACCGAGATTTTGGAAGAAGACCACGAAACGGGTAAAAAGTTTTTCAAATTCAACCAAGGGCCGATTTTTGCCAACATCGTCTTGGCCGATGAAATCAACCGTACTCCACCCAAAACGCAAGCGGCGTTGTTGGAAGCCATGCAGGAATACAAAGTGACCTATGCGGGAATCAACTATGACTTACCGCGTCCGTTTCTGATTATTGCTACCCAAAACCCCATTGAACAAGCAGGTACCTACCCCTTGCCCGAAGCACAGTTAGATCGTTTTCTGCTCTACATCAAACTCGGTTACCCTTCGGAACAGGAGGAGTTAGACGTTTTAAAGAGTACGACGGGCATTATGTCCCAAAAATTGCAAACGATTCTTACGGATAAAGAAATCATTGATTTACAAAAATTGACCCGACAAGTCCACATTGATGAAGAGTTAATTGTAAAGGTAAATCAATTGGTAAGGTCCACTCGGCCTGAAACTACCTCCTCGGCTTATGTGAAGAAATGGTGCAGCTGGGGGGCTGGCCCTCGGGCAGGACAGGCGTTGATTCTGTGTGCCAAAGCAAGGGCGGTATTAAATCAGCGATTTTCGGTCATTCCAGAAGATATTCAAACGCTGGCTTATCCCGTATTGCGCCATCGTATTGCCTTGAATTTTAGGGCCGAAGCCGAAAATATCACCACGGATGATGTGATTAAGCAATTGTTGAAAGGATAATTTTCATGCTTATTACTGACCTTATCAAACTCAACAACCTCCAACTCGCTGGCAAATTGGTCAGTGAAGAATTGATGCTGGGGATTCATGGCAGTAAACGATCAGGAATAGGGGTTGAATTTGAACAATACCGACACTATGAACCCGGCGACGACCCCAAGCGAATTGATTGGAAACTCTACGCCCGTACCCAAAAACATTTGGTGAGAGAATCGGCTACGGAGAGTAATTTTCATATTCGTTTTGTGCTGGATTTGTCGGGGTCAATGAATTACGAAGAAAGAGGCGTCAGTCGGTTAAATTATTGCAAAATTCTGTTGGCCTCATTGGCGTATTTGGGCTATCGCCAAAGCGACCAAATGAGTTTGTACGGTTTACACAACAGTGATTTAGAAACACTTGTCCCCACAGGAAAACAGGCGTTTCAGCGTATTTTGTATGAATTGGAGAAAGCTGAAGCTGATGGGGTTTGGCAGAACAAAAATCCAAAATTTCCAACGGGTGGCGAACCGAAATTTCAACAAAAGCAAAAAGAGTTATTTGTATTGGCTTCGGATTTTCTACAAGTGAATGATGAATGGCTGAAACTCATTGAGAGTGTAGCCAATCCACGTCGCGAAGTCCTTATTTTTCAGGTGCTTGGAGAAGAGGAGTTGAGTTTTAATCTGACTGGTTTTTACCGATTTAAGGATTTAGAAACAGGGAGAGAAATTGAGTTGGAAGCTTCGGCAATTCGGGAAGAAGTAAGACAAAAAGCACAAACGTATTTGGCAAATTTGGACGAAGCTCTTCGGATACCCCATGTGCATTTGATTCGAACTACTTTACAGGAACCCATTACCCCATTTTCATTAGATTCGAACTACTTTAAAGGAACCCATTGCGCAAGTGATTTCGGAGGCATTTAGGATGAGAGGATTTTAAACCTAAAAAAAATGAACCACAGAGTTACGCAGAGGTAAGCACAGAGTTAAATTCCTCCGTGAACTCTGTGAAAAACTTAGTTTCACTCTGTGTTATAACAATTACTCAAAGACAAATGGAGTTTTTAAACCCTTTGATGTTGTGGGGCGCTTTGGCAATAGGAATTCCTATTGCGCTTCATTTTTGGCATCAAAAGAAGGGACAATTGTTGAATTGGGCAGCTACCCAATGGCTTACTGAAAAAGACCTGCAACAGTCTAAAGGGATTCGATTAGATAATCTATTATTGTTGATAATCAGATGTTTATTGCTGATTTTGCTCGTTATTCTGTTGTCAAAGCCGATACTTAACGAATTATTGGAGAGTGATTCGTACCCTAAAATACACTTAGTACAAGCCAACTCGTTAGTGGTCAGTAATTTCAGGTTCGAGTTGGATGAAGCCCTGAAAAAAGGTGAAAAAGTGTATTGGATTGATAATAAAATTACTCCTGTTGAAGACCTTTCAAATCTATCCTTTGCTCCCCCGTTGGGGGCTGGGAGGCTACAAACCTGTATCAATAAAGTGGATGAACTTAACCACCCATTTGGTAAAGTGCAGTATGAGCTGTATTTGGTTAATAATCAGTCATTAAGCCAAGTGTCAAACATCTTTGTTCCGACTAAATTTAAGGTACATTCGGTGATAGATTCAACCCCAAGGCTACTTAAACCTTATCTTGAACTGCCCAATAAAAAAAAGCTATTTGTCAACTCCTCCAACCAATTAACGATAACGACAATGTTGCCGTCCAATGAAAAATTTGAAGTGCAACCAGTACATAATGGAGTAATAAATGCGTTACTAACAAATCTTGATAATGCTGAAAAACAGGCTATTAAAGCTTCATTAAAGGCATTAAAGGATGTATATCAACTCGAATTTTCTATTGATGAGCAATTGGATTCGAGCAAAAAATATGATTGGATTTTTACGAATAGAGAAACCCTATTTGATGTTAGAGGATTTTCTAAAAAAATCAATACAATTCCTTTTTCGCTAATAAAAGAAAAAGTATCTAACGGTCAATTACCAGAGTATTTAGGAGAATTATTGGTACAGCAATTTGAATTAAATCCAAAACAAACACCATTAAGTCAACAACAATTACAATCGCTTTTTAAAACGGAAAGCACTCAAAAACAAACGGGTACGGAAAACGAAGCATGGTTTTCAAAGTTACTTTTATTGTTTTTTGTGATTATTCTCGGAATGGAACGTTGGTTAGCTATTCAGAAAAACGCATGAATCAACTGCAAAAAATCATCAACGGGGTAAGTTACCAACTATATGCTGGCGCTTTCGTAAGGTGTGTTTTGGCGACGGTTTCGGTACTGTTATTGGTTTCGATAGTTTCATCCTCTTGGATGGTTTCTGCCATAATGGCCGTTGTTGGATTTGCTATTGGGGCGTACTTGACGGGTCTTTTTCAAAACAAGCGTCCCGAAGCCATTCAACTGATTCACCAAACGCTTCACGATACTGAGTATAGTCTTCAATTGCTGGAAATTGAAAACCCTAACGTGGCCGAGCAGTTGCAGTTGGAACGATTGCTTGAAAAAAATCAACTTCAAAGAATACCGCGCGTATTGCCTTCTCAATTGTGGATGTATTTGGGATTGTTTTTGGCTTGTCTGGGATTGCGTTACGGAATTCCATTGATGAAAAATGAAAAACAAGGGAATGCAAATCGGCAATTGATTCAAGTACAAGTGCCAAAAAATCAAGAAATTATCCCTTCGTTTGCTTCTGCTCAGCTAACGATTACACCACCTCCTTATACCAAATTGCCCATTCGAGTTGTGTCAGATTTGAATGTTTCATCCATCAATGGTTCCCGTCTTAAATGGCAGTTGGAATTTACGCATTCGTCCGAATTATCTGTAAAATTGACCAATAATCGGGGTGAAGAATTACCTTTTAAAAAAGTAGGAGATCGTTTTGAATACTCCGACCAATTGTACAACTCGGGTTTGTATGGTTTTAAAGCGTATTGGAGAGACTCACTGGTTTATCAGTCAGACTTTTATCGCTTAGAGGCTATTCCTGATTTGGCTCCTAAAATTGAACCTGCATCCAAGGAATTGTACCAATACCATTTTCTTAAAGACCCTAAAAAGCTGTCCATTTCAGCCAAGATTTCGGATGATTTTTTGGTGAATCAGGCGTTTATTGTGGCTACGGTCGCAAGAGGTTCGGGCGAAAATGTGAAGTTCCGTGAAATAAAGCTGCCCATCGCCCAAACCAATTTTAAAGAGACAAAAGTGGCTCAAGCCATTGATTTGAAAGCCCTTAATTTTGCTCCAGGCGACGAACTGTACTACTACTGGGCCGCTGTTGATAACAAACGCCCTGAACCCAATTTCACCAAATCAGATACGTACTTTGTGGTTTACAAAGACACTTCCAAAGTAGAAGAAGCCGAATTGGCGACGATGGCGATGAATATTTTGCCCGAATATTTCAGAAGTCAGCGACAAATCATCATTGATACTGAAAAACTGCTTGCCAAAAAGGCTAAGATTACTGCAAAAGAATTCAACAGTACTTCCAACGAAATCGGTTTTGACCAAAAAACGCTTCGTTTGCGCTATGGTCAATATTTGGGCGAAGAGTTTGAAACCTCTATTGGGGGGGGCAATGCACTCCCCAAAGATAGCCAAGGCGATGCGGTTGTGGGTTTTGCCTTGCTGCACGGTTTTGTCCATGCCCACGACCAAGGCGAAGAAAGTGTGGAATCGGGTGGACATGAGGGACACAACCACGGAGGCGGCAAAAAAGAGGCGGATGATAAAGACCCCGTAGCAGCCATTTTGGAAGAATACGTCCACTCGCACGACGATGCCGAAGCCAACACATTCTATGAGCAATCCACCCGGAGTTTGTTAAAAATGGCGTTGGAGCAAATGTGGCAATCGGAGCTACATTTGCGGCTGTACGAACCCGAAAAAGCGATTCCTTTTGAAAAGAAAGCCTTAGAATACCTCAAATCGGCGCAACCAACGGGCGCGTACGTTTGTCAAAAAATTCGATCCGCCGCCCATCAAAGAAAAAGAGAAACGACTGACAGGCGAGTTGAAAAACTACAATGAAGCTTATCGCAGCGAACGGGTGTATTCTCAGCAGCAAGTGGAGCGGTTGCTGGCCGAGGTGATGGGCATTATTGAATATCATAAAGAAGGGCAAAAACTGAAAAGTGTTCAAAAGCAAAAAGTGTTGGAATTGGGGCATTACCTAACCAACCGAGTCATGAACAGCAGCCTATCGAATTGGACTATTTTGAGTTTGCTACAAAAAATGGCTGGCGATAAAAACCTTTCAAATTCTGAAAAAAATACCCTAAAAACGAAGCTTTATCAATTGATTGGCAGTTCATTACCCCAGACAAATGCCCCTTCCAATCCTTCTTACGCCAATGAGAAAAAACTGGAAAAAGCATTTTGGAAAAACTTGCAATAAATGGCTATTTACAACAACTTACTCACCATTTTTTCCTCATTTATGGCTATTGACTGGCTGATTTATGCGGCCTTAGTTCTCTTATTAGTTATACAAATTTGGTCAATTTTACGAGTAAAATCACTGCCCCAATACCGTTTAAGGGTGCGTTTAGGATTAAATGTTCTGCTGTGGGTTGTTTTGTTGTTGTTTATCATTCAACCTCAGTGGAAATTTTCCAGCAATACCAACCGTGTATTGCTCATAAGCGAAAATGTTACCACAAATGTTATCCAAAAAGCCCAAGATAGTCTGAAAATAACCGAATCGTTTACCGTTAAGGACTTTAATAAACGCAAATCCGAGGATCCGAGTTTTGTGAGTCGGTTGGGAATTATTTATTTGTTAGGTCAAGATTTTAGT
This sequence comes from Runella sp., assembly GCA_044228585.1. Taxonomy (GTDB): domain Bacteria; phylum Bacteroidota; class Bacteroidia; order Cytophagales; family Spirosomataceae; genus Runella. The sequence goes on along the minus strand of JBGAUP010000051.1, from coordinate 12,662 downwards.
CCATTGATATTGAGCGAATTGAGTTCAAAAGAACTCCATTGGTTGCCTTCATTTAAACCCGATAAATTGCAAGACATTCGTTGGAAGGCAATGGTTCGGAGAGGGGAGTTTCAAGAAATTACTGGAAAAATTGAAGTGGTGGAACCCAAAATGCTTAAAATAAAGTATGGAAACCAAACTCTGGACAGCGTTTCTCTGTCAAAAGGGTTTCAGTCATTTCAATTGCGCTTTCCTGCGTTTGCTGTCGGTCGAACCGAAACCTCATTGGAGTTAGGAAATCAGCTAATACAAAAAGTGCATTTTTATTCCCGAAAATCTCCATCGTCTTCTATTTATTTCATTCTGGAAAACCCTGATTTTGAGAGTAAAACGCTGGCAGAATGGTTAGGAAAAAATGGCAATCGTGTTGAAATGTTTACCACCATTGCTAAAAATACGCAAAGCAAAGTCTCCATCAATCGTTTCGATAAACAAAAAACTTTTATCCCTGACATAATTATTACTAATCCTGAGAATGCCGCCCATCCGTTGGTAAAAAAAGCTATTTCTGATGCGAAAAGTGTGCTTTTTTTCAATGTAACAAATCCTGAACAAGCAGTAAAAAGTATAAATGCTACCCTCGGTACAAAGTGGCACTTGAAGAAAATATCAAATGAAGAAAGTCGTTCCATCGGAAACGGGGTGACGGCTTTGCCGTATCAGTTGGAAGAAAACCTTAACCAAAAAATCGTCACAGGTTTACCAGTGGCTGTTCAAAAAGTTGGCGGAAAAGTAGGTGTGAGTTTATTGAATGAAACATTTTCATTGAAGTTGAGCGGTGATAGTTTGGCTTACGCCAAAATTTGGTCAGCAATTTTGCAACAGCTAAATCCACCTTTTGAAGCGAATGTCGAAGCCGACGCACCACTTTGGAAAGATGCGAAATCTGGCTTTGTGTTGAATAAGTTTCCTCAGACTGTTAGTGAGTTACTCCTTGCCAATGACACAGTTCAACTACATGCCTCCAGCTTGAATACACTTACCTCGACTACCGACTATATATTTAGAAAATCGGGCTGGCAACCTTTTCAAGACTCCTTGGAGGTGTATGTAGAAGAAACCACAAGCGAGGTGTCAAAAGCGAACCAAATTGTAGAAACATTGCAAGCACATACCCAAGCAGAAACCATAAATAATACCTCTTCGGAACACTCTTTAAAAGCCCAAGTACCTGAACGGGCTTGGTTTGTACTCTTTGTTGTTTGCTTAACCATCGTTTGGGTTGAGCCTAAACTGAAATTTTAATAACTCCCATCAATTTCTCTTCCATCAATTCTCTATTGATAAAAGTCCTTGCCTTTGTTTGTGTTATTTAGATTAATTCAAAATTAAAGCTTTAATTGTTTGGAATAAATCTAAACAAGTCCTACGTTTGTGCTATTATTTAAAATAGGTCTAAATAAAAATTAAAATATACACATGAAATCTTACTTTACTCCCATTTTTGGGTTGGCATGGCTGCTCTCCCTTTCTGTAATGGCGCAAGAAGCCAAAGTAAGTGGCAAACTTTTTAGCAAAACCCAAAAAGAACCAGTGCCATTTGCGACTATTAAACTTACTTCGTCGAAAGGAGTGGTTAAAGGTGGTTTTTCGGGAGAAAATGGCGAGTTTTTGTTTTCTAATCTCACTCCTGATACCTATGAGTTGGCAATAAGTGCCATAGGATATGAGAATCTATCTCAATCGGGGATTGTAGTTACTTCTCAAAGTAAAGAAATCGCATTGAATGAAATTGAGGTAAAAGCCAAAATCAATCATTTAGCCGAGGTGGTTGTAAAATCAAACATCGGAGTTACAAAGATTGAACCTCAAAAAATCGTCTATACCACTGCCGATTTACCCGTTGCACAGGGAGCTTCGGTAGGTGATATGCTTCGACTTATGCCATCTACCGCGATGGGAGGGCCTCCAGGTGTGCCTCGTGATATTCGCTATCGCGGTTTGGAGAAATCATATACCTTGGTCTTAATTGACGGAAAAAACGCAGGAATTTCGGGAAATAACCGTGAAGTATTACTAACACAAATTCCCGCGTCGGCAGTAGAACGAATCGAAATTATTGCTAACCCAGGAGCTCAATATGATGGCGACGGGATGAATGGAGTAGTAAATATCATTTTGAAAAAAAATGTCAAATTAGGAACCCACGGACAGCTCATGGGCGGAGTTAATAGTCAAGGAGGATATAATGCTTCGGCTCAAATTGCCCATAAATTTAACACAGGAGAAGTCTATGGTTTTTATGACCAAAACCAAGTAATGCTACAACATGGCAATGCAATTACTGAAAACAACAAAATAACACTGTACAAAAACAATGCGATATCTGGCTATCAAAACGTAATTTCTAAAGAAAACCGCGACATCAGTAGCTATAACTTAAAAGTAGGCTCAAAGTGGGATTTATGGAAAGGAGCTCAGATTGGGGCGGAATTTATCAAAGGGTTTCAGCGCGAAATTAAAGTCAAAACCCAAGATACCGAGGTTTTAAAAGTAGATAGGACTTTTTCTTCAAGAACGTTCCGAACAGAAGAACAAATAGAGGATTTTAAATTTAATGAATATGCCCTCAATTTGGCCCAAACCTTTGCCAAAAAGGGACGTTTGACAATCTCTTACATACACGTAGATGGTTTTTATCCTAAACCCAAGTACCAAACTGACCAAAAGCTCAATGCCGTTGGAGTAGCGTTGGATAACAAACCCACACTCACCAATACATTTGAAGATAGCTACGACCGCAATAACTTTTTGCAAACCGATTTTACGTGGCAACAAAATGAGTTTTTGGGGTTGAACGCAGGTCTAAAATTTAGTGGTCGTAATCGTGAAAGTCTCCAAAAAATAGACAAATATGACTATACAAAGGCGGCCTACCTTACCACGGTAAGCCCCGTCAATAACTTTGATAGCCAAGAAAATATCTATGCCGCCTATGTGCAAGGGACACTGACTACGGGAAAAATTCGTACTATTTTGGGGTTAAGAACAGAATACACAACCTTCTTCAACCAATCAAAAACCAAGGCTTTTACCACCGAAGGCAATTACTTGATTCCTCTACCAAGTGCTACGTTGGTCTATAATATTGACAAATCACAGTTCTTAAAATTTACGATAGACAGAAAAATTAGACGGGCTGCTTTCAAAGATTTGAGTCCCTTTGTGGATTCGAGCGATGTCGCCAAAATCAAAGCAGGAAATCCACTCCTCCGTCCCGAAAAAGCTTGGGGATTTGAGTTGGGATATTTGAAAACGGCCAAAAACTGGAATGCAGGGGTCAATATTTTTAGAAGAAATATTGAGGGATTGATTCAGAAAATAACAACCGATGTGTCTCCAGGGGTGGTTCTTGAAAAGCCTATGAATATCAACTCGGCCTATGTTCAAGGAATTGAATTGATTGGAGCAGTAAAACCATTGCCATTCTGGAACATTAACGTCAGTTATTCCAAATTTGGTAGCCAATTATATGATGAGACACTGGGAGGCGGCGATGCTATCAAAGACCAATTTGCGTGGAGTGCCAAGGTAATTACCGATGTAGAAATTGGAAAAAATACATTTTTTCAAATGGCTTGGAACGGTATTGGCCCCAAAATATCTAATACCAAGGCCGAAAATACAATTCAGTATTTCGACGCCAGTCTAAGTCATAGTTTGCTAAAAAAGAAGTTGTTGTTAAGTGTAAGAATTTCTGACGTTTTTGATACGAATTACAAAAAAACCGTCGAAACCACCACCGCCCAAGTAAGTGATAAAATTCAGGACATCGCAGGCCGCCAAGTGTTTGTTAATTTGAGTTATAATTTTTGAGAATATTTTTTATTAGTCTAATTAATTGTCAATCCCAGATTACTCAACCAACAATGGTAAAAACAAAAATTTCGTTGCCCCAAAAAGTATTAGGTCAAATTCACCTCTGGGGTGGTTTGGTCAGCGGGATAGTGGTGCTTATCGTATCAATTACGGGCTGTATCTATGTTTTTGAAGACGAAATTCGGAATCTTACGCAAAAACAATACCGTTTTGTTGAGCCTCAAAATACAGCAAAAGTACCTTTAAGTACGGTGGCAGAAGTAGTAGCCAAAGAGTTTCCCCAAAAACAAATCGAACAAGTGCGGATATTTGCTGACCCTTCTCGTTCGATGATTGTCAAATTGGTAGATACAAAAAAAGGCCCGAAAGAAGAGAAAGAAGCTAAAAAAGAAGCCTATGCTTTTAATCCTTACACGGGTCAATTGCTCGGCACACACGATTTAGAAAACGATTTTCTGCATACCGTCGAAGTGATGCTTTTATCGGGTTTGTATTTGTGGTGGCCTCGTAAGAAAAACCAGCGTAAAACGGCCCTTAATCTGCAACTGAAAGGCAAGTTTCAAATCGTAAATTACAGCCTTCACAATACCCTTGGTTTTTATTTCCTGTTGCCTTTGTTGCTTATCACGCTTACGGGTATTTGGTGGGCTATCAAGCCTGTTCAAAACCTGACGTATGCGGTGTTGGGACAGAAAATGAAAGAGCCAAAGAAAATAACTTCTACTTATCAGGAAGGGATGCGTTTTAGCCCCGATGCGGCTTTTGCGAGCGTAGCCATTCAGTACGCAGGCTGGAACGAAGCACACATCAACTTTGCCAAAAATGAAAAAGAATCCGTCAAGGTCAATTTAAAATACCCCTACGAAGTCTATAAAAAGAGCAACGTTTTTGAAATTGACCAATATTCGGGCAAAACGCTAAAAACAGAACTCTTTGCAGATTATAAAACAGCCGACAAAATCAAACACGCTAACCGTGATTTGCATACGGGACAAAACTTTGGGATTTTGGGTAAACTAATCGCTTTTTTTGCCAGTCTATTTGCTGCCAGCTTGCCTATTACTGGCTTTTTGATTTGGTACCAACGTAAATACAAAACCAAGCCTACGGCCAAAAGAACCATGCCTGCTATGGCACAGCCCGTTACGGCCAATCGCCCTATACCTGTAATACGACCAGCGATGAAGCCCGTGTCGTAATTGTGAAAAACACTCGATTGAAGCACCATATTAGTACTTTACAAAGGGGATTGGCCACATGGTTAATCCCCTTTTTTCTATCAAAAACTCTTCAACATTCTTAGTAGCCCAAACCACTAACCGAGTCGTATAACAGTTGATACGGATACCATACCTACTTTCCTAACGCTTATACTATGCCTTCGACCTCCGTTTTTTTACTACTTTTCGCCGTTTTTACACCCGTTTTACAGTTGGTTGCCCAGCCCAGCCCACATTTTCAGCAAGACATAAAATCTGACATTATGCTCCCTGCTGAAGCTGGAAAAAATACGCTGAAGCTTTTTCAGTGGAAAGAGCAGCAAATTGCGGTTACGTCAACGGGTATTTATCGCTATAAAACGGGTAAATGGACAGGGCAAAAATATCCCACCGAAATAACCACGGCAGCGCTTGACGGAGAGGGTAATGTGTGGGCGGCAAGTAATCAGGGAGTTTATACCGATAAAAAAGAGAAACAAATCGCACAACCTCCTCTTTCGCCGAAAGACACCATTACGACCCTTTTCTGGGAAACCTCAAAAAAACTATTCGTAGGCACCAACAACGGGCTTTGGCAATGGGATGGTAAATGGCTTCAGCTACCAGCGGCCAAAGGCAGTCGGGTGAATAACATTGCCATTGATGCCAAAGGGCAACTGTACGTAGCGACCAATCGTGGTCTTTGGCGGCGTACCAATGACCGATGGATTGACCTTGACGAAAGCCTCATGGCGGTGGGAAATAAAGAAACGTATTTTGCTCTGACCAGCTACCGCAACGGTCAAGACATGGTGTATAGCAGCCCTTGGTCGGTAGGCTGTATCGCTGGCGACGGAAATCATTGGGTGGTTCGCGGCACAGATGGATTACCTTTCGGGCCAGTCACGGTTTTAAAACCAACGACTCACGGGTTTTGGATGGGAACGCATAAAGGCGTTATCAAAAAAGGAACTCAATGGCAGTATTTTAATGGCAAACGCTGGCTGCCCGACAACCAAGTCAACGATATTTTGGTGGTTGATTCGCTTACGGTTTGGGTGGCAACTCCCCAAGGCATTGCCCAGATTCAGCGTCAGTCCATGACCCTCGAAGAAAAGGCCGCTTCCATTGAAAAAATCATTGAACTTCGACACAATCGCCGCGGCTTGGTCAATCATTCAAGGCTAAAAGAAGCAGGCGTTTTATCCACAAGTTATTTAAACAACGAAGACAATGACGGCCTTTGGACGGCCTGTTATTTGGTAGCAGCCTGTTTTCACTACGCTTCTACGGGTGACACGGCAGCCAAAAGCAGGGCTATTCGGACGTTTGAAGCCCTTGAACGGCTCGAAAAAGTATCAGGAATTTCAGGTTATCCTGCCCGTTCGTATGCCTTGGCTTCCGATCCCATTACGCAGTCGCGGTCGCCTCATCCAAAACTCTGGCATCCTTCCCCCGATGGTCAATGGCAATGGCTGGACGACACCAGTTCGGACGAAATTACGGGACACCTTTTTGCGTTACCTATCTTCTACGATTTGGTCGCCGACCCAAACCAAAAAGAACGTGTACGCCAACTGATAAAAAGTATTGTGGACCACATTGTGGATCATGATTATCACCTGATTGACTTTGATTCAAAACGGCCTCCCACTTTACGGGCGATGCCAAGTACGAAAAACACTATCAATACTTAGTAAACCAGCACGGCTATGCCCAAAACGCGCTTTACGCCAAAGTATTTGGGCCTTTTGAAACCAGCCATTCGGACGACATCCTCAATTTTTTTCCGTATTACGGACTTTTGAAATATACCCAGGCCGACCCCAACCGTGAAATGTATTTGAAAAGTTTGGAACGAAGTTGGAAAGGCGTTCAATCAGACCACATGCCCATTTGGAATGTAATGGCCAGTGTGTTATTGCACAAACCCTGTGATTTACCCATAGCGCTAAAGGAAATTCAGGACTTCCCGCTTGATTTAATCAACTGGCGAATGGAAAACAGCCATCGGTGGGATTTGCCCAAAGACCCGCTGTTGAGTCGCTTCAAACGCCTCCAGTCCACCCAAGCCATTGCAACCCCCGAAAGTGGTATCTCTCGCTGGAATACCAATCCCAAAGAATTTGACTCAGGCGACGGTGGCAAGACCGAAGACAGTGGCTCGTATTACCTTTTTGCGTACTGGATGGGGCGGTATTATGGGTTTTGGAGATGATTTGTCCAATTCAGTCCCCCAATGTAGTCGAAAGATTAGTAGGCCGAAGTTTAATCAATGAACAGTCCCTGTTTTAACCAAGGAGCAAAAACGTGGTGTTTTTTATCACAATGCTGTTTCTAAATAAAGCACCCACAACTTTGGAAATAAAAGATTTCGGGATTTTGTTTTGCGCCGTTATCTAAAAATAAGACTCAATAAACACAGACTTTCAATATAAACATTTTAGTTTCGTTTTTCAGCAGATACAGCGGTATCGAACCTGTTTAAACTTTCGGGAAATGGCTAAAATAATCTCCGTTTATCCGCCCCATTTCGGTTGAAAACAACCAACACAAAACGAGGTAAAATGCACTTTTAACTAAAAGTTTAAACAGCTTTATCTTTAAACATTTTTGGCTGGTAGCGTTTCAACATGACCTTCGTCATATTTTAAAGGGAGACCAATCCATAGATTTGGATTCAACCCAACTTAAAAAAATGGCTGCATTACACGATTTTATTGACACTGACAAGACTTATCAGCTTGTGGTCGAACGCTTTGGTAACGAAGGCGTGAATCCAAATAAGGTATTTCAGGTAGGAGGGAAGCCCATTGACATGAACCCTGAATTGATAGAGCTTATCTTGGATTTGTATAATAATGATGAAGATTTCCCTTTTGAGAAAATGCAAAAATTTTCCATTGAGGAGATTCTGAGTTATTTACAAGCCACTCATAAGTATTATCTCACCAAAAAATTGCCTGAGATTGAACAATCTCTGGTGCACATTTTCAGCAAGTATGGCCAAAGTCATCAGCTATTGGCGAGTTTGGCGTACTTTTTCAATGATTATAAAACCAATTTGATTGAACACATTCGTTTGGAAGAAAGAGAACTCTTTCCGTATATTCATAAATTAATTGAGGCATCAAAAGTGCTTCCTGAGGGAGGTAAATGGAATGTTAATACAGATTTCAGTATCAAAAAATTTATTGAAGCGCACTCACCGATTGAGGACGAATTGCAAGAGGTGAGTCAACTTATTAGGCGCTATTCAGGGGAAGATGCCGTTCCATTGCCTTATAAAATCTTCCTGAATCAGGTAGAATTTCTTGAATTGGAACTGCGCAAGCACGCCATCATCGAAGATTACGTTTTAGTACCAATGGCGTTGGAGTTAGAAAAAAAGTTGAGTGCTGCCGTTTAAGAAAAAACAAGTTGAATGAATTTAGATACCTTAGAAAAGGGCTATTCTCAAAAGGGTAGCCCTTTTTTGTAAAATGGTAGTAGGTAAATGTGATAATTGTACTTTTACAGAAAAATTAACTCCCTTTTATACTATCTATGTCAACACTCTCTCAACCAGTACGCGTTTTGGTCGTTGGATGCGGAAATATGGGCGCATCTCATGCTACGGCTTATCATCATTCTGAAGGATTCCAAATCTGTGGTATTGTTTCTACGGGAAAAAGCAAAGAAGTTTTAAACGAAAAATTAGGTGGAGGGTATCCACTGTTTTCCGACTACGCCGAAGCGTTGAAAGCTACTAAACCCGATGCCGTTTGTATTTCTACCTATCCCGATACCCACGAGGCATTTGCTGTAATGGCCTTTGAGCATGGCTGTCATGTTTTTATTGAAAAACCCGTAGCCGATACCGTAGAAGGGGCAAAGCGAGTAGTAGAAGCAGCGGTCAAAGCCAATAAGAAACTCGTAGTAGGATATATTTTGCGTCATCATCCATCCTGGGAAAAATTTGTAGAGTTGGCACAGACATTAGGTAAGCCGCTGGTCATGAGGATGAACCTGAATCAGCAAAGCCACGGCTACATGTGGGACGTCCACCGCAACCTGATGAAGAGCCTCAGCCCGATTGTGGACTGTGGCGTTCATTATATTGACGTAATGTGCCAAATGACCCGTTCAAAACCCGTGTGGGTGTCGGCCATTGGAGCGCGTATGACCGAGGATATTCCTGCAGGAAATTATAACTACGGGCAACTCCAGATTCGTTTTGAAGATGGTTCGGTAGGCTGGTATGAAGCAGGCTGGGGTCCCATGATGAGCGAAACTGCCTTCTTTGTCAAAGATGTCGTTGGGCCTAAAGGGTGTGTTTCGATTGTGGCCAAAGAAGCGGGCGGTAGTGGCAAATCCGACAACGTAGATGCCCATACCAAAACCGAATCACTGCGCCTTCACCACGCCGATTTGGATGCCAACAACCATTTTGTGAAAGAAGACGAATGGATTAATTTGACCGATGAGCCTGATCATCAGGAACTCTGTAATCGTGAGCAAGCCTATTTCTTAAAGGCCATTACTGAAGACCTCGACCTTACCGACCACATGGCCGATGCCGTCAATAGCCTTCAAATTGCTTTTGCCTGCGACGAATCAGTACGTACGGGTGAGGTGGTGCGTCTGTAATAAGCTATTTTAGAACATATTCTTTGTTTTTTTCTGTTTCAAAGTCCAACACAAATCCCTGATTAACAGGTATTACGTTGGACTTTGTTACGTTTTGCACCATGGGTTTCCCCGCGTCAATAAAACTAAAAAGAGGGTTGGGATTGCCCCCCGTTTTTGTTTGGACATTCGTATGCTGAGCGCTCAGTTTTTCGTTTGTTCTCACTCGGCAATGGCCTCCCAGTTTTGAATGAATCACGGCTTTGGTGAGTTTGCCCTGTACCCACTCCATGTCTATTTCAAACCCTCCACGTGCTTTTAGCCCTTTTACTTTTCCTGTGTGCCACGCTTGGGGCAAGGCCGGAAGCAAATGGATTTCGCCCGCGTGGCTTTGTACGAGCATTTCGGCAATACCCGCCGTTGCTCCAAAATTTCCATCAATCTGAAACGGTGGGTGTGCACAGAAGAGATTAGGGTAAGTGCCTCCGCCCTGCATGTGGGTGGTGTGAGTGGTGATTAGTTTGAAGAGATTAGAAAGTAGTTTTAGGGCATGGTCGCCGTCGTTGAGTCTTGCCCAAACATTCACTTTCCAGCCCATAGACCAGCCCGTTGCCAAATCACCACGGCGTTCCATCACTCGTTTTACGGCGGCGGCGAGCTCGGGCGTAGTTTGGGGATTGATTTGATTGCTGGGATGGATGGCATACAGGTGTGAAAAGTGACGATGTTGCACGTCGCCATCTTCAAAATCCTCTTGCCATTCTTGCAACTGCCCATATTTCCCGATTTGATAGGGCAGTAATTGCGATAAATTTTTCTGTACCCTTTGGGTAAAGGCGTCATTGATTCCTAATATTTGACAGGCTTCCACGTAGCGTGCCATAGACTCTCGCACAATAGCCATATCCATGGTAGGGCCTGGGCTAAAGGTCGCTTGTTTTTTATCTTCGTAAATAAAATTTTGCTCGGGCGAGTGTCCCACGGGCGTCACCAAAAAACCATTTTCATTTTTCACTAACCAGCCTTGATAAAATTGAACAGCGCCTTTGAGCAAGGGAAATACTTCGTTTTTCAAAAATACCTTGTCGCCGTTAAATAAGTATTTTTCCCAAAAATGGCTCGTAAGCCAGCCCGCTGCCATCGGCCAAAAAGAACAGTTACAGTTGTCAATGGGTTCGCTGTGTCGCCAGATGTCCATGTTGTGGTGCGCTACCCAGCCTTCGTTGCCGTACATATTTCGGGCGGTTTCTTGGCCGTTGATGGCAAGCTCTTTGATGGCTTTCAAAAAAGGTTCTTGGCATTCCGATAAGTTAGTCAATTCGGCGGGCCAATAGTTCATTTGGGCGTTGATATTGATGGTATAGGCGCCATTCCACGGCGGCACCATGAGGTCGTTCCAAATACCTTGTAAATTGAGCGGCTGCCCGCCTGGGCGCGAGCCTGCAATCATCAAATAACGACCATACTGAAAATAAAGCGCTGCAAATGAGGGGTCTTGTCCATTCGCAAAGAGAGAAACCCGTTTGTCGGTGGTCAATCGAGACTGTTCGGTTTCGGCGGCGAGTTGAATATCAACGCGGTCGAAGAGATTTTTATAGTCGGCTAAGTGGGTTTTATACAAATCCTGAAAAGTTTTGTTTTCAACGGCTTTCAGGTATTGATTCACCTTCTTTTTGGGGTCAATACCTTCGTAGGCGGGACTTTTATCAAAACCATTATAACTCGTTGCGGCGGTCAAAATCACAATGACTTCAGTGGCATCGTTGACCTTTATTTTGTCCTTTTCAGCCTTCACAATGCCCCCTTTGTTCCGAATTTTTACACGGGTTTCAAACGACATGCCCAAACCGCCTATTTTTTCTCCATATAGTATATTCTCAACCTCAGGTTTACGCTGGCCATTTTTTTCGTAGAGTTCGGGGTATTTGTGCTGGTCTCCGAGTTTTTCTACCAATTCAAAACTACGCCTTAGCCCAAATCCTGGCACTTGGGCTTGCATAGACAAGGTATTGCCCTGAGCCAAATAGGTCGCCGTAGGGGTATGTGGGGTTGAGAAATGAAAGGTCGCGTTTATTTTCCCACCTCCTTCTGCGGTCATTTTTAAGACAATGATGTGGTCGGGATAACTTGCGAAATACGTTCTTTTGTAAGTAGTGTTTCCTGCTTTGTACTGCGTTGTAGCGGTTGCCGAGGCGATATTCAAACTGCGTTTGTAATCAGTAATGGCCGCATTTTGGTGGTTGACTTCTACCCACAAATCCCCCATGGGTTGGTACAATTGGTGGTTTCGCCCCAGCCACTCTTTGGCAATGAGTGCTTGGGCTTCTTGGTACTTTTTGGCCTGAAGCAACTCGCTGACCTGTTTGAAATCTTTGCGAACGTTGATATTCTTGAAAGTACCTTTTGGGTCACCCGTGTACAAAGTGCCTTCGTTGAGTTGGAGGTGTTCTTTCAAAGGGTCACCAAAAACCATCGCTCCCATAAAACCATTTCCCAAAGGCAGGGCTTCCGACCACTCGGAGGCGGGTTTGTCGTACCACAATGTATGTGAAGGGTTTTGGGCAATCGCTCCCAACGATAGATAAAAAAGAAATACGCTTTTGATAAATTTCATGTGACTGCTTTAGCTTTTACTTCAATTTCAACAGATACCCTGCTAAGTCTGACAGGTCTTTTTCTTTCAAGCCCAACGACGAAGGCTCGGGCATGAGGCTATTTTTGAGTTGTTGGCGTGAGGCGATGTTGTTGGCTTTGAGGCTATGGGTTTGTCCTGCTACATCTTTCAAAATCACGGTAGCACCATCGCCCACCACAAAACCATAGTAGGTATTTTTGTCGTTGGTCTGAATAATCCACGGTTCGTAGCCAAAGGCCATACTGGCGCTTGGATTGATGATGGCATCAAGCAGCCCCGCTTTATCAAACTTCTTGTGAATCAACGACAAGTCGGGGCCAATCTCTTTACCCTCTTTCTCAAAACGATGACAAGAAGTACAC
>JBGAUP010000050.1:0-24428 GCA_044228585.1 Runella sp. | reverse complement strand
CACTCACAAACCGGGCAGCGATGCCCACACTGCGACAACAAGCTACAAAAAACTGGGCAAAGTCACGACAGGAACCTTTTCGTCCAATGAGGGTATGTTCGGGAGCGAGCGGTGCACCTACATCGCGGCGTTCATAGACGAAGGTTTGGTAAATTTCTTGACACAGGGTTGTTAAAAACGGAACGGTCATCCACCGAGCGAGCGCGGCGGTTTGGCGGGCATACTGTTCGACGTAGGTAGTGACCCCTTCGCGAATGAGGTAAGGCTGCAAGTATTTCTTGAGTGCGTCTGAATACTGGAAAGGAAGCCGTTCGGTCTCAAAGGGAAAAAGAACAAATTCAAAAACGTTGAAATCTTCCGATAAAATGGCCATTTCCACCGAGATATTCAAATGGTGGGTGGGTTCACGGAAATAGGCAATTTGTTGGTGATTTCCTTCGGCATCAATGTTATGCACCAACATACTGGGGGTAGGCTCAATGCTGAGCGAGTAGCTCAGTATTTGCTGATGCGGGTACGCTTTGGGGTGCAAATAAATGGTATGCGGATCTAAAGAAATCGCATCAGAATATGTGTAAGCTAATTTGTGGAATACTTGTAAATTCATGGAGTGTACCCTCTTTCGGTTGTCCGAGAGCCATAGACGTTAGAAATAAGCGGAGACAAGCCCCGCTTCTACACCTTTTCGCGTACTTTTTCAAGAATAGGGTCCATCCAATCGTTGGGGAGGCGTTGTACAGAATTTTGGAGAAGCATACTCCATTGAAGCGACAAGTGTGCCAAATCGTCTTTCTGAAAGCGATGCTCGGTGAGGTGAAAACTATCCCTTTCGTACATCACTACATCAATCGGATAGTCCACGTCACTGGCACTTACGCGGGTAGAGTCGAACGACAAAAAGCCAACTTTGAGGGCTTCGGCCAGGGTTGAATTGTATTTTAAACTCCTGAATAGCAAGGGTTTGCCGTAGTTGGAATTGCCAATGACAAAGAATGGGGAGGTTTCGCCCACTTCGACCCAGTTGCCTTCGGGGTACAGTAGATAGAGTTTATGCTCGTCGTCGTCTTCGAGCTGCCCGCCTACAATAGCGTGTAGATTGAAATGCAAACCAGCACCGTCTAAGGCTTCTTTGTCACGCGCAACGCGCTCACTTGTTGCCCAAAAGCGTTTACGGCTTTGTAGAGTTTATTAAAACTGTGGTCCTTCTAACACCTCGAACGTTACGGCCTTATCACGCACGGAACGAAGCCCCGAGGTCATGATAAACAGAGAGTGGTTTTCTAATTGATGAACGGAAATTTTCTTGTTGGTACTCACTTCGGTACCAGAAGTCAGGCGGGTATCGGCAATAGCTACCAGTCCCGATTCGACTTTTATGCCAAGACAATAAGTCATGCTTATTTGAGTATTTATCCTTGTGATTGAGATTGGAATTGATACGCATCCACGGGTTTGATGTCGAAATACGTCTCAAAAATAGACTTACTTACTTCGTTGCCCCGAATTTGGAACTGGTCGAGGTACTGGTGTAAACCTACGTTGAAAATATCTTCTACTTCGGTAAATTCGATTTCGGAGCGAAGTTTTCCCATCATTTTTTCGGCTTGGTTACTAAAGCGGTTGGTGAGTGGGGTGCCCGATATTTCGTACAATGACAACTCTGCCTGACGGATGCAGTGGGCCATAGCGCGTGGGAAAAGCTTATCCAAAATCAAAAATTCTGCAATGTGAGTAGGAGTAAGCGTTTGGTATTGTTGACGATACATATTGTACGCGCTCACCGACTTCAGTACTGCAGTCCACAAAACGAGTTCGAGGGTGCTACCCGTTACGTCGGCGTCGGGCAACAAAGTGAAATAGGAGACATCCAAGAAACGCGACGTTTTATCGGCACGTTCCATAAAACGGCCTAATCGGCCAAAATGCCAAGCTTCATTGCGCGTAATCGTAGCATCTACTACGCCATAGTATAGCTGAGTACCGTTGCGAACTTGAGTGCAGAACTCCTGCATGTGGTTGAGGTCCCACTCCTCTTTGGGTTTAATGTCGCGTATCCATAGGTAAAGTTCGTTTAAATTTTCCCACATTTCTTTGGAAATACTTTCACGAATGGTACGTCCATTTTCGCGGGCAGACAACAAACAACTGTAAATGGAGTTAGGATTGCGTTTGTCGAACGTCATAAAATTAATGACGTTTTCGCGCGTGGGTTCGTCATAATGCTGATAAAATAGGTAATTATCAGCCGTGGCAATCAGGAGAGGTTCCCACTGTTCGTTGACATTGGGAGGCAAATCAAGTGCCAGATTGAAATTAACTCCAATGAAACGGGCGTAATTTTCAGCCCGCTCGATGTAGCGATTCATCCAATAAATGGAATCAGCGACGCGGCTTAACATGGCCATACTATTAAGGTGGGGGTTGGTTATTGACAATCGCTAAACTAATGCAATAATCCGATATGACCAAATTTTTGTGATGTAGAGTAGTTTGTGGTCAATAGTCCACGGTCAATAGTTGGCAGTAAGCAGTAGGCAGTTGGTAGTCCACGGTCAATAGCAAGCAATGGACTGTGGACTGCCAACTGTGGACTAAAAGAACTACTTAGCCGAAAACTTATAAACTGTTTTTGTCTTGTAAGTTTCACCTGGGCGCAATACGACACTTGGGAAAGAAGGCTGATTAGGAGAGTCAGGATAGTGTTCTGTTTCAAAACAAAATCCCGAACGTTTGCCATAAACTACGCCATTTTTGCCCGTGATGCTGCCATTCAGGAAGTTGCCTGTATAAAACTGAACCGCAGGCTCGGTAGTGAATACCTCCATAAAACGTCCTGAGGTGGGTTCGTAGGCAGTGGCGGCCAAACGAAGTGAGTCTTTCGAGCCATTAACTACCCAACAATGGTCATAGCCGCCTCCCAATTTGATTTGCTCGTCTTTAGGGTCATTGATGCCAGCACCAATGGCTTTGGGTTTTGTAAAATCAAAAACAGTGCCTTTCACTGGACGAACTTCGCCTATAGGAATGAGTGTTTTGTCAACGGGAATAAAGTTATCGGCATTGATAGACACTTCGTGGTTTAGCACATCACCCTTGCCGCCACTCAGATTGAAATACGAGTGATTGGTAAGATTGACGATGGTGGGTTTGTCGGTAGTCGCTTTGTATTCAATTTCAAGGGCGTTATCATCGGTTAAACGATAAATGACTTCTGTGTTTAAGTTACCTGGAAAGCCTTCTTCGCCATCTTTGCTGACATAGGTAAGTTTGAGGGCATTTTCCCCATTAAGTACTTCAGTTTTCCAGATGACTTTATCAAATCCTTTTAATCCACCGTGCAGACTGTTGGGGCCGTTGTTGGCGGCGAGGGTATAGGTTTGGCCATCCAACGTAAATTTGGCTTTGCCAATCCGATTGCCGTAGCGACCTACCAAAGCACCGAAGAACGGGCTTGCTTTTAGATAACCGCCCAAAGTGTCGTACCCTAATACCACGTCTCCAAAAGCACCACTTTTGTCGGGCACATTTAAGTGGGTGATAAGACCCCCGTAGTTGGTAATTTTTACTTCCATTCCGTTTTTATTACGGAGGGTATAGTGGTCGGCAGTTTGGCCGTCGGGTAGTTGTCCAAAAGTAGTTTTAGCGATAGTCATTGTGGTATCGGTAGCAGCAGATTGATTTTGTTGGTTTGCGTTTCCACAAGCGAGAAACAAAGTTCCTAAAATACAAATAGAAAAAAAGACAGATGAGCGCATGTAGGCCGGATTTAAGTTGAACGCTATTTAAAGCGTTTTCCCTTTTCGTTCCTACTCACTCAAAAATTGTTTTAAGCACTCGTCGGAGAAGAATTATGAGGAGGCTTATTAGGCTTTGGACCTCTTTTACGTCTGAAAGGCTTTTTCTTGGCCTGTCTTTTTTGAGAATCGGCGGTTGAACTGGACTTATATTCAGGGGCAGCACCTAACGCAGCAGGAAGCGAAACTTTTGGAATTTCTTTACCGATCATTCGTTCGATGGCCGCCAGTTTTCGTAAGTCTTTTTCGTTGATAAAAGTGATAGCTGTACCTGTGGTGTCGGCGCGGGCCGTGCGCCCGATGCGATGGATATAATCTTCTGGATCGTGGGGTGCATTAAAATTGACAACCAAGCTGATTCCTTCAATATCAATGCCGCGTGACAAAATATCGGTGCCAATTAAAATAGGTAGCGACTTGCTTTTAAACTCACGTAAGATTTCTTCGCGCTCTTTTTGATCAAGGTCAGAGTGGAATGCTTTGGCTACCAAACGAGTACGTTTCAATTCTTCATTGAGTTTTTTGACGCTATCTTTGGTAGAGGCAAAAATAATGACGCTGCTGTAATGTCCTTCTTTTAAAATGTGTTTGAGTAAAGCGATTTTTTGGTCATCATAGACCATATATACTTGTTGAAGTATGCCTTCGGCAGGCTTGGCTACGGCAATACTGATTTGCTCGGGATGGTGGAGAATCGTTTTGGCCAACGTTCTAATTTTGGGAGGCATAGTTGCCGAAAACAATAGCGTTTGACGTTGGGCGGGTAAATAGCTGATAATCTTGATGATGTCGTCGTAGAAGCCCATATCTAACATCCGGTCGGCCTCGTCCAGAATGAGGTGCTGCAAATTCTTAAAATTGATTTCACCCATTTGTAAGAGCGCAATAAGTCGCCCTGGCGTAGCAATAATGACGTTGCTTCCTTCGGCCAAGGCTTTTCGCTGTTGGCTCCATGCTGCCCCGTCGCCACCACCGTAAATAGCAATGGAACTCACGCCCGTAAAATAACCTAAACCTTCAATTTGTTGGTCTATTTGAATGGCTAATTCGCGGGTGGGGGCTAAAATAAGCGTATTGAGGTGTCGGATACTATCGGGAGCATCAATGATTTTATTAAGGATTGGCAACAGGTAAGCTGCGGTTTTGCCGGTACCCGTTTGAGCGCAGGCAATGAGGTCTTTATTATTCAGAATAACGGGTATGGCCTGAACTTGGATAGGGGTGGGGTGGTCAAATCCCATGGCATGAAGGCCATCTAAAAGCTCATATTCAAAATCAAAATCGTCGAACGTCAACGGAGAGAGTGGTTAAGGTGAAAATACAAAAATAGGGTATTGTAATGGAAATTACGCTTTTAAGGTTTGAATATTACGAGGGTAAGGCAAACAATTCGTTGACACTAATTTCAAAGTCAGGTAAAACGGGTTTGGCAGAACAGATGTCGTTTTCAAGACAGATTTTTACGTCGCGGCGGGAGGTATAGACATAGACTACTTGATTTTCGGGGTAAATGTGCCAAACTACCTGAACGGTTGACTTGAAATATTCAGCCAATTTTTCTTCTACTTTCTCGGCATCATCCGAAGGGGAAACAATTTCTATCAAAAAAGCAGGAATAGGTTCTTCTTCAGAGGTCAAGCTGTTGTCTATCTGTTCACCACTAAAATACGCCAAATCGGGGCGGCGCATCTGAATGCCCGTAAGCATCACATCTTGCTCCATGATGAACGCTGCTCCTTTTGTAAATGAAATTGTATGGAAGAATAATTGTTGTAATCTTCTGATTAAGGCCAAGTGCTTTTTTTTCATCTTTCCAAATTTGATGATTTCTCCGTCGTTCCATTCGTATTTGTAGCCATCATTGGGTTCCCATTCGAGAAACTCTGCTAAGGTGCGAGGCAATTGCGCAATATTTTGTGAAGTCTGCATCATGGTCGTAGTTCGTTTTTCAAAGATACCCTTTTTTGAATGGTGAATTAGGATGCTTTTTCTTCTGCAAAAAGAGCCGCCACACTAATTTCAAAGTCAGCTAAAACGGGTTTGGCAGAACAGATGTCATTTTCAAGGCAAATTTTTACGTCGCGGCGGGAGGTATATACATAGACTACTTCCTGCTCGGGGATGATGTTCCAAATTACTTTCAGCCCTGCTTTGAAATATTCGGTAATTTTTTTTTCTAACTGATTGATTTGGTCGTTGTTGGAGATAATTTCAATTACAAACTCAGGAATGACATCTTTACCCTTTTTACTTTGTTGAATTTGCTCTTTGGTAAAATAAGCAATGTCTGGACGACGCATCTGAATACCCGTGAGCATAACTTCCTGTTCGGCTACTAAAGTACCCCCTTTCCAATATTCCTTTTCTATAAAAAGTTGATTAAGATGGTCGTAGATATAAAGTTGTTCTTTTTTCATTCCTGTAAATCGAATAATTTCCCCGTCGTTCCATTCGTACTTATAGCCATCATTGGGCTCCCACTCGGAAAATTCCTCCAATGTACGGGGCAACTCATTTATGGTTTGTGAAGTCTGTATCATGGTGGTTGTTCGTTTTTTCAAAGATACAATTTTTTGTAAAAATACCGCTTATCCCCTGCGCCAATTATCCAACACCACCGCCGCTGCAATGCCTACGTTCAATGACTCTGCTCCACCAAATCGGGGGATGGTGATTTTATGAGTGATGAAGGTTTCTACGGCGGGACTTATACCGTTGGATTCGTTGCCCATCACGATGTAGCCCGTTTCGGCAAAGGCGGTTTGGTGGATGTTTTTGCCTTCCAAAAAGGTACCATAAATACGTGTTCCCTGTTCCGTGTTCCGTACTTTCTCCAAGTAAGTAACCAGTTCTGCATAATACCCCCGCACTCGTGTAAAAGAGCCTTTGCTGGCAGCAATCACTTTGGGGTTGTACCAGTCGGTGGTGGTGGGGGAGCAGATGATTTTGGTGATACCGTACCAATCGGCAATGCGGATGATGGTACCGAGGTTGCCGGGGTCGCGGATGTCGTCCAGCACCAAGACGTATTCCTGCTTTTCGGCATACAAAAAATCGTTGGGTTTCGTTTTTACTACGGCCAAAGCGGCGTCGTTGGTTTGGAGGGTTCCTACGCGGCTGAGCTCGTCGGGCGTAGCGATTTCAACGCGGAAAGATTGTTTATCAAACTTTTGGGTATTTTCTTTGTAAAATCGGTCGCTGGCAATGACCATCTCTATCTGAAAATCAGAGGCCAGCAATTCCTCCACGCTTTTGGCCCCTTCGACCAAGAATGAACCTTGTTCTTGGCGGTATTTTTTGAGTTGTAGTGAGTGGAGGTATTTTACTACGTTTTTAGACAACATATTTTAATGATTGATAAAGAGCGGATAATGCGTGTTTTTGAGCAAATATTTAATGAGTTAGATAAAATCAGGAACTTGCTGAGTCGCCGTTTTTCGTTTCTACTTCTCTACGTAACTGATAAAATTTTGAGTATCAGAACTTTTACGTTTTACCTTTTACATGTTGCTGTTTTTCATTTAATTATGAGTGCTTGCACGCCCAAAAGTACGCTCAAAAAAGATGAATATTTGCTTGGAAGCCAAAGTTTTCGGGGAAATAATGCCGTAAAAACGGAAGAGTTAGAATCACTGCTGCCCCAACGACCCAACAAACGTTTCTTTGGGATTCCCGGGGCTACGGTTGCCTTGTGGCTTTATCAGTATTGGGATAAAAGATATGACCGTGAACCGCAGCGGGTGAAGTTGGACTCCCTTAATCGTTATTATGAGCAACAGTTTGAATTTTACGCCAACGATACGCGGAAGCTCTCTAAACTTCGTCGTAAATACACGCGCCTTGCCAATAAATATCGTACACGAGTGGAAGGGGGGAATTGGGGGATGAGGACGTTTGGTGAGCCGCCTGTTTATTTCTCCGAAAAAGACGCTCGGAGCAATGTGTTGAAAATCAAAGGGTATCTGATTAATCAAGGCTACCGAGATGCTTTGGTCAATTATAGTACCGATACGCTGTTAGGTCGGATACGTACTACTTATACGCTTACTGAAGGCTTGCCACACCGTTTACGTGAAGTAGATATTTTGACCCACAAAGACGCTGGAATAGATACTTTATTAAAAAAAACACGGGCTGAGTCCTTCCTACAAACGGGGAAAAATTACCGCAACAGTGATGTCATTAGTGAGAGTGTACGCATCGAAAAGCTCATGCGCGAAAATGGCTATTTTGGCTTTGACCGAAACTACCTGCGACCCGTTCAGAACGCGTTGGGTAAGCGCAACGGAGGGTTTTTGGTGGATACTACGGGGCATAATCCTGCTACTGATTCCATTTTTCATATTGTGGACGTGAAGGGATTGCAGGTCAATTATCCGCGTAATCAGACTTCGCACACGCAATACCGATTTAGTAGCGTAGGATTTAGGGTCGAAAATCTACCTAACGAAGTCGAAAATAATCTCCGCGATACGACTTGGTACCGAGGGCTTACTTACTCTTTTACTCCCAAGCATTATTATTCACCGCGGGTACTGGACAGTAAAATCTTGATTCGTCCCAACGGTATTTATCGCCAAACGGATTGGGACGAAACCTACCGGCAGTTGAGTGTTTTAGACCAATTTCAATTCATCAATATTGAAGCCGATACCACCGAAGGACAAATCAGGACTTTGGTGCGGGTAATTCCGCAGGATAAATACCAAGTGACGGGTGAGGGGGGCGTAAACGTGGTACAAAATTTACCTGGGCCGTTTCTGAATGGCACATTTAGGGTACGAAACATCTTCGGACGACTCGAAAACTTTGAGGTGTCGCTTCGAGGTGCGTTGGATGCTAACTTCGGACTGAACAACAATGCCAACTTGGTACGAACCCTCGAAATGGGTATCAATACGGCCTTGATTTTTCCGCGTATTTTGTTTCCAGGCAAAATAGCGGCTAATCTTAATCGAAAAACCCCTCGGAGTATCGTCAGTTTGGGCTATAATTATACCAATCGCGATTTTTTGGGAGCAGACCCTGATTTCGTTCGTAGTGGTTTTCAGGCGAGTCTGTGCTACAACTGGAAAAAAAGTGATTTTGAATACCTAAGTTTTACGGCTTTTGACTTTAGCGTTTTGCAGAGTCAGCAAAGTCAGAAATTTTCTTACTTACTCGACTCTCTTTACAATTACGGCGGTAACCCGCTCAAATTCAGCTTCCAATCGGCGGTAATTTCCAGCATCAGTTTTTCTTACATTTTCAATAATAACCTCATTGGTCAAAACCGGCCAGCGCATTATTGGCGGTTGTTTGCGGAATCGGGGGGGACGTCGCTCAATTTTCTTCGACAACAAAAATTGCCGTTTGGTTTAGAAGGGTTTGAGCTGTATAAGTTCTTGAAAACCAATGCGGAGTATCGGGTCTATCGGCCTCTTGGTCCCAAAAGCACGTTGGTGTATCGGGTCAACGCGGGCTTAATTTTCAACTACAACAACCGCCGCGTAGCTCCTTACGAAAAATCGCTGACGGGGGGAGGAAGCAATAGCCTGCGGGCGTGGCCACCGCGCCGTTTGGGATTGGGATCGGCCTATCCCAACGTAGATTTGCAAACGGGTAGTCCGATTTTTAGGAATGGGGAGACCACAACGCTGCAGCCAGGGGTCACTCAATACAGTGGCTACGAATATCGTTTTGAGCAATTAGGCGATGTACTCATGGAGGCAAATCTTGAACTACGTGGACACCTGTTTCGATTTGTGGGTGACATCAACTATGCTTTGTTTGTGGACGTGGGCAACGTATGGCGGATGCGACTGGATAAAGCCACAACCCCCAATAAAAATATTATGAACGGGGTTTTTGATTTTAGCCGTTTTTACAAAGAGTTTGCAGTGGGCACGGGAGTGGGTTTGCGCTACGATATGTCTTACTTTATCTTCCGTTTAGACGTGGGCATTAAAGTTTATGACCCAAGCCGTAAATTTGAAATAACGGATGCCTTTGGAAAAACGACTACAATAGATGAACGCTATCTTTTGCCCCGTTTTTCATTCCGTCGTTCCAGCCCCAACTATCCCGTTTTCAATATTGGAATTGGCTATCCTTTCTAATCTCTACCACTCGCTCGTTCCTGCCGCGAAGAGTAATGTTGCTTTGGCTTTTTCGTATTTTGATTTCATGGATTCAAGCTTGACTTTCAACTCGTTGAGCTTGGCTTCGCGAAGGTTTACTTGAAATAGTTGAGTTTCTCCGATGTTGAATCGCTGTTCGTCGGCACGGAGGACTTGGGTTTGGCGTTCGATAGCTACCTGTTGATTTTGGATTTGTTTTTCTAAGTTGAGGACGTCGTTGTAGGCGGCCATCACATCGTTATTAATTTCTCGTCTAACCTGCTGGATTTCAAAATTATTCTGCAATTGTTTGATTCGGATGGTTTCCAGTTTCCCTCGTTCTTTACGAAACAACAACGGCATTGAAAAATCCACGTTTAGTTTATAAAAGGAAGGGAAAGTACCCGTTTGGGGCATTTCCATACCTGTAATATAACGGTGGATATAATTTAATGACGATATGCCTACGTCTAAGCGGGGTTTAAGCATTTCTTTCCCTAAGCGTTCATCCACGCGCAGCTGTTGGGCTTTGAAGTCGAGTTTTTGAATTTCGGGGTGATTCTGTTTGGCCAACTCCAGCAGTCGGGCGAGTTGAGTTTGTTCGATTTTTTCGGCCAAAACTACCTGCGGAATGGCATTTTCGGGAAGTTCTCGCGGGGTATTTTCATCCCAAAGATAATTGGAAAGAATCAAGCGGGCGTTTTGAAATTCAACGGTAGCTTGGTCGAGCATGACCCGGCGGTCGAGGAGCGTTACTTGGGCGTCGGCAGTGTCCACCGCGGGTAAATCGCCTTGCGCTACTCGTTTTACAACCAGCTGGTAACGCTGCTCGGCCAAATCGTGGAATTCCTTAATGAGTAGATAGTTACGGTACGAAAAATACCAATTCCAATATTCTTTGGCCGCCGAAAGTATCAGTTTATTGACCAGTTTAATGCGCTCGACTTCGGCAATGTTCTGAAAAGTACGGGCGTTTTGGAGCGTAGCGCGGCGATCATCAATGATAAAGCGTTGTAAAACGGGGATGTTTACTCCTATATAGCTAAGGCCATCAAGGGGGGTACGAATGTCGGTGCCGAGTACGTCGCCAACGTTTCGTTCAAAACCAGCCTTAACGTCTATTCCCCCCCAATAAACGGGTACTTTGAGTTGGTTGTCCCAGAAGTTAAAGTAAGCTTTATTGTCAAAATATTTACGGTCAAAGCCCAGCTCTAACTTTGGGTCAAAACCTCCTTTAGCCATCAACAATTCGGCTTTTGCTTGGTCGGGCAGGGTATTGGCTTGCCGTAGAATGGGGTGATTTTTGAGCACTAAATCATAGAAATCGCGGTAGGAAAATACTTTTGTGGTGTCGGTCTGGGCGTGTGTTTGTTGGAACAATAAAATAAAAATTGAAAACAAGTACGTAAAGATGGGCACGCCAGACCCAACGTGAAAGCTGGGCAGGTCAGACCTGCGGTCAGACCAAAAGCTGGGCAGAACTCGCTTTAAAAATGTAAAAAGGGGAGTATTTACCTTTTTCTGTTCCTTATTCATCTATTTTTTGACTTCTTTTTTGTCTTCGTTTGGTAATATATCTTCCAGATAATCAGGCGGGAAGCCGTTGAGTTGGCGCCAAATTTCCCACCAAATAGGTACATCTTTGAGCATAACGAAACCATTGACTCCCGACCCAATTCGCAGTTGTTCGGGCCAAATTTCGTTTTCATTTCCTTGGGGATCGGGCTTAATCAGTAAGCGATATTCACCATTTTTGCTATTGACACGGTCAATAATGGCTACTGTACCGCCAAAAGTGCCTACCGAAGTGCCAGGCCAACCCGAAAACTGTAACGCAGGCCATCCGTCAAACTCCAAACGAACGTGGCGTCCTGGTGCAATGAGAGACAAATCCATCGCTTTCACGTACAACTCTACCGCCAATTCGGGTTGACTGGGTTGTAGCGTAGCAATAGATTCGCCTTCTTTGATGGTTTCGCCAAGACCCGCTTTGAGGGTTTTGACTACATAACCATCTTGAGGGGCATGAACAATGTACAAATCGCGACGAATACGGATATTTTCGTATTTGTTGCGGAGTTTAGAAAGTTCAGATTCGCCGTCGGCCAAGCTCGACAAAGCCGAACTACGTTCAGAAAAGGATTTGGCAATGTCTTTCTGATACTCTGCTTCTACCGAACTTAGTTCAATACGGGCATTGATGAGTTCATTGCGCGAAATACCGAGTTTTTGATTTTGCGAAACTACCTTTGCTTGGTCCTCCTGAAATTTTAGACGTCGTGTTTCTAAGTCAACCAATGAGATGGTTCCGTCTTTGTACATACTTTCACCACGATCGAGGCGTTCTTTGGCAATCTGGAAGTTACGATTCACGGCTATCAAATCAGCGCTATCGCTTCTTACTTTGAGGCGGGCTTGAATGAGTTTGTTGCGGGCTTTTTCCAAGCTTAATTGTAATCCTTGCCGCAAAGCAGCAATCTGACTGTCAGTAGCTTTAATTTTGGCTTGGTAGGCACTGATGGCGTCTTGTTTGGCTTGGATTTGTTCTTGGGTTCGTACCAATACCTGCGGGTCGAAGTAATCGTCTTTGATTTCAGAAATAATCAAAAGGGTATCGCCTTTTTTGACAAAATCACCTTCACGCACGTTCCAGTGTTGAATCTGACCCGCCACTGCATTTTGTACATTTTGGGGGCGGTCTTGGGGGGTAAGGGCTGTAACGTAGCCTTTTCCGTTAATGTTTTGCTGCCAAGGTAGAAACATGACCAACAACAATACTACGACGATTCCTAAAATCCAGCGATAGACGACTCGGGCGGTTTTGGGCGAATGTAACGTATGGAGCGAATTGACTTCGTGTTCTATGGCGGGTACATTGACCCGCTGTTTTGATAAATTGAGCATGGTCTTAGTTTTCGAGCATGGATACGTGTTTCAATACAGTTTTATACGAACCCTCGGCAATGATTTTGCCTTCTTCCATGACCAACACCCGGTCGCAAGCACCCATAAAAGCAGGGTCGTTGGAAAGGACGATGAGGGTCCAATTGTGGGAAGGGTCGGTTAGTAAATCAATAATGCGAAGGCGTTCTTTTCGTTCGATTTCGCGCAGGGCATCGGTATAGAGCATCAATTTGGGTTTGATGAGCAAACAACGAGCTAAGGCAATTTTTGTTACGAAACTTAGGGAGAACCGTCGCCCACCCGAGATGATGGGGGTACTGAGTCCTTCGGGAAGTTGGGCAATCTCTTCACTCAAATTCATGCGATCTAATACCGTTTGAACTTGGTCGAGTGAGATACCCGCCCGCCCCATGGTGAGGTTTTCGAGAATAGAACCATCAAAAATCTCTTGGTTGGGAAAATTCATGCTGATATGCGTACGGAGTGAGGTCATGTCTAAGTCGCGCATGGAAATACCGTTGTAAATGACGCTACCTTCGTAGTCTGCCAGTACGCCCGATAGTACTTTGAGTAAGGTATGTTTTCCCGAACCATTCTGCCCCGTTAGGCAGACTCGCTCGCCCGCTTGAATGTCTATATTGATTCTATTGACTGCGGCTTTGGTAGATTCTGGGTAGGTGTATCCTAAGTTACGGGTTTTTAGCTCAATGCCTTTCGAAAACTTGGCTTCCGAAAAACGAAAACCGCCATCTTTTTCGAGAGGAATATCTGACACGTAGCCCAGCTTATCTACCGCTGTGAGCAGGTCAAATACGACATCAATACTCAGAAACAATTTTTCGACGGCTCCTGTCAAGAGTACAATCACGATTTCGGAAGCGACGAATTGCCCCAGAGAAATTTGCCGATTAACAAGAAGGTATGTTCCTAAGATTAATAAACCTCCTATGACAACAACCTTGAAAATCAGTGCATAATAGTAAAACCCTTTTAGGATTTTGAAATGTTTGTTACGGTAAGTCAGATAGTTGGTCACCAGTCCATCCATGCGCTGAATGGGTAGGTTGGTAGCTCCTGCGATTTTGAAAGAAAACAGGGTACTTGCCATTCCTTCCAACCACGCTACTACTCGATATTTGTATTTTGATTCTTTGATACTGGTTTCGAGTCCTTTGCGTCCATTAAGTCGGATAATAAGTAAGAAAATGAGAATAACAAAAAAGCTAAAAGCAATAAAAAATGGGTGATAAAAGGAGAGTAACAACAGCCCAAAAATGATTTGTAATAGAGCTGCTGAGAGTTCAATTAGGAATTTGGGGAGGGATTTTTGAACCGTCAAGACGTCGAAAAAACGGTTCATTAATTCCGTAGGATTGTCTTGATTTAACCCTTCGTACTTAAATTTGGGGACTCGGTAAGTAAATTCAAAAGCTGCTTTAGAGAAAATGCGCATTTGTAGGGTTTCTACCAGCGAGATTTGGATAATTTGCATAGTTCCGCTTCCTATCAGGCCCAATACCACCAATCCCATAAGTACATACACCGAACTAAATACCGAACCGCTTGATACTAAGCTAAATATAGCTTGTACACCCAAAGGAAGAATCAAACTAATTAATCCTACTACGACGGCGTAGAAATAGATGTAACCGATGTCTTTACTTTCGTTCCGAAGGAGCCGAATAAGGCGCTGAACGGGGGTCAATACCTCATTCTCGGTTTGGAGAAGGGTACTATCGTCGCTGACTAATGGTTGCATTGGGAAAGCCGTGAGATACAAAACTTGTCCATTTTTGCTGGGTTCTGCCTGATTTTCGAACAATAAGGGAGATTTTACTTCGGTGGTAGTGAGGCGTGGACGATTTTCGATAATGGGACTCCACTGTATTTTATGCCCTTGGTAATCTTGCCCAACAATGACAGGAGTAATCCCTAAGTTGTGTTTTTCAAAATACAAAATGGGATGAGTCGCAGTGGAAATAAAGTCAAGAAATTGCTCTCGTGGTACTTGATTGACTACCAACGTAAGGTTATTGAGGCGCGTGCTTCGGCTTAAATCTTCAATAAATCGGTGAATATCTTCTGTAGAATACACACTGGTTTGTTCAATTTGATCGTAGTTATTTCTGGTAACTACAATAGGCTGCCCAGTGGCCAAAGCAAGTTGTTCGACAATCTGCCGTATATACTGAGAATTCATGCGGTTTCTTAGTGGGTTGATAGTTGAAAAAGTATTTGACCGTTATATTTGTTCCGACTTTATTAAATTCTAACAAAATTCTAATGTTCAGCGAAAAACGTTGCTACTGATGAACCTACGATAATGCCATTCTTGTCTTTTTCAATTCAGCGCAAAATTACATTTCAAATACTCCCAACTCTTAACACTTTGGGGGCTACGTTGTTTTTGACATTCTTATTGAGTGCTTGTATTCCAAAATGCAACGATTGCGAAAACCAACGGAAAGGTACGGAGTTTTTTCCTTTGGAAGTAGGATACTTTGTAGAGTATGATGTCAATGAAGAAGAAATAAATCTTGGACGTCCAGCCATAGCGCGTCAGTATCAACTCAAAGAACTAATAGCCGAACAATACACTGACCCCACGGGTAAAACCGTTTATCGAATGGCTCGTTTTCGCCGCAACCTTGAGGGTCAACGCTGGCAGCCAGATTCGACCATTACGCTACGCCTGCAAGTTGACCATGCTATCCGCAACGAAAATGGCCGAGACTTCGTAAAGATGTTGTTTCCTCCCGTTGAAAGACTTTCGTGGAATGGAAATCTTTATAACACTTTAGGAGAAGACAGTTATGAACTAAAAAATGTAAACCAACCCTTGACAATAGGTGGAACAACTTTTGCTCATACCGTGACCGTTGTCCAACAAAATGACTCAACATTGGTTAATCAAGACAAACGCGTAGAAGTGTACGCGGCTGAGGTAGGATTGGTTTATCGTGAACGGGTCAATGTGCAGTTTTGTTCCACCACACCAGCCTGTATAGGAAAAGCACAAATAGATTTCGGTACACGGCAGTTTGTTCGATTTAGAAAGGCGGGGAAAGAGTAAGGCAGTTGTTAGTCAATAGTCCACAGTTCACGGTTTTAAAAACAGATTATTTTGTCATGATCAAAGCATCTATTTTTGCATACTCCTTGATTAAAAAGCGAATTCCATTGACAAAAAAGTGGATTTTGAATTTGCTTTTTGCCTGTTGCTTTTTGCCTATTGCTTCAGAAGCACAAACTACCAAGTACTTGGTTTTGTTGAAAAATAAGACGGGTACGCCTTTTACGGTTGATAAACCCGAGGCTTTTTTGAGTAAGCGTTCCATCGAACGTCGTCAGCGACAGGGGATTGCCATAACCTCAAGAGATTTACCCGTTACTCCAAGTTACGTTACTCAAATCAGTCAGACGGGCGCCAAGGTATGGTACACTTCGCGTTGGCTCAATGCTGTATTGGTGGAAGCAACTTCGGCACAACTCACAACGATTCGTAACTTGTCGTTTGTCAATGGCATAGAATTCAATCGTGCTTTGTACAATGCCCGGCTATCTGCCGAAAACCAAAGTACGGTCACCAATCGAAAATTTGGGGAAGAAGCACTCAACTACGGTGTTTCACAGAATCAAATCGAAATGTTGGGGGCGGATAAAATGCACGACCAAGGCTACAATGGTAAAGGAATGTTGATAGGAATTTTTGATGGAGGTTTTCGTAATTCCAATACCAACCCCGCCCTAAAAACGATTTTAGCCGAGAACAGGGTGGTCTCTACCTTCGATTTTGTCAAAAAAGAAGCTAGTGTGTATGAAGACGATTCGCACGGCAACAATGTCTTTAGCATTATGGCAAGTTTTCAGGAGGGGGCATTGATTGGGCCTGCTTATGGTGCTTCTTTTACCCTACTCCGAACTGAAGATGGAGGCTCAGAAACCCGTCTTGAGGAAGCCAATTGGCTTTTTGCTGCTGAATACGCCGATAGTTTAGGCGTGGATGTCATTAATACTTCGTTGGGTTATAGTCAGTTTGATAACCCTGCCGACGATTATACTTACGTGGATATGAACGGAAAAACGACGCTCATCACCCGCGCTGCCGATTGGGCAGCGGGCGTGGGAATGGTCGTGGTGGTATCGGCAGGCAATGAAGGCGCAAGTGCATGGCGATATATTTCGGCCCCCGCCGATGCAGATTCGGTTTTGGCCGTAGGGGCGGTAGGTAGCACCAAAATACTGGCTTCATTTAGTTCCATAGGACCTTCGGCAGATGGGAGGGTGAAACCCGACGTGTGTGCCAAAGGAGCTTCTACGGTATATTCGAGTTTGAGCGGAACGATTACGGCAGGAAATGGAACTTCTTATTCTGCCCCTTTGATTGCGGGTTTGGTAGCTGCTTTTTGGCAGTCGCAGCCGCACCTTACAGCTATGCAGGTGATAGACTGTATTCGCCGCGCTGGCGACCGTTTTAGTGCGCCAACGCCCCAGTACGGCTACGGAATTCCAACTTTTGAAAGCGCCACCCAAGTTGCCAGAGATAAATACCCAATTACAGGTATAGCCGACTGGACAAAGCCCGTGGAGGCTTTCGTTTATCCCAATCCACTTGGGGCTGTCAATAGCTTGCAAGTACACTGGGGGGCTATATTTTCGGGTAAAAAAGTGAACGTAGAATTGGTGGATGCTACTGGTAAAGTGCTTGTTCAGCAGACGGTTATGGTCAATGAAGCTTCGGGCAAAATAGCATTGCCAACGAATATGTCCAACGGTAGTTATTTCTTGAAAATGAACGATAACGAACACGAAAGGGTTTTGAAAGTGATAAAGTAATCATCTCTTTGAAATGAAACCACACCTTAAAATAGACGTAGTATCGGATGTTGTGTGTCCTTGGTGCTATATCGGAAAGCGGCGTTTGGAAAAAGCCGTAACGCAGTTGAACGACAATTATACGTTTGAAATCAACTATTTACCCTTTCAGTTGGCTCCCGAAACACCCGTAGAAGGCGAAAATTCCAGAGAACGACTCATTGCGAAGTTTGGTAGCGAAGCGCGCTACCGCCAGCTGTTACAACAAGTTTCGAGCGTCGCAGCAAGCGAAGGTTTAAAATTTGATTTAGAAAACCAAGAAGTTTCTCCCAATACCCACGGTTTACATCGGGTGGTGTGGTATGCCCAACAACAAGGCAAACAACTCGAAATGGTAGAAGCGCTCTTCAAAGCCTATTTTGAAGACCGTGTCAATCTCGCCAATACCGATACAGTAGTAAAGCTCGCGGCAAGCATTGGCCTTGATGCGACCAAAGTACAAGAAATATTGACCTCTGATTTTGGTACAGCAGAAGTGGACCAACTCCTGTACCAAAATCGTTTGATGGGGATAAGTGGTGTACCTTACTACATTATCAACGACAAATACGCCATCTCGGGCGCGCAGCCCACGGAGTTGTTTCTGGAAGCCCTGCCCGAAATTGCCGTTAAAGCTCCCATTCAAGCCCCAAACGAAGGCGAGGTATGTGATGTAGAGACAGGAATATGTTGATACCTTATTGAGCGAAAAATTATGGCTTCGCATGACGTAATTCCAGACCTACCGAAGTGCGAGGTTTGAAACCTGCCCAAGTGCCTTCGTTGGAGTTTTCCTTCACTTCCAAGTATTTGTGGTAATCCAAACCTTTGAGTCGAATGCCTAAAAAGGCGGTGACAAAATGCTGATTGATGTTGTTGATACGGCGTTCGTTCCATGCGGGTTCGGCGTAGCGGAGGTATTCATCAATGTGCAATCCTGGAGCTAACGATTCTGCTGGCGGAGGATTGGGAGCTACATTGTGGCGTGCGTTGACGTAGGTCAACATAAAACGGTCGGCATTTACCGCTCCGTCATAAATGGCTTTGATGCCCTTTTCATAGCCCGAAATATCATCTTGACTTCCTGCGACAAAAAACGTGGGCACGCTCAACCCCTTCAATCCTTCGGCATCCCACACGCCACGTTCCATGCCCCACGGAGCAAAAGCCACGACGGCTTTGATGCGCGGGTCGAGCGAGGCTTTGTAGGCTTCGTTGCCTGCCATGCGTTTTTCTAATGCTTTGTTGCCAGCCGTCACTTGTCCAAAAAACTTCATCGCCTGTGGGCTATAACCCGCACCCGCAACATTGAGTACGCCATAGCCGCCCATCGAATATCCAATCAGTCCTGTATTGTCGGTATTCACTAACCCTGACAAGAAACTTGGGCTACCTTTTGCCCCTAAACGGGCCATTTCGTTGAGGACAAACAAATCGTCCAACGAACGATTCAGCAAAGTGCTGGAAAAGGCCGCCGCATCCCGAAAGGTGGACTCGGTGTGGTCAATCGCCACGACTACATAGCCTTTGGACGCCAGATTTTCGGTCAAATAAGTCAATAAATAGCGCGAACCCAGAAAACCATGAGAGACAATGAGAAGTGGATAGGGGCCGTCGGTTTTATCGGCAGGAGCGTTGCGTAGGGCGCGTCCTGAAAACTTAAACGGAATCAAAGGGCGTTTGGGGTCATTGCTCGAACCCATTACTTCGTCGTACTCAATCCACTGTTTTTTGTCGGAAGGAATGGTGGCAGGGTACCAGACTTCCACCGTCAGCGGGCGGTCGTAGAGCGAATCTTTGCCATTTTTTGAATGGAGAATGTCCAATTGATTTTTGTTGACCCATTGTAAGGTTTGAACGCCCACGCCATATTTACCCCGTGCAGCCAACTCGGGGGCATCGGGCAATAAATCACCATATACAAAGGTGTCTTTGGCGGTTTGGGCTTGGGTATTTTTAAAAAACAGCCCTGTGAGGGTCAAGAGAATAAGAAAGGGGCGGATTGATTTCATGGAGGGTTTGAATTTTTTCGTTTTGTCACGCTGAAAGCGTCTAAAGTCAGCGAAAATAGAAGCTTTCAGCGTGACAAATATAAGAAGGCAAAAAATTATTCTTTCTCACCCCCAAACGGATTGGGAGCTGTAATGATAGAACCGAAGAAAATGGCGTTCAGGAACATTTTTTCGGTGCCGTACCAAACGCCCCGAAAGTTAGGATTGTCGGAAAACAACACTGTTCGTCCGCTTCCTTCGGATGCAACAATCACGCCTGCCGAGCCACTGATTCGTTTCAAGGTTTGCGGATGCACATAGCCTGTTAGGTAAGGTTTTTCGGTGTATTGCACTACGGTATTGTACGGGCTGGCAGAGGGTTCCAACAGGGTATTATTGTTGCGATAAAGCGTGATTTTACGGTTTTTGTAGCCAAATCCAATGGGGTGCGTGATGTCCAAATCGGCTTCAAACATGGTGCCGCCCGTATTTTTAGAGCCTTCGGAAGCTGCGGCGTCTTCGTAGTTGATGCGTCCTCGTTTGGCTAATAGCACCGAGTCGTTTTTAGAAGTTAAAGAGCGTAGTTTTTCCTTGGCAATATCATTGCGAATGGCCCATTCGGTAGCAGTTTTGAGGGTAATAAGCGTTCCACCATTGGCGACCCACTGCTTGATTTTGGGAGCCAAAGAGCGGTCGTATTGCCCCGATACCATTACGATGACATTGTAACGATGGAGGTTTAGACGCGGCAATGTACCGATGTCAACCTTACTAATGGGCATTCCCACGTGCGTATCCAACCAATACCAAACTTCGCCTGCTTCGTAGCCTGTTGTACCTTGGCCTGTCACGATGAGGGCTTCGGGTTTGGTTACTTTTTGGAAATTGTTGCTGCCCAAATCAATCCCCGTTTGGCTATAACCCGTTGGAATGCCTACAAAATTTACCTCTGCCGACTGTCCTACGGCCTTTACCGTTTCATAGAGCGTTTCCTTACTCATTTTTTGCCCTTCGACTGGAATGAGCAACGCACCGTGACCGTAGGTTTTATCGCCAATTTTGAACGAACGTGTGCCTACTTTTACCAATACATTTTGCTGTAACAGCGCATACAATGCTTTGGTCGCCATAAAATCAGCATAATCCAGCAAATACGCGTAGTCCGATTTGGCGGGAGGTGTAACCTTTGCTTTCACAAAATCATCGGCCAGTGGCATATTCCAAGCAGAAGCATCGTAAAAAAGGCTATCGGCAAACTTAGTTGGCTTTTCAAACATACTCTGCACCATGCGGTACTGAGGCTGGGCTGTGGGGACAATCAGTGCTTTGCCTTTTTCAAACGTTTTTCCATCAATCGTCAGATTATCAGTTAGTTGACAACTTTCGATGCGGTGATGGAATAGGGTTTGAGCAAACTTGCGCAGCTTGGAGGCATCGTTGGCGTCGCCTACGATGTAGCCTTTGATGGCGCTTTTGTTGGCTTCCGAGATGGCCGATGCAAAAAATTCCCGTTGAAATTTGAGCAAATTTTGGCGTTCGTCGAGTGCCGCCTGACAAGTCGCCAGCGCGCACACCAATTGGTTCCGAATCGTAAAAGCAAACGAAACTGGGCCGTGCTGACTGTCTTGAATAAATCCGCGCGAACTGGCCTGTTCAAACAATAACCCCAATCCACCCTGAATGTCGGGATAGCTGGAGCCGTAACCGGGATAAAGATTGTCGAATGACTCTTTGGTATAGTACAGTGAACCGATGCCATTGAGGGCTTTTTCGTAGTATTTCGCGAATTTATTGTTGAGGGTTTTATAAACATACTGCGGCACCAGCGGGTTTTCGGCATTTTCTTTGGAAGGTTCAAAGAAGAAAGTAGCATTGGTACCCATTTCGTGATGGTCGGTGACAACGTTGGGTAGCCATTGGTGATAGAACTTGAGACGGTTTTGACTTTCGACGTGGACGGCCAGATACCAATCCCGATTCAGGTCAAACCAGTAATGATTCGTGCGTCCTCCAGGCCATACTTCGTTGTGTTCGCGGTCGTTGGGGTCGGTCACAAAAGGAGTGGCTTTGTTTTGGTTGACCCAACTCACAAAACGGTCGCGTCCGTCGGGGTTTAAGACGGGTTCGATGAAAATAACCGACTCGTCCAATAGTTTCTTGGCGTCGTCGTCTTCACAGGCGGCCAAATAATACGCCGCCAAAATCATGGCTTCGCCGCCTGATGTTTCGTTGCCGTGGACGTTGGCCCCAAGTTGCACCAAAACGGGCATTTTCGTGACATCGGGCATCGGGGCGGTTGGGTCAACCAATTTTAAACGGTCGTTTTGAATCACAGGAAGTTTGGCCATGTTAGCCGCCGACGAAAAAAACACCACCAACTGCGGACGTTTTTCATACGTCTCACCAATGACGTTTACGGTGACACGGTCAGAAAGACGGTCGAGTTCGTTCATGTACGCCACGAGGCGGTCGTAGCGGGTTTGGTGTTCGCCGATGGCGTATCCTAAGAATTGTTGGGGTGAAGGAATGGCGGGGTTGAATTTTTTGCCTTGGAAGAAGTAGTCGTTTTGGGAGTGGGCAATCAGTGCTTGGCAGACCAGTAAGGTTAGGAAAATTTTTCTCATCGTGAAAGGTTTTTAGTTTGGTTACGAAAGTAATGAATGAACGCCGAAAGTGGAGAGTAAGTTTTTGTTTTACCTACTAAAGTAGCTTTAATCACCCAATTCTATCGTACACAGCTAAAAATAAAAGATGGTTGAGCCATGCTCAATTAACTTTCTTTGATTTATACAGGTTTTTTAGGGCTTTTTGCTATTTTTGGCTTAATCCTATGGCGTGGGCATTCCTGCCGCCATCAAAGACAAAATCTTTCAGCCTTTTTTTACCACCAAACCCACGGGTGAAGGCACAGGATTGGGGCTGAGTTTGAGTTATGATATTGTGACCAAGGGGCATGGTGGGACGCTCACAGTGGCGAGTGTAGAAGGGGAGTTTACTGAGTTTGTTATCATGCTACCTACCATTTAATTTACCCTTATGACTAAGTTTCCCCTTTTCGTATTACTGGTTTCTCTGATAGCCTCTGCCAGTGAAGCTCAGTCCGTTTTCCGAATTGACAGCCTGCCTACTACGCTTAATAAAGCTTGGAAATGGCACGCGGGTGATAACCCTGATTGGGCCCGATCGGATTTTGATGACAGCAGTTGGGATACTATTAACCCAACGAAAGACATAATGGATTTGCCGCAGGTAAGAAAAGCTGGTATTGGGTGGTTGCGCTTACGCCTTTATGTTGACAGTACGATTCTGCAAAAAAAGATGCCGATGTTTACGATTAGCCAGACCGGAGCTTCCGAACTTTATTGTAATGGACAGTTGATTCAACGCTTCGGAACGATACGGACGGGAAGTGATGGGGCAGATGCCGTTTATACTTTTACTCAGCCAATTAGTTTACCCGCGCAGGCAGTACATATACTGGCGATTCGGTATCAGTATCAATCTAATCTTCCGTATAATAAATTTGCAAACATCGGGAATCAATTATACAACCTAAGGCTTGTTACGTTCAACCAGATCAAAACTCAACAGGTAAGGCGTGCTATTCTGAATGTATATGTGTACACTAAGACGGGTATTTTTTTCATTTTGGCATTGTTGCATTTTTTCTTTTTTGCTTTCTATCCTTTACAGCGAGCGCATCTCTTTTTTGCCATTTCTTCCCTGTTATTTTTTCAGCACTGGCTTGCGTTAGGGCTATTCACCAACTTACTTATCAGTGATCTGGATACCGTGATGTATCTCGGTTTGATAAGGGTTTTATTCTTCCCAGTCGGTTACTTTTTTTTGATTACAGCGCTTTACAATGCCTATAAATTGCCCCGAAAAATTTATTATTGGCTGAGCCTTGGGATTTGTGGGTTATTAACAGTTGCTTATTTTTTTAACTATAAAAACGGGGTTGTTTGGTCGGAAATAGGAGCTGTTATTATCATGACACTCGAATCACTACGAATCACTGTGATTGCGTTACGTAAAAAGCATGAAGGAGCCTCCATTATTTTGATAGGTATGCTGCTTTCATTGATTGGCATCAGTTTGCGGTATTTGACCGCATTTACCTCCTTGTTTTCCTTCTCCTTTCGTTTGGGTAGGTATCCTGATTTATTTGAACTAATTGGTACTCTGTGTATTCCAATCGCTATTTCTATCTATCTGGCCAGTGAATTTGCAGTTACGGGCAGGAGTTTATTGGCCCAGTTAGCGACAGTGAAACAACTTTCGGCGAAAACCTTGGCTCAAGAGCAGGAGAAGCAACAACTCCTGACCGCTCAAAATGAGACCCTTGAACAAAAAGTAGCAGAACGCACCACCCAACTTCAGCAATCCTTAGACACCCTGCGCAGCACCCAAGCCCAACTGATTCAGAAGGAGAAAATGGCAAGTTTAGGGGAGTTGACAGCGGGCATTGCCCACGAGATTCAAAACCCGTTGAATTTTGTGAATAATTTTTCGGAGTTGTCGGAGGAATTACTCGACGAACTCGGCCCCCCAACCGAAACGTCGGACCGCCCCGATGGGTGGATACCTGACACCCCTTTTGGGGGCTGGGGGGCTTTTCTGGGTGATTTGAAGCAAAACCTGCAAAAAATCAATTTTCACGGCAAGCGGGCATCTGCCATTGTCAAAGGAATGCTCGAACACAGCCGCACGACTACGGGCGAGCGAGAAGCTACGGATATAAATGCCTTGGCCGATGAATACCTGCGCTTGGCTTATCAAGGCTT
>JBGAUP010000049.1:0-24577 GCA_044228585.1 Runella sp. | reverse complement strand
GAAGGCTTCTTTTTCAGGGCTTTCACGTCGCGCACAGCAAAAAAAGCTTTCATGGCACGTTCCAACAATTCTTTGTCCAAGTCAGGATAATGTACCTGTACAATTTGCTGCATGGTTTCGCGGTCAGGAAAGCGAATAAAGTGAAAGAAACACCGCCGCAAAAACGCATCGGGAAGCTCTTTTTCGTTGTTGGACGTAATAATCACAATCGGACGCTGCTTGGCAGCAATGGTGCGGTTCAGCTCATAACAGTAAAATTCCATGCGGTCGAGTTCCTGCAACAAATCGTTTGGGAACTCAATGTCTGCTTTATCAATCTCGTCAATCAACAGTACCACTTGCTCATCGGACTCAAACGCTTCCCACAATTTTCCTTTTTTGATGTAATTCTCAACCTCATACACGCGCTTATCGCCCAGTTGCGAATCTCGCAAACGCGACACGGCATCGTACTCATACAAGCCTTGGTGGGCATTGGTAGTGGATTTTACGTGCCACGTAATGAGCCTTTTATTCAACGCTTTCGCCACTTCGTAGGCAAGCATGGTTTTGCCCGTACCTGGCTCGCCTTTCAGCAACAGCGGTTTTTGTAAACTCACCGACGCATTGACCGCCACCGCCAACTCGCGCGTAGCTACGTATTTTTCTGTTCCTTGAAAGGACAAATTCATATTTTTAAGTTTTCGGTTGATGCGGTCCGCCGATGCGGTTTACCGTTTTTAGGGTTGTTTGGGAAATATCAGAAACTTATCCTGCTTTTAAAATGTAAATAACGCCACTAACTTCTGACAAATTTGGTAGTTCATCAATTCGTCCAATTTCCCGATTCGTTTAAGTAGGTGGGGTTTGTCAATGGCTCGCCTATTATCACCGTATTAAGCATTTTATTGACCACATCGGGCGATACTACCATTTTTGAGGATCGGTCTGCTATAACAAACGTATAACATTATTTTGATAACTAAAACCCCCAAAAAGTAAAAACTACACGATGATTCACCACTACATTTTTAAACATGGGTCATTTCTTCTTAATTTTAACAAAAAACAACCCATGAAACCGACAATCGAACTACTACCCAACTATTTCAAAAACAAGAAGCACCCCATTCACTGAATTAGCTGATTAAGTTATACTCAAAATAGGCACAATTTTAGTTATGCAAATACTATACACCCTACAAAAATAATCATTAAACCTAAACCGCTTCACAAAATGGAAAATTCAAAATCAATAAAGCAGCAATCAGACAAACTACTTTTTTGGGGGATTCTTTTGTTTTTTTTAGGATTAGTAGCGGGTTTGTTCATCCCGATGATGGCCAATCCGAGAATGGGACTGAGTACTCACCTGGAGGGTACAATGAATGGTATTTTTTTGGTCGCTTTGGGGCTTATATGGAACAGATTAGCATTATCATCCAAATGGCTTAATATCACTTTTTGGCTAATACTATACGGAACATTTGCTAACTTTTTCGCGGTATTGATTGCTGCGATAACTGGTGCAGGAAAGATGATGCCCATAGCAGGAGGAAAAGAAGGAACGTCTTTTGAAGAAGCGATTATTTCGTTTTTGCTCGTCTCTATCTCCCTTGTTATGTTGGCAGTATGTGTCATTGTATTGATAGGGATTTACAAACGCATGAATGCACCAAAATACAACGACAGCCACTAACTACTCAATAAAACACTTTTAGTAATTTGCTTCATCAGGGTCTCATTGATTTTGACATAACTCTCTTGTGTCCAGCCTGCTACGTGTGGCGTTAGAATAACTCGCTCGGAGTTGCGAAGATAATCAAATGCAACTTGTTGGGAGAGGGTCAGGGTTTGTAGTTTTTCATTTTCCAATACGTCCAAACAGGCCCCTCTCACTTTACCACTTTGCAAGCCCCGTACCACCGCTTCCAACGCCACGATTTCTCCTCTCGCTGCATTTATCAGAAAGAAAGGCTTGGCTACCTGAGTCACAAAATCATCGTTAATCATCAGACGGGTTTCCTCCGTTAGCGGTACGTGTAAGCTAATTACATCGGCTTCAGCCCTTATTTCGTCCAGCGTAGCCTCTTGGGCATGGGCGTTGCCATAGTTATGCAAGTATTTATCATAGGCCAATACTTTACAACCAAAACCACTCAACCGCCGCGCAGTAGCACTCCCATTAAAGCCAAAACCAATCAAACCCACCGTTTTCCCCATCAATTCAATACCCCGATTACCTTCTCTGTCCCAAATCCCCTGACGTACTTCGCGGTCAGCTTTGACAATATTGGCAAACAATCCCAAAAGCATCCCCACGACGTGTTCGGCCACCGCATCTCGATTTCCTTCGTTGGCCGCAAACACTTGCACATTGTATTTTTGGGCTGCGTCCAAATCTATTAAATCTAATCCTGCACCTGCTCTGGCAATAAAGCGTAGTTGAGATGCTTTTTGCAGAATTTCTTCGTCAATGTAGGTTTTACTGCGGATAACTAAACCTTCGTATTCCGCTATATGATTTACAATATCAGCTCGTTTAAATGTAGGTTCATAACAATAAGTGAAACCTGCCTCATGGAGCATTTCAAATAGGGAAGGGTGAACATCGTCGGCAATCAAAATCTTCATTGTGGGTGTCGGAGTTATTGAGCGGTACAAAAATAGTGCGGTTTATTCGTAAATTGCGACTTTAAAAAACACCAACTACGTAAATTACGTAAAATCTTAGCGTAAATTCATGAGCGAATTACATTCTGATAAACCCGTTATTGGCATTACTTTGGGCGATTATAATGGTATTGGTCCTGAAGTCATCCTAAAAGTCCTACACAACAACCAACTCAACCGTATTTGTACACCCGTAGTTTACGGTTCCATGCGCCTGCTGAATCGCTACCGGAATCAGTTGGAGATGAAAGACTGGAACTTGTTTGGAGCGCAAAAAGTCGAATTGGCCAACCCGAAAATGACCAACGTCATTACTTGTTGGCAAGACCCACAGGAAGATATTCAGCCAGGAAAAGTAACCCCCGAAGCAGGAAAAGGAGCTTATGAGTCCTTGAAAAGGGCCGTTGAAGACCTCAAAGATGGGAAATTGGATGCCATCGTGACGGCTCCTATCAATAAAAATAATATTCAGAATGAGGCGTTTCAGTTTCCTGGCCATACCGAATACTTGGCCGAAACTTTTGGCGTGAAAGAACCCTTGATGTTTATGGTCAGCGATGTGCTTCGCGTAGGGGTAGTCACGGGGCATGTGT
Organism: Runella sp.; assembly: GCA_044228585.1. Classification (GTDB taxonomy): domain Bacteria; phylum Bacteroidota; class Bacteroidia; order Cytophagales; family Spirosomataceae; genus Runella. The sequence goes on along the minus strand of JBGAUP010000049.1, from coordinate 21,332 downwards.
CCCTGCGCGAAGTAGCCGAACACATCACCAAAGAAAAAATTGTAGCCAAACTCCAAGCCATGCTCAAGTCGTTGCGGGGCGATTTTGGGATTCGTAAACCTCGGATTGCCGTATTGGGGCTAAACCCCCACGCGGGCGAAAACGGGCTTTTGGGCAAAGAAGAACAGGAGATTATCGAACCTGCCATCAAGGAACTAAAAAACAAAGGACAGTTGATTTACGGCCCTTATCCAGCCGATGGCTTTTTTGCGGCACAAACCTACCGCAAATTTGACGCCGTACTGGCTATGTACCACGACCAAGGGCTTACGCCTTTTAAAACCATCGCTTTCAACGACGGGGTAAATTTTACGGCAGGGCTTCCCATTGTGCGTACTTCGCCCGACCACGGAACAGCGTATGACATCGCGGGCAAAAATCAAGCCGATGAGACTTCGATGCGACAGGCGATTTTTACGGCTATTGATGTGGTACGTCACCGAAAAGAACAAGCCGAGCTCGAAAAAAACGCCCTCAAGAAAAATCCCGTAGTAGAGAAAATGACCTCGCAAGAGGAGAAGTAGTGACAGGACTCTCTTCTCACTACTGACTACTCGCTTCTATTAAAACTATGCTAAAATCAATGACTGGCTTTGGAAAAGCCACTATCGAATCCGAAACGCTGTCGGTAACTGCCGAAGTAAAATCGCTAAATTCTAAGTTTTTGGATATTTTTTGCCGTATTCCGCGCAATTATTCAGAAAAAGAAATCGAAATCCGTAACCTTATTACGCAGGCTTTGGAACGTGGCAAGGTAGAGTTTACGCTCACGGTTACGCCCGTAGGCGACGGCAGTGCAGGAACGGTCGTCAATCGTGCATTGGTCAAAGCATATTTTCGTGACTTACACCAAACTGCCGAAGAGTTGGGCTTTGCTCCTACCCCAACTGAGCTACTTCGCATGGCACTTCAAATGCCCAATACCTATTCAACCGACGCCCCTACCGAAGACCAACAGGCCGCCGAAGCAGCTCAAATCCAACAAACCGTATTGGAAGCCCTCAAAAAGTGCAATGAGTTTCGCCAACAAGAAGGGAGAGCACTCGGAAAAGCCTTCCGTACGGCGATTCAGAAAATCTTGGAACTATTGCTTGAGGTAGAAGCATTAGACACCAATCGTATTCCGTCGGTTCGTGAGCGGCTTCGTAAAAATGTCCGTGACCTCATCCAAGACGAGGCTTTCGACGAAAACCGATTTGAGCAAGAATTGGTCTATTTCATCGAGAAATTCGACATTTCGGAAGAAAAAGTGCGCCTTCGCAACCACCTTTCTTACTTTATCGAAACCATGCAAAGTAAGGAAAGTAACGGTAAAAAGTTAAACTTTATCGCCCAAGAGATTGGACGGGAAGTAAATACCATCGGCTCCAAAGCCAATGATGCGGCCATTCAACACGTTGTGGTTCAGATGAAAGACGAATTGGAAAAAATTAAAGAACAGACGGCGAATATTATTTAGCCCCCTGTCCCCCAAAGGGGGAGTGCCTACGAAATGGCGCAACTCTATGTAAATTTTGGCTCTATTTTCTTTTTCACCACGTCGGCGGGGTATTTGAGGGCTAATTTCCGAATTTCGTAACTAAAATCCTCAAAAGTTTTTCGCCAAAGCTGTGCTTCTTCGGGAGTATAATCATAAAAACCGTGGGCATTAGCTACTCCTTTGCCTCCTTCCTGCACAATGTCATCAATCAGCTTTGGTACCTCAACCGAATTACTCAGGGTTGGAAAAAGATCTTTCATCACCGTATGATAGGCTGGCACACCCGTCAAATCCATCCATCGAAAAGGCCCCGCCAACGTCATCCAATACCCCCCATTGTTGCGGCAAGCCCTATCCACGTCTTCGACGGTCGCATAGCCATTTTCTACCAAATAAAACGCCTCACGGTACAGCGCATACATGAGCCGATTGGTAATGAAACCCCGAATATCTTTGCGCACCAGTGTAGGTTCTTTGCCCCATTTATGGGAGAGTTCATACAACCATTCGCCTTTCGACACATCGCTCAATTCTCCGCAAATCACTTCCAAAAAACGCGTTGTGTGCGAGGGTTCGGCCCAGTGTAGCCCCAAAAATCGTTCGGGATGTTGTACTTCTTTTTGCAAGATACTAATGGGAATTGCCGAGGTATTACTGGTAATGATAGCTTCCTTTGAAACAACAGCCTCTATTTTCTCATAAACCGACTTCTTAATGGCAAGACTTTCCAAAGTACATTCGATGACCAATTCACAATCTGTCAATACGTTATAATCTTCTGTAATCGTTAGATTATCAAAGAAATACGCAGGATTTTCCAGCACTAAACCTTCTTCCAACGATTTTTGCAGGTGTTCGTAAATTCTCGGACGCGCCGTGGGAATATCTGAGGGCAAAGGGGCGACAGCTACCACACGATGCCCCGCCATCAATAAGCAAGTTGTAATGCTACAACCCATCAGGCCAAGCCCTACAACACCTACTGACACATTTGAAGGATTCATCCGTTATTTTTAGGTAAATAGACTCTAATGTATAATGAGGGGAAAGTCTTCAAAGTCCCGTATATACTTTGTGAAATCTTGTCTTGAACACGTGACCTTACTACCTGAATAAGAGAAATAAAAGATAATATTTGCCCCAGACTGTGACCCGACATTGTTTTTCTCAAATTCCTCAAGTAAACGATCTTGACGTATTATTACAGGTTTTGACCATCCGTCGTTATGTCTTACTAAGAAAACATAGTGAACATAAATAGTACCTAAATTACGAAGGTTTGTAATAGAGACGCTAAATTGGCCGCTAAAGCCTGATTTCCTTACTTTGGATGCGGAGGTTTTAACTTGGACTCTCCGTAGAGTTCCACTATCATCCTGAACTACAAATATATCATCGCCAATATCAACTTCTGGAATAGCAACATTCCAACCAAGCATTAGAAACTCGGACATAATAGTCAAATGTCCTGCTTTCCCTAAATACTGATTAAATTTTTTCGTCACGAGGTATTACTTTGTATAAAACATTTCCATTTTGAGTATCAACGAATTGAATCTCGTCGATTTTCTTAAGATCATCTTTGTTATCAACCCCTAAAAGTACAGGAAAGATATGATTTTCTAATTTGCCAAGATAAATTGCGAAGTCACTCTTTATGTCATACCCAACAGAAATGCTATTAGCAGGATGAGCATCAGGAAAAAGCTTTTTTATAAAATCCCGCACAGATGGCAAAATACTGAAAGTATAGCCATCCATCTGCTTGTTAACATTTATTTTAATTGCGTTCATCTGTTAAGTGTTATTATCGAAGTGAGATTGCATAGCCTATGCGTAAGTTACAAATATATAAATCTTTATATAGGCAACAACAAAAGCAACAAAATCATTTCTGCGTAAATTCTTCTAAAATCTGCTGATATTCATTCAAAAATACTCGAAATTCACGTTCAAGATTCGGCAAATCCTTCGCCAACGTACTCGTATCATTGGTTTTAAGTTTTGCTTCACCTACGCGGGCGATTTCGGCCACCCGCGACACCCCTATCGTTCCTGCACTGCCTTTGAGTGTGTGTAAATTGCTCTTTACGGTCGCAATATCATTCTGCGCAAAGGCATCTACTGCTTCGTTGACTAATTGGGTAGATTCGTTGACAAATTCTTCAAAAATAGAACTAATCAATTCCATCCCACCCAATTCGCGCAATTGGCTTACAATGTCCAAATCAATGATAGGGAGTTGAATTTCTTCGGCGATTTCTTTCTGCTTTTTATTTAATACCACCGTCTCTTTCAGCGACTTACCTGCCTCCACTATTTCTTTCACCTTCTGAATCAACACTTGTGCTCGAATCGGCTTGGGTACGTAGTCGTCCATGCCTTGACTCAAAAAACGTTCGCGGTCTTCTTTCATCGAATAGGCCGTCATGGCTACGACTGTTGGTAGATTGACCCCAAACTGCTCTCGAAGGTGTTGGGTAGTTTCGATGCCATCCATATCAGGCATCTGAATGTCCATAAAAATGGCGTCATAGTGTTGTTTATCAGGTGAATAAGTCGCTGCTACGAGGGCAATCGCTTGCTTGCCACTTTCGGCAGTATCCACCACGCAGCCCGCCTTTTTTAGGATTTCACTGGCCACTTTACGATTCACAAAGTTGTCGTCCACCAGCAATACCGTAGGTTGATATTCACTAAAAAAGTTTTCGAGTTTAATTTCCGTGTCTGCTGCTTTCTGTTGCGTAGGACTAATAATCGTTTCTTTGGTTTCAAACGTAAACCAAAACATACTCCCCTTCCCAAGCTCAGACTCTACGCCAATTTCCCCTTTCATCAATCGGCATAACTCCTTGGAAATCACCAGTCCCAATCCCGTTCCGCCGAAAGTCTTGCGCGAAGAGGTATCCACTTGGCTAAAAGCACTAAACAACAGTTTTAGGTTTTCGGGCGTAATGCCAATCCCAGAATCCCTAACTTCGACCTTGATTTTGTGAAATTTACCTTTAGTCCACACCAACGACACTCGAATATTCACCTCGCCATTTTCGGTAAATTTCAGTGCGTTGGAAGTAAGATTCGACAAGATTTGCAACAATCGGGTTTGGTCTGCGATAATATACTGCGGTAGTCCTTCGCTAAAATCACACTTCAAGGTATTATTTTTATTACGAGCCACTTGGGAAAACAGAGCTGTTAGCTTCTCAAAAATCTCTTCCAAAGCCACGGGGGCTTCATTAAGCTGCATTTTTCCCGCTTCAATTTTCGACAAGTCCAAAATGTCGTTCAAAATATTGAGCAATGTTTCCGACGAGCGGCGCATGGTCTGCACATAGTCTTTCTGTTCGGCATTCAACTCCGTACTGTTGATGAGGTCGAGCATCCCAATCACCCTGTTCATGGGCGTACGGATTTCAAAAAATTACGTTGGCCAAAAACGTCTTACTCTTCAGTGAACGCTCGGCCTCCTCTTTGGCTTTGACAAGTTCGGCTTCATTGCGTTTGAGTTCGGTAATATCCCGCGCCAACGCCGCAAAGATAGGCCCTCCTTCGTCGGTGAGGAGTAGCATATTAAACATAAACTGCCGCACTGTACCATCTTGATGCGAAGTTCTGCCTCAAAATTTCGGAGACTTTATCCCGACGAAGGCGCACTAATGCGCTATGAATAAGCCGTTTATCCACAAAATAATCGGTCACGTTGGTATTTAATGCTTCCTCAACGGTATAACCCGTACGCTTCAGAACGGATGGGCTAATCATGGTGATTTTACCCGTGCGGTCGGTACGGACATAAATATCTTGCAGATTGACAAAAATGCCCCGAAACTTTTCTTCGCTCTGCTGCATGGCAAGTTCAGCTATTTTACGCGGCGTAATGTCGCGTGCTACTCCCGATACTTCCTCAATAGGGCCTTTGTCAATACGAATAGGATTCAGGCTAAACTCAAGCCACATATCTCCTTCCCCATTTCGGGTTTCGATTTTCATCTCAAACCCTTGTGGATTTCCCCTAAATGCCTGCCGGTAGCGTTCTTCCATCAATCGGCGGTTTTCGGTCGTCATCAATTGCCAACCGAGGCGTTCCGTCGTGGTGTTGATGGCGGGGGTTGTACGAAGATGCTGTTGCAAAAAAGCCGAGTAGTTTTTGTTGAAGGAAGTTAATTGCAAGGCTTTATTGACCGACCAAATTAAATAGGCACTACTGTCAAAAATAGCATTAAGGCGCGCCGTTTGACGATTGAGCTCGGCCTCGTTTTGCTTACGCGCAATCGCCAATGCCACCTGCCCCGAAATAAACTCAAGCATTTCCAAATTACGGGGCCGATACTGATTCGGATTGGTATAAGATTTCACACCAATAATGCCCGTCACGCGGTCGCCAATCCGTAGAGGCACACACAACAACACCTTAGGGATTTGTCCATACATATAAAGCCCCTGTTTTTCGGCCAGTTGTTCAATATCTTTCTCGTACAAAAACAGCGATTTATTGGCCCGAATGGCGTATTCAGTCAGACCATTCCCAATTTTTCGTTTCGTAAATCGTACATTTCCCTTAAAATATTCGTCCACATAATACGGGAAATACATGTAACTTTTGGTGGGGTCGTAGAGGGCAATAAAGAAGTTTCGGGCGTCAATCACTTTGCCCAACTCCTCGTGTACACGCTCATAAAATTCGTCTAAGTCCTGGGTTTTTATCGTCCAATTGGCAATGCTATAATACAAACTTTGCGAGCGTTCGGCCCGCACACGGCTCGTAGCATCGTGCAAAATACAGCGAAAGGCCGTGGGTTTATCATTCTCATAGCGACAAGTGACGCTCCCCGTCAGATAAATCTTCTTACGTTGCTTATTCCAAAAAACGGTTTCAAAATCGGGTACTTTTTCCCCGTCTTGAATCTTTTTGAGGAGTTGTAAAGTAGCTTCGGCAGCATCAGGCCAAAGTATGTCCTTGAGCGTGAGGGTCATCAATTCGTCCAAATCATAGCCCAAACGCTCACGCCAAGCGCGGTTGACAAACAAAAACTTCCCTTCTAACGATACCAACTGAATCAAATCGCTGGTATTGTCCACCAAGTCCTGCAACTGGGCGTTGGATTTATTGAGCGCATTGGTCACGCGCAGTTTATTGGTCACGTCCTCACCAATGAGCGTAAAGTCAATCAACTCGCCTTCTCTTTTATTAATAATCACCGAATTCAACTGGACTGTACGCAGGTGCTTGTTTTTAGAAACGAGTGGTATTTCCCGAAACTCTGCTATACCTCCTCTTTCAATGGATTCTACTAAAAATTTCTGGATTTCGTCACGGTGTTCGATAGATAAAAGATCTTCAAAGAAATTAAATCGTTGTAAATCTTCGGCACTCCACCCCAGCATTCGTATGGTATAAGCATTGGCAAAACGAACGGCACCGTCGGGTAAGACCGTGATTCCAAACAAGTTAAGTTGTTCGATAAAAGGATTAGGTTCGAAAACAGAAGGAAGGATTGGCATAGTAAAAAAACTTAATCGGCGGTAAAGTGCGAAACTTAGTGGAATCTTTGCAATTACTTCAAACAAAAGTAACAATTTTGCAATTAATGAAAGTCAAACCAAAAAAACACTTAGGGCAGCACTTCCTGCGCGATTTGGAAGCCTCCGAGCGCATTGCCGATTTACTTTCGGGTCATGGTGACTACGACACCGTACTCGAAATTGGCCCTGGGATGGGGGTACTCACCCAATTTATCCTGCCCAAAACGCAATACCAAACCTACGTCGTGGAGATAGACCGCGAATCGGTAGCGTATTTGAAAACCCATTTTCCTACTTTAGAAGGTAAAATCATTGAAGGTGATTTCTTGCGTATGAATCTGAAAGAGTGGGTAGAATCGGTAAGTACCAACGCCCGCTTTGCCATCATTGGCAACTACCCTTACAATATTTCTTCGCAGATTCTCTTCAAAGCACTGGAATATCGAGATGCTGTCCCCGAAATAGTAGGCATGTTCCAGAAGGAAGTAGCCATGCGGATTGCTTCACCTCCAGGCAAGAAAGACTACGGAATTCTGAGCGTTTTGTTACAAGCATTTTATGACATAGAATACGTCTTCACTGTGCCTCCAGAAGCTTTCGAACCCCCTCCCAAAGTACAATCGGGCGTGATAAGATTGAAGAGAAATGGCGTGAAACAACTCGACTGCGACGAAAAGCGATTCACTCAAGTCGTTAAAGCAGGTTTCAACCAACGTAGAAAAACGCTTAGAAACGCGCTCAAGCCTCTGGGAATTCAGTTTGACCACCCCTTATTGGACAAACGTGCCGAACAACTGGGAGTAGCCGAGTTTGTGCTTTTGACGAATTTGGTAAATGGTGCACAGTCCAAGGATGAATGGTCCACAGTCCACAGTCAATAGTCCACGGATGATAGTCAATGGTTCACGGTCGAAAGTTTATAGAAAAACAATAGACTCATTACTGACTGTGGACTGTTGACTGACGACTAAAAACTCATCAAAAAAATGACTTTTGAACTCACCAAAGAATACCTTGAACAGATAGAAGTAGCCATTTCGGAGCGAAATGACAAGAAGTTACGCGCCGAAATGGAGGAATTATATCCCGCCGATATTACTACGCTCTTGTACGAGTTGGAGACTGAACCCGCCCATTATCTGTTCAGTTTGTTGGATACCGAAATTGGCGCCGAAATCTTAGCAGAAATTGAGCCCGATGATCGCAAGCGATTTTTGGCCAACTTTTCATCGGCAGAAATTGCCCGCTACATCGAGGTTTTCGATTCCGACGACGCCGTGGACTTGCTCAAAGAACAGCCCATTCAGGTACGAGAAGAGGTCATCGGGCTGCTGGAAGACCGCGAACAAGCCCGTTTTATTATTGACCTTCTCCCCTACGATGAGGACGTGGCGGGAGGATTGATGCAAAAGGAATTGGTGAAAGCCAATATCAACTGGACCGTCAATGAGTGCATCGAAGAAATTCGTAAACAAGCCGAAGACGTTGAGAAAGTGTATGCCGTTTACGTAGTGGATGATGAGCAAACACTTTTGGGACTCATTTCGCTCAAAAATCTGGTTTTGGCGCGCAAAAACACCAAAATAGGCAACATTTACGACGAAGACATTCATTACGTCGAAACTTACCGCCCCGTGGAGGAAGTTACCGAAATCATGCAGCGTTATGACTTAGAAGCGATTCCTGTCGTCAACGTGCAGAAACGCTTATTGGGGCGCATTACGATTGACGATATTTTGGACGTGGTGACCGAAAAGGCCGAAGAAGACATTCAGGCTATTTCGGGTATCACGGGCGAGGTAGAAGAAGACGACAACCTCTGGGAACAAGTCAAAGCCCGTTTGCCGTGGCTGATTGTGGGCGTCATCGGCAGTTTAATGGCTGCTACGGTCATTCGGATTTTTGAGGGGGAGCTGAGTAAAGTGGCCGCTTTGGCCATGTTTATTCCTATCATGGGTTCGACGGGTGGAAATGTGGGTATTCAGACTGCCTCGCTCATTGTCCAAGCCCTGGCCGACAAAACAGGCTTGGAAATAAGTTGGAAAGAACGCTTACTAAAAATCATCGTCATCGCTTCGCTCAATGGCCTCATCATCGGCATTTTAGCGGGCGTTTATGTACTTATTTTCAGCGAAATTCAGCTATTTTGGGTGGTGAGTCTATCGCTATTGGCAGTGGTACTTTTGGCCTCTTTCATGGGCACCATCACTCCGTTGATTCTCAACCGCTTTGGCATTAACCCCGCTGTAGCCTCAGGGCCATTTATCACCACTGCCAACGACTTGGTAGGGATTGGCACGTACTTTTTGATTGCGCACTTTTTGTTGAAGATATAACTGCAAAACCGAAAAATATAAAATCCTGACTGCTGTCACCCAAGTTGGTTATCCCTTGTCAACTTGCATGACATTTTTTACCATGATGAATTCCAAAATATTCTCAAGGTCTAAAATACCCAGAAAGTCGGCATTTTGATACACAGCCACCAACTCTACTTTGTGCGATAGCATGTTCTGATAAACCAGTTCGATGGGCTGGTCTGCCTCAAAGCGCAGCAACTCTTTGTTCATTACCGTGTGAACGGCCTTTTGTGCTGCACCGCCAGCCAACGCGGCAATCATTTCGTCACGACTTAATGACCCAACGGGCTGGTGATTGGAAACCACCAAGAAATTTCTGGATTGTCCGTCTAATAATTTTTGGACAGCAGTACCTACGGTATCGTTTTCATCGAGGGTTTCATAATTTTTCATGACTATTTCGCTCACCAAAACCCCCTTCATCATAAACCCAGTTTTGGTAGCTTCGGCTTCGGATTGTGCGCCCAGCATGATAAACAACCCAATAAAAATGAGAAAAGGATTGGAATAAAATCCCGCAAAAACAAACCCAATGGCCAAAAACTGACCAATTCGGGCGGCAATAGTGGTCGCAACATGCCTTTGCATTTTCATGGAAAGCAACGCCCGTAATACCCGCCCACCGTCCATGGGAAAAGCAGGAATTAAATTGAAAAAAGCAAGCCATAGATTGACGACCATGAAGTTGAGCAAAAAATTATCTCCGTTTACTCCTCCCGCCAACTGCGCCGTCAACTCCTCTTGCGTGGGAAACGAAACGAATAAGCTCGTCAAAAGAGCCAAAGCGACGTTCACGATAGGCCCCGCGATGGCTACCACCAGTTCCTCCTTCGGTTTTTCGGGCATGGATTCCAGCCTTGCCAGTCCACCAATAGGCAGCAAAGTGATGTCTTTGGTCTGGATGTTGTATCTTTTTGCGGCCAACGCATGACCCAATTCGTGAAGAAAAACCGTCACAAAAATGCTGAGAACAAACATAACCGACCAAATTATCTGTGATAGGTTTTGTCCTGCCCGGTAGTTGCTAAAAACGATATATGCAATCAAGATGGCAAACGTCCAATGAATAAAAATGGCAATGCCCGCAATTGTTCCAATTTTAAATGAGCCTTTCATCATTTTGAAGGAAATTTATGGAGGATTCTCGCGACATTCTTGGCAAAATCGCGACTAATATTTCTCTGTTCGTCCACAACGCGTTTGGTAGCACCCCTCCAAACCAACTTATTTGATTTGGCATCCACAATATCAACCAATAAAGTGCCATCATCATACTGATAGAGCCCAAATCCTTCATTCCAATTGTAAGGGCCAGGTTCGTATCCCCAATTGGAATAATAACGCTCGCCTCGGTAATAGCCCCCCGCGTAGTTTCTATCTTCTACCGTCTTCGATTGTACATAAATGTGAAAGTCAACCAAAAAGTCGTACTTGCTTTCATCCATTACGTATCCTTTTTTTGATAGCTCTTGATCAATGCTGGCGGTCAAGCTTTGATTGATTAACTCACTTTTATAAATTGGATTTTGACTATTATTTTTCTCCAATACGTTCCATTTGTAGGTTCGATACGTCTCGAAAGCAACCGACGGGTCTTTATCAACGATGATTCGGGAAGAGCAGCCCGCCCAAAATAAGCTACTAAGCAGCGTAATAATGAAAATGCGTCTCATGATAAGAAAAATTTAGGTTTTATGAATATCTATCGCTGTTCTAATTGGTAATTACCCAATTTGATAACTGGTGAAAAGAACCCAATTGGCTCATTATTAACGGGTCAGACCTACGATCAGGCCCAAAGTTCTACGCCAAGCAAATCACTAATATCAATGACATTGCTCTGGTGAGGTATTGTATTGCAAGTGATGATGTGTTTGGCCCCCGCCTTTTTTAACTCCTGATAAGCATCCCCCGCAAACACCGCATGAACACCGATACAAACGGGTGATTTCATGTTTAATTTCTTCAGGTGGCCGATGGTCTCAATCATAGTGCGCCCCGTAGAGATGATGTCATCTACCAAAACGGGGGTATAATCCACGTATTTCTCTACTTGCGGCAGCGACACCTCCACCTCGCGGTCACCACGTCGGATTTTTTGTAAAATGACATAAGCCGCATTGGCATTCTTGGCTACTTCTGCGACCCACTGCTCACTTTCAATATCAGGTCCAATCAAAATCGGTTGCTCAATCGTGTTTTTTATCCAAGTCGAGAGGTGGTTGGCAGCGTGCGCCACTTTGGTAGGGATCGTATAAATTTGTTCTAATGAACTCACCCGATGCAAGTGCGGGTCAATGGTAATGAGGCCGTCGAAAAAACTGGAAATCAACTGGGCGAAATACGCGGACGTAACCCCTTCTCCCTCCTTAAAAACTTTATCTTGCCGCATATAGGCCAAATACGGTGCAACGAGAATCACATTAGCTGCTCCCATGGATTTGGCCATTTTTGCAAAAAAATAGAGTACCAACAGCTTATCGTCAGGTTTGTGCAGCGTACAAACTAATCTTACCTGCTTGTCTTTTACTTCCGACACTATCCGCAGGTAGCTTTCGCCGTCGGGAAAATGACGAATCTCTGCCTGCCCGACCTCGGCACTTTCACGACTTGCCAAAGTCGCAGTCAGCTTCTCATTTCCTGGGAGGGCAAAATAAATGGCTTTCATTCCTTTTGTCTATTGAACCGTGATGATGTCTTTTTGTAACCGCAAATATTCTAAGGCGTAATTTAATTCACCTTCTACCTCCGCATAAACCGTATAAAGTACATCCCCAGCTTTTACTTCGGTTCCTAAAGGCGTGTGCAGCAACACCCCCGCCGCCAAATCTTTGGGAGCTCCCGCCAACTTGGCTACTTTTGCTATTTTTCGATTATTGATTTCAGTAACAACTCCCGACGAATCGGCCAAAATTTCAGTCTGATACTTGGCCAATTTCGGTTCTCGAAAGCCCCCTTGGGCCTGACAAATGGCCATAAATTTTTCGTAGGCTTTTCCATTGGCCAGAATCTCCCTTGCCTTCCCAATTCCACTACCCTTTTTGGTGATCCCAGCCAAATCAAACACTTCCCCCGCCAGCAGTAAGGATTTTTCTTTTAAATCCTGCGGCGCTTTTTTTTCGTTTCGCAACACACTCAACACGTCCATTGCTTCTAAGGAGGGGCCGATTCCCTGTCCGATGGGCTGCGAACCATCTGTAACCAATATTTTCACTTTCAAACCCATTGCCCTCCCTACCACTTTGAAATAGTACTTTAATTTTTCGGCATTTTCTTCGGTTCTTACTTTAGCCGTTTTTCCCACGGGAATATCAATCACCACGTGGGTCGAACCTGCCGCTACCTTTTTTGACAACACCGAGGCAATCATCTGACCTTCGCTATCAATATCCAAGGCACTCTCTACCCGAATCAGAATATCGTCGGCGGGGCTTAGTTTGACCGAACCGCCCCACACAAAGCAGCCATTTTCTTTTTTTATCACTTGCCGAATTTCTGGCAGACTAAGGTTCACCCGCGTGATTACATCCAGCGTATCGGCAGTACCCGCTGGAGAAGTAATTGCCCGCGACGATGTCTTCGGAATCGTCAAACCCGCTGCCGCTACCATAGCCACCACAAGCGGCGTTGTTCGATTGCCAGGCAAGCCCCCTACGCAGTGTTTATCCACCACCATTTTTTTTCCCCACGACAGCGTTTTTCCAACCGACACCATGGCTTTGGTCAAACCGATGATTTCTTCGATATTGAGATTATCGCCCGCACAAGCCGTAACAAAGGCCGCAATTTCGACATTGGAATAATGTCCTTTCACAATGTCGTTCAAAATCTCGGTGAATTCTTGCTGCGAAAGCGGCTTATGGTACATTTTAGCCCTGACACTTCCCATGGAGGTAACGTGCTGGGTATGAGCAAATCTAATTTCATCTCCTTCTTTGGCCTTTAATGCTCTCCAAGCACTTTCAGACAACCCTGCTTCACCGTGCTTTAGAATACCATCGGTAATGATATTTAGCGAAGCTATCAAGGTTTTTCCGTTCACGGTGATTTGTACGCGATTCAATGCCTCAAATCCTTCCGACTTATTGATGTGGCAGTCGCGGCGCATATACACCACATGTTCTTTTTGGGTATCAATCCCCAATCGTTTTAGTTTTAGTACGTGTAAGGGCTGTGACATTTTACAATTTTATGACCATCAAAAAATAAAAAATAACGATTACCGAGACCGAGCCCGTGACGATAAAGGTGGCTGCATCTCCAAATTGAAACCAAAGAAGCCCCGCCAGTGAACTCGCAAGCATAGTACAAATACTCTGAAATCCAGCATACGTACCGATGGCCGTAGCGGTGTCTTTCTTATTGGTAATATTGCTAATCCACGCTTTAGACACCCCTTCGGTAGCGGCAGCATAAAGCCCGTAAAGGAAAAACAATCCGACAAAAAAATAAACGCTGCTACTGATAGCCATGCCAAAATAAACAAGGGCAAACAACACAAGCCCTGTGATGAAGGTCTTTTTTAGACCTATTTTATCGGCAAGTATTCCCATTGGAAAGGCAAAGAGTGCGTACACCAAATTATAAAAAATATAGACCCCAATCACCGCCGTATCGCTCAACCCCGACTGCTTGGCCTTGAGAAGTAAAAATACATCAGAGCTGTTGAACAAAGTAAATACTAACAGCCCAATCACCACTTTGCGGTAAAGGATGGGGCTGGTTTTCCAATAATAGAGAAAGGAAAAGAAAGGAGTTGCTTTTTGCGGTACGGCCTTCGCTTGATTTTTGTCTTTGAGCGAAAACGAAGTAACAACCGCCAGAAGCCCAGGAATAAAGGCGATGTAAAACAAGGTTTTGTAGTCTTGCGGATAAAAATGGAGATAAAGCAACGCAAGTACGGGTCCTAATACTGCCCCCAAAGTGTCCATAGAACGGTGAAATCCGAAGATTTTAACCTTGGTGGCGGGAGTAGCTTCGTCCGAAAGTATGGCATCACGTGCTCCCGTTCGTATTCCTTTCCCAAACCGATCTATGGTTCGGGCAAAGAAAATCCAGAGGGGATAGACGAAAAAGGCCATCATAGGTTTTGAGAGGGCACTGAGAGCATAGCCAAGCTGTACAAAAGGAGCTCTTCGGCCTGAGTTATCAGACAGTTTGCCAAAATAGCCTTTGCTTAACCCCGCGGGAGCTTCGGCCACGCCTTCAAGAAGTCCAATCAGCACGATGGAGAAGCCAATACTTTTCAAATAAATGGGCATGATGGGGTACAGCATCTCGCTTGCTGTGTCGGTAAACAAACTCACCAACGATACTACCCACACGGTACGTGTAATGTTTTTCAAAACTACCCAAACAATTGTTCAGTGAACTAATTTTTACCTTACTGCCTAAATCTATTCATCCCCCAACAGACGATTGATGATAATACGCACCCCAATAAATGATTATTATCAGGAACAGTTTTGTTTTTATAATAATACCAACAAAGGCGTAAAATACTTTTCTTTCACGCGCCATTGTCGTTGTTTTGCAGTTGAAAACAACCGACATTCGGCATGGAAAATTTATCAGCGTGGCTTGAATATACCCTATTAGACAACCAAGTTAGCAACTTACTTTGGTTTGTGGGAATTTTGGGATTGGGTATTTTGCTCAAACGTGGTCTGTCGTTTACATTGAGCCGCACCATTTATCGTTTTATCAAAAGTGAGGCAGGCAATATCCCCGTGGCCGAGTTTGTTCGCCTTACCCGCCGCCCTTTCGAGCTACTCATTACGCTGGTTATCATCTTTTTAGCGTTTCGCCGTTTGACCATTCCGAGCGATTGGGATTGGGCGTCCCCCGATCATTTTGGATGGTTGATGTTCATCGAAAGGGCTTTTTTGAGCGTTTTAGCAGCGGCTATTGGTTGGCTGGGTATTCGAGTTATAAAGTTTATCGCCCTCATTTTCAAGCAGCAAGCTGCCGAAACCGCTACGCCCATTGACGATCAGTTGGTGCCTTTTTTCAAGGATATTTCCATCGTTTTCTGGGTGCTGACCTGCTTTTTTGTGATGCTTCACAAAGTCTATGAAGTCAATGTGTGGGCGCTCATTACCAGCCTCGGGATCGGGGGATTGGTCATTGCCTTGGCTGCCCGCGAAACCCTCGAAAACCTCATTGCTTCGGTAGCCATTATGTTGGAGCGGCCTTTCGTGATTGGAGATTCCGTAGTTTTGGATAAAATTTCGGGCGAAATAGAGCAAATTGGTTTTCGTAGTACGCGCATACGCTCCGACGACGGGGGCTTGATTACTGTCCCCAACCGCCTAATGACCAACCAAGCCCTCGAAAATGTCTCTCAACGTACGACTCGGCGGGCTAAGTATTATGTTCGTTTGGCCTTTGATACGCCCTCCGAAACCATTACCCAAATCATCGAAAGGCTGCGGGAATTTCTTAGTCTTCATCCCCTGACCAGCAGCAAAGAAGCAACCGTTCATTTAGAATTATTGAGCGAATTTTCGTTGGATATTGTGGTCATTTACCACGTAAACTCCTCGGTTTGGAAAGAGTTTATGAGAGTTCGCGAAGAAGTAAACTTCAAGATCATGGAGATTGTCCACGCCAACAGGGCCGAATTGGCCTATCCAGGACGAAATTTGTTTGTCAAGGAAATAGAAAATTTTGCCAAGATCGAACAATAATCCACAATTTGTCGTTATTTTTACGTCAAATGTCACTCGCATGGTCAGTTTAAAATATTTTGGCAAACAGCAGATAACCACCCGCCCTCTGCAAAACGCCTTAGACTTGATTTTTCTAAGCAGAGAAGGTATTTCCAAGAAAGCGTTGTTGATTTTGGCTCAAAATCTTTCTTTCAGCCAAAAAGAAATCGCAGATATTGTTCACTTATCGGAACGAACCCTTCAGCGCTATCCCGATGAAAAACGGCTGAATAAGGAAGCAACCGCTACAGCATTGCAGCTCGCGGCTTTGTATCAGCAAGGAGAGGAGATTTTTGGAGAATTAGCCCGTTTTAAAGGCTGGATGAATTATCCTAATCCAGTATTAAGCGGGAAAAAACCAGCCGAGCTACTAGATACGCCTTTTGGTTTCCAATGGATTAACGATGAACTTATCCGGATTGCCCACGGCGTATTGGCGTAATCATGGAAGTATTTCGTTTAAGTAAAGCCCAATATGCTTCCGATTTAACAGGAACGGGGTCCAAATTAGCAGGAGGACGCTGGAACAAATCGGGAGTTGCCGTTTTATACACCAGCAGTAGTCGTGCTTTGGCCACGGTCGAAGTATTGGTGCATATTCCAGCTTTTTACGTACCTTTAGACTACGTTCTGAGTATTATTTGGATTCCTGATAATAGTATTCAAGTGCTCAACACCAAAGTTTTACCCTTAAATTGGCAAGATTTAACACCCCCTCATAATCTACAAAAACTAAGTAATGAATGGATAAATGCCCAAACCCACCTTGCCTTGAGAGTACCTTCTGCAGTAGTACAGGGCGAATACAACTATTTGGTTAATCCCCATCACACAGACTTTACCCAAGTAAAATTACTCCACCAAGAACCTTATCGTTTTGATTCCAGATTATTGTAACTTATCTCTTCTTATAAATCAAATGAAAAAACTATTACTATTGATTTGTCTGTTTACTTATCAACTCCAAGCCCAAAAATCAGCCATTACTCCCAAAAACGTCGAAAAACACGTTGTATTTTTGGCCTCTGATGAACTCAAAGGACGCGGAACGGGCACAAAAGACGAGCAGAAAGCGGCCAAATACATTGCCAAACATTTCAAAAAAATGGGGCTTCAACCCAAAGGTACCGACGGATTTGAGCAGCCTTTTAAAGCCAACATTGACACGGTTCATGCCGTGGATGCCCGAAACGTAGTAGGATATTTGGACAACGGTGCCGACCGTACCATCATTATCGGGGCGCACTACGACCACCTCGGTGAAGGATACCAACGCGGGTCACTCGACCCCAACGGTAAAGGGAAAGTCCATAATGGCGCCGACGACAATGCTTCGGGCGTGGCAGGGGTCTTGGAATTGGCGCGTTATTACGCCAAAAACGGAGTAAAAGAAAGCCACAACTTCCTATTTATCTGTTTTTCAGCTGAAGAGTTGGGACTGCTTGGCTCAAAGTATTACGCCAATAACCCTACCATTGACCTATCTAAAGCCAACTTAATGCTCAATTTTGACATGATTGGGCGTTTTGATGCCGCCAAGGCGATTACCGTGGGGGGCTGGGGAACGAGTCCTACGTGGGGACAGGTAGTGCCGCCCGTGATGCAACGCGAAAAAATGATTTTCAAAATAGATTCCGCAGGAGCAGGCGCTTCTGACCATACTTCTTTTTACGTCAAAAAAATCCCCGTTTTGTTTTTCTTTACGGGCGTTCACGGCGACTACCACAAACCCAGCGATGACACCGAACTCATTAATTTTGAGGGAGAAGCAAAAATTTTAAACGCCGTTACGGGAATTATTAACGACGTGGACAAACTTCCCAACCGCCTCGAATACCGTGAAACGGCCATGCCGATGGCGCGTAATATGAGTTTTAAAGTAACAATGGGCTTACTGTTGGATTATTCTTTTAATGGTCCAGGTATTAAGGTAGATGGTGTTTCTAAAAACCGCCCTGGTGAAGCCGCGGGTATCAAAGGTGGCGACCTCATCTTACGTTTAGACAAATACAACCTCAATACCATTTATGACTACATGGGCGCTTTGGGTAAATTTGAAAAAGGGCAAACCGTAGAAGCCGAGGTGCAGCGAGGAAACGAAAAACTGACCCTTAAAGTTACTTTTTAAACTCTTTCCCCGCCGACTAAGAACACGGTATGAAACCCCGCGTAAAAATCTGCTGTATTAGCAGCGTAACCGAAGCACACATGGCCATCGCCCACGGTGCATCGGCCTTGGGCTTGGTAGGCAATATGCCCAGTGGCCCAGGCGTCATTTCGGATGAACTCATCGCCCAAATCGCCCAGTCAGTTCCGCCGCCCATTTCTACTTTTTTATTGACCAGTGAGACGAACGCACGAGATATTATTGCCCATCACCAAAAGGTGCATACCAATACCATCCAAATAGTAGATGCACTGCAAAAAGGAACGTATCAACAGATTCGCCAAGCCCTACCCAGTGTTAAATTAGTGCAGGTGATTCACGTCATTGACGAAAAAACGGTGGAAGAAGCCATTCAAGTGTCGGCATTTGTAGATGCGATTTTGCTGGATAGCGGCAATCCTAATCTACAAGTGAAAGAGTTAGGCGGTACTGGGCGAGTTCATAATTGGGCGTTGAGTCGAAAAATCCGCGATAGTATTCAAATTCCTCTATTTCTGGCGGGGGGCATCAAAGCCGAAAACGTGAAAGAAGCCATTGAAACCGTGCAACCCTTTGGGTTAGACCTTTGCAGCAGTGTACGTACCCATGGCTTATTAGACCCGACTAAATTGGAGCGTTTTTTTGAAGCGATAGGAAAATAAATGCTTCAAAAAGCTTCAGTAGCTGAACATCAAAGCCAGTTCTTATTCAGGCTTCTAAGAAATATCTATGCCAAGATTAGATAGATAATGCTTAGAAACTGGGAGTTCCATGCTTTGTACTACCACACTTTTTGAATTAAATTTCTCAACTTTGTTTTTATTGACAACAAAAGCTCGATGAATTTGTATAAATGATAATGACGGGAGAACTTTAAGAATCTGCTCAATGGTAGCGCGACATTTATAGGTCTTTTTATCGGTATGAAATAGCAGGTAATTTCCTTCGGATTCGATGTAATTAATTTCTTCTAAGGGTAGTTCAACTTTGTATTCGCAATCTTTCACCAAAATCGTAGGTTTGGGTCTATCTTCTTTGGCCGATTTTATGATTGCCAGTTCGACGGAGGCAACCAAATCGCTGTTTTTGAATGGTTTGGTTAGGTACGAATACGGCGAAGTGGCTACGGCTTCGCTGATAACTTTGGCGTTTTCGTAGGCTGTCAAGTAAATAAATGGCACTTTTTGTTTGTTTTGAATGAGGTTTCCCAAGCTGATACCGTCCATTTCGCCATCGCCGAGGTTGATGTCGAGAATGGCGAGGTCAACCAATTCTTTATTCAGAATCGCCAAAGCTTCATCAGCATTTTTTGCTTCTAAAACCTGATAACCATTTTCTTGAAGAACTTTTTTGGTCAGTCTTCTATTCAGGAAGTCATCTTCCACCACTAAAATCACGCTTGTTTTCATTTAAAAATAGATTTTCAGTTCAAAACCTTTTTTGAGGTGTGTTTCTATTTTGCCATTGAGTTGGTCTATCAAACCTTTCATTATTTCTACGCCAAGCCCTTTGGTTTCTACGTTTATAAAATCAAACCCTTCGCCATTATCAATGTAGTATAGGCAATTCTTTTTTGAATGTGCGTCATGCGTAATTTCTATGTTGATAATGCCGTTTTGCTGGTTTTTGAAGGCGTGTTTCATGCTATTACTGACCAATTCTACGATTATCAGACCCAAAGGTAAGGCTTTTGTGATTGACAGAATTTCGATTTCGCAAGTGATAAATAAACTCACATTTTTCAACTTGCTATCATACGAATCTTTGACGAGTTCGGAAAGGTCGGTGATGTATCTTTTCAAATCAACGTCATTGACACTTTCTGAAACATTCAATTTTTTATGAAGCAGAGCAATCGAATGAATCCTGTTTTGGTTGCTCTTAATCAAATCATCAATATTGTTATGATTAACCGATTCTTTCTGAATTTCTAAGATACTGATAACGTACTGCAAGTTGTTTTTTACCCGATGTTGTAATTCAGAAAGCAGCACTTGCTTCTGCTCCATGGTTTTTTCGATTTCATCTTTTTGAAGGCTTATTTCTTTGTTTTTTTCTTGTAAAATGGCAACTCCTTTTTGTTTTTGACGGTTGTTGTATATTAAAACCAATGAAATCAAGCCCAAAAAAACAAGAAATGCGATGAGTGCATTTTGCCTAATTGAATTATCATAGTCTTTTTTTGCTTCTATTGCATCTCGTTCACGTTTTTGAATATCATTGACAATATTTTGCGTTTGAACAAGCCTTGAAGCAGTATAGAGGCTATCGTTGGCGGCGTTCAAAATTTTCAAATAACTTATCGCTTTTGAAGGATTTTTTTGCTCATAAATTTCAGCTAAAAGTTTGGCGGCACTCGCCGTAAGCACCAAGTTTTTAAATTTTCTGCCGCCATTTAAGGCCATTTCAGCGTAAAAAATAGCTGAGTCTGGTTTATTAACTGCATGAAAAACCGCTGCTAAATCAATAGATTGCTCTGACTCTAAAAAAGGATTTCCAAACTTGTTTGAAAAACTCATGGCGATTTTTAAGTACTGTAAGGCCTGTGCATAGTTTTTTCGTTTTTTTTCTACTCTTCCCATTATGGCATTTGCATATGATACTTCGATTGGGATGTTCAGTTTTCGGCAACTTGTATCCATAATTTTTCCATAATACATAGCAGAGTCAAAGACATTTAGGTTTTCATAAACCTCACCAAGATTGTGGTAAATCAGCCATTTCCCGTTGTTAGGTAGTAATTCAATTTCAGGATGATTTTTGGCTTTCAACAGCCATTCCAGTCGTTGTTTGCTATCTTGTTGTTTTTCGTAAACGAGTGCTATCAAATTATAAAATACGATTTCTAATTTGGGGTTTCTGGCTTGGCTTATTTTCAAACCTTCGTAGGCGGTCTGCATACCATTTTGCCAGTCGCCCGTAATGGTTGAAACAAAACTTAGAGCCTGCAAGGAAACCAATTCGCCGTAGGTATAATTTAGTTTTCGGGCGAGCGAAATAGCCTCGGTTGCATACAACACTGCCTGGCGAGGCTCGGTCATGGTATGATACCTCGCCAAACGCCACAGGCTAAT
>JBGAUP010000448.1:0-3036 GCA_044228585.1 Runella sp. | reverse complement strand
CCGAATTCAACATTATATCACCAATAATCCTAAAAATTGGAAAGACGATGAAAATCATTTCTGATAGGGTAGCAACGTTGCAATGCAACGTTGCTACGACCACCGTCACCTTCCCTGAAATACCTCTTCGTACGCGCGATGCGCACAAGCTACGCGGGTATTTTGGCGAATTTTTTAAGGAACATTCACCGCTATTGCACAATCACTACGATGATGGTACGCTGCGGTATGCGTATCCCTTGGTACAGTATAAGGTGCTTGGGCGCGTTCCTACGCTTGTGGGCTTGGGCGACGGGGCGCAGTTGTTGGTGGAGTTGTTTCTGAGAATCAGGACATTGGATATTGACGGGCGTAAAATTGAGATATTGTCCAAACACATTGACCACCGACAGGCCACCGTAGAAGTGGGCAGTACACTGGTAAAGTACCGTTTTGAAACGCTTTGGATGCCTTTGAATCAGGAAAACCACCGCGAGTATCTCAATGCCGACGATAAAACCCGACAGGAATTGCTGCAACGGATTTTACAAAACAACATTCTGGCGTTTTTGAAAGGAGTCGGGGCGTATCAACCCGATTTGCCACGCTTGATGATTTTACTCAACGTGCAGGCCCAAACCACCACACAATTTAAAAACCAAACCATGCTGGCTTTCACGGGCGATTTTGTGGTTAATGCTACCCTACCCAACGGCATTGGGTTGGGAAAATCGGTAGCGCGAGGATTTGGGACAATTGTAAAAATATAATCCATGCACCTACACATCAACACCTACGGCACGTACGTCCACGTAAAAGACGATATGTTTGAGATTCGCAAAAAGACAGAAAACGGCGAAGTGGAAAAAAAGCACTTTTCGGCCAATAAAGTGACGGGGATTGTGCTGGCGACGGGCTCGGCTCTGAGTACCGATGCTATCAAATTGGCCATGATACACAATGTGGATATTCTGTTCATTGAGCAAAACGGCGAACCTATTGGGCGCGTATGGCACGCCAAGCTCGGTAGTACCACCAAAATCCGCAAACGACAACTGGAAGCAAGTATTGATGCCATAGGCGTAAAATGGGTGAAGACTTGGCTATTGAACAAGTTAGAAAATCAGTTGGAATTCACAAAAGATTTGAAAAAACATCGCCCCCAACACACTGATTATCTGAACGATAAAATTACGCGCATTGAAGCCCTGTCGGTTTCTATCAGTTCGTTGGAGGCGGGGAAGGTGTCGGAAATGGCCGATACCCTGCGCGGACTGGAAGGAACGGCGGGGCGTTTGTATTTTGAAACCTTGAGTTTTGTATTACCCAAAGAATATGCTTTCAACGGTCGCAGCTCGCGACCTGCGAAGGATGCTTTTAACGCATTTTTGAATTATGCCTACGGGATTTTGTACGGAAAAATAGAAAAGGCGTTGATTATAGCGGGCGTTGATCCTTACGTGGGCTTTATGCACCGCGACGACTACAACCAACTCAGTATGGTCTATGATTTTATTGAACCCTACCGCTGCTTTGCCGATGAGGTGGTTTTTCGGTTGTTTTCGGCCAAAAAGGTCAACAAATCGCATCTGGACGAACTCCAAAATGGTATCAGTCTCAACAAAACGGGCAAAGAGCTTTTGGTGTTGGCTTTCACGAAGTTTATGGACGACGACCCCATCAAGCACCGAGGGCGCAATCTGACTCGTAGTCACGTCATTCAGGCCGACGCGCACAGCTTCGCCAATTCATTGATAACCTAACCAAGTCGCAAAAGGCAAGGGGGCAATTTTAAAATCATCAATCTGCAATCACAAATCGACACTCAAAAAATGATCATCTGGGTTTTGTACGATATTGAAAAAGATAAAAGCCGCACCAAGGTTTCCAAACTGTGTGAGCAGGCGGGATTGTATCGAGTGCAGTATTCCTGCTTTTTAGGTACACTCACGGCCAACGAAAAAGACACGCTACGACTTCAAATTGAGGAGTTGATTGACGAACAAAAAGACAAGGTTTATATTTTTCCGATGAGTAAAGATGAGTTACGAACCACCGACCTGCTGGGACAGGCCTTTGACAAAGATTTGGTGACAGACCAAGTAAGGGCCCTTTTTTTCTAAAGGAAACATTTGCCATGACTTTAACACCTTCTCATATTATTGAGTATCTTTACTGTCCGAGGTTTACGTACTTCGAATATGTGTTGGCTATTCCACAGTACGAAGAAAAAAACTACAAAGTAATGCGCGGGCGGGAGCTGCACGATTTGAAATTGGAACAAAACAAAGACTATCTGCGGCGGAGAATTGGTGCAGTGGGAAAACACATTGACCAATACCTCACCAACAACCTCATACGCGGACGAGTGGATGAAGTGCTGGAACTGGCCGATGGCACAATGACGCCGCTTGATTATAAATTTGCGGAGTACAAAGACCGAGTATATGAAACCTACCGTACGCAGTTGTACTGTTATGCGTGGCTGATTGAAGAGAATTTTGGCAGGAAAGTAGAAAAAGGCTTTTTGGTTTATACTCGAAGTAGAAATAAACTGATTGAAGTACCCATCACAGAAGAAAATAAACAAGAGGTAAAAGAAGCGGCAAAGGCCATTGGACGCATCATTGAAGATAATTTTTTTCCGAAAGCCACTAAATACAAGGCAAGGTGTGTAGGCTGTACCTATCGGAATATGTGTATTAGGTAAGTGAGGCAAGTGTATTTTCCGAGTGGCAATTTATTTACATAGCATCAAAATATGGCTTTAATTTATTCATTATGAGAAGGTTATACATTCGGAAATGTATCAAAAAAGTCTTAAAAATGAGTTCATTGACGTATTGTTTTTTAGGAGAGGATACAGAGCAAAACAAATCTATTATATTTGTAATCAAGTCGTTAGCAAGCCAGACGGCTTCGAGACCATAATCCATCAGAATAAGGATTGAAACTTGCACCCGCCGCCGTTGAGGTACATTGAAAATCAATACTTCGAGACCATAATCCATCAGAATAAGGATTGAAACACCGTACTTGCGTGAGTTTCGCGTTTTG
>JBGAUP010000048.1:0-24464 GCA_044228585.1 Runella sp. | reverse complement strand
GAGGTAGAATTAAAGCCTGATAGCAAACGAAGTCGAGATGAAATCATCGCTGATATTCGGAAAAAACTCTCGGTTATTAAAGGCGTTACCATAGTAGTAGGGCAGCCCATTTCGCACCGTATAGAGCATCTGTTGTCGGGGGTTCAGGCGCAAATTGTACTCAAACTTTATGGAAATGACCTTGCCGAGCTTCGTAGTACGGCAGGACAAATTCGGGACTTGATGAAAGGGGTAGAGGGCGTAGTAGATTTGAACATCGAACGCCAAGTAATGGTACCCCAGTTGCAGATTCGTATCAAACGAGATGCGCTCCAGCGTTATGGGCTGCAAGCGGGAAAAGTGACGGAAGAGTTGGAGGTGTTTTACAACGGTAAAGTAACGGGGCAGATGTTCGATGGACAAAAATCCTTTGATATTTTGATTCGTACCAACGAACGAGAACGCTCCAATATTGAAGCCATTCGCAATACCCAAATCAGCACTCCAGACGGTACACTCGTGCCGTTAGAGCAGATTGCCGACATCGAACAAACCGTGATGGTGAACCAAGTGATGCACGAAAACACCCAACGCCGCATGGTGATTTCGGCCAACGTACAAGGGCGAGATTTGGGAAGTACGGTAGAAGAAATCAAAAAGCAAGTGGGCAAATTGCAACTACCTCAAGGCACTTATGTCGTTTATTCGGGTCTGATTGAGAGTCAAGAGTCGGCTACGCAACTGATCGGTTTTCTCATTTTTTTTTCTATCTTGAGTATTTTCTTGGTACTTTATACCCACTTCAAATCCAGTCGTATAGTGTTGCAAATCATGCTCAATGTGCCGTTGGCGCTGGTGGGGAGCGTTGTGGCGGTGCTGCTAACTGGAGGCGTTTTTTCGGTGGCTACGTTAGTGGGATTTATCACTTTAACGGGAATTGCGAGCCGCAACGGAATCATGATGATTTCGCATTATATTCACCTCGTCGAACATGAAGGTGAAATCTTTGGCAAGCAAATGATTATTCGAGGGTCTTTAGAGCGACTCGTACCTGTGTTGATGACGGCTTTGGTTGCCGCCTTGGCACTCATTCCGCTCACCCTCGACCCGCAGGCCGCAGGCAAAGAAATTCTCTACCCCGTAGCGACTGTCATCTTAGGAGGGCTGATTTCGAGTACCTTACTCGACATGGTGGTAACACCTGTTGTGTTTTATACTTTCGGCGAAAAAGCGTTGCAGACGTATTTTAAGGAGAAAAATAAAAAAGATGAGTTATAAACTTTTTCTCATCTATACTGGTTAAATTTACGAAATAATTATCCACTCAATGCTCTTCAGTCAACGAATACGTCAGACCATTGCGCATGGCTTCTTGGTAGTTTTTACCTTGATGCTGCTTAATGGTATTGTGTTCAGGCACGCCCATAAGCTGTCAAGTGGTAAAATTATTACCCACGCTCACCCTTATAAGCCTTCTAATTCAAATACTCCTTTTCAGCCCAACGAACACAGCAATCAAGAACTGTTTTTGTTGGACTCCGTCACCAATGCTGTGTTTGTTGGATTGACATTGGCGGTGGTATTGGCAGGAGTTAACTTGGTTCAATTTGTTTTTTCTCAAAAGACTCCCTCTTCCTATTTATTAACGGCTTATCGTTCACCTTTCTTTGGTGATTTTTCTCTTCGAGGTCCTCCATTTTTTCAGTACTAACTTCTTGACTTCTGGTTCGCTTTTGCGAAGGTCATCATTTACAACTTGTGTTTGGACAAAGCGCACATTCATGTACGTTATTTGTGCGTTTACATATTCTCGTATTATTTTAAAGTACTGAAAATCAATGAAAAACATATATCTATTGCTGGCATTTTTGCTGGCCTATACGACTGTTTTAGCCCAAACGGGAAGTATTCGTGGAACTGTAACTGTAAAGGGAAAACCGCTTGAATTTGCTACGGCAGCCCTCAAAGGCACGCAATATGGTACCACAACCAACGAACTGGGGGTTTTTGAAATAAAAAACGTTAAGTACGGTACCTACCAGTTAGTTATCTCGGCTATTGGCTATCGAAATATTACCAAAGCGGTTACGATTTCTGAGGCCAAGTTCTTTCAAGAACTAACGCTTCAAACCGAAGAATTGGAAAACGCATTGGCGGAAGTCGTGGTAACAGGAACGATGAAAGAAGTTTCAAAATTGGAAAGTCCTGTTCCCGTTGAAATTTATACGCCTGTGTTTTTCAAACGAAACCCAGTTCCGAACCTCTTCGAATCGCTCCAAAATATCAATGGGATTCGCCCGCAATTGAACTGTAATGTGTGCAACACAGGTGATATTCACATCAATGGCTTAGAAGGACCCTATACCATGATTATGATTGACGGAATGCCGATTGTATCAGGACTTTCGACAGTCTATGGTTTGAGCGGAATTCCGAGTGCATTGATTGAGCGAGTGGAGGTTGTAAAAGGGCCTGCTTCAACACTTTATGGTTCTGAAGCGGTAGGGGGGTTGATAAACGTAATTACGAAAAAACCATCTTCTGCTCCTTTAGTTTCGGTAGATGTAATGGCGACCTCTTGGGCAGAATTTAATACTGACTTGGGCATTAAGTACAAATTAGGCGAGAAAGCGCAGGCATTGTTTGGTCTAAACTATTTCAATTTTCAACAACCAACCGACAAAAATGGAGATGGTTTTACAGATATTACCCTCCAAAACCGCATTTCACTTTTCAATAAATTTAGCTTTGAGCGCAAAGACAATCGCCTTTTTACCCTTGGAGGCCGATATGTCTATGAAGACCGCTGGGGAGGACAAATGCAGTGGACTCCTAAGTACCGTGGCAGTAATGAAATTTATGCCGAAAGTATCAATACAAAACGCTGGGAAGTGATAGGAGCCTACCAGTTGCCACTTAAAGAAAAAATAACGTTTCAATTTTCGGCAAATGGTCATAATCAGGATTCCTTTTATGGCACTACACCTTACAACGCCCAACAGTACATTGGTTTTGGACAGTTTACTTGGGATAAAAAAATTGGCGACCGTCATGATTTGCTCGTAGGAACGGCGTTGCGCTACACTTACTATGACGACAATACGCCCGCGACTGCATTAGATACCAAAAATGCGCCTTCAAAAATTACACTGCCTGGGGTATTTGCTCAAGACGAAATCGCACTTACTACCAATCATAAAATACTATTAGGGCTTCGTTACGATTACAATTCGATTCATGGAAGTATCTTTACGCCCCGTTTTAATTATAAATGGACTTCTACTAACAAGAAAAACGTGTTGCGGGCAAGTTTTGGAAACGGCTATCGCGTAGCTAACGTCTTTACCGAAGACCATGCTGCCTTGACGGGCGCAAGAAAGGTAGAGTTTACCGAAGAACTCAAGCCCGAACGATCATGGAATGGAAATATCAACTACGTCCGGAAGTTTTTCTTGGCCAATGGCAGTTTTGTTGGATTGGATGCTACGGCGTTTTACACTTTCTTCAATAACCGTATCATTCCTGATTATCTAACCGACCCTAACAAAATTATTTATAGTAACTTAAATGGAAACGCTGTATCGCGAGGTGTATCGTTAAACATTGATTTTTCTTTGGCCAATGGCTTAAAACTAATGGCAGGTGCGACGGCTATGAATGTGTTTCAGCGGGAAGATGATGGCAGTGGCGAACTGGTAAAAATGACGCAATTGCTGACCGAGAAATTCACAGGCGTTTGGTCGGTTTCGTACGCTTTTCAACGAATTGGGCTATCAATTGATTATACAGGAAATCTCTATGGCCCGATGAAATTGCCTGTTTTAGGACCTCTCGACCCTCGCCCCGAATACTCGCCGTGGTGGAGCTTGCAAAATATTCAGTTGACCAAAAAGTTTAATAGCGGTTTGGAAATTTATGGTGGTGTAAAAAATCTACTCAATTTTACGCCTACCAAAGATGCGATTGCGCGTGCATTTGATCCCTTTGACAAGCAAGTAACTTTTGACGCCACTGGGCAAGTAGTACCCACTCCCAACAACCCTTACGCATTGACTTTCGACCCTTCTTATGTCTATGCACCCAACCAAGGTATTCGGATGTTTGCAGGCGTCAGATACAATTTATTCAAATGAGACAACTTATTATCATATTGATATTCAGTTGGTTTGGGCTTCGTCCGATTCAGGTGAAAGCCCAAGCCCTCCGATGGACTTCATTTGAGCATTTAACCGATAGTCTGCGGAAAGAGCGCCGCCCCTTGGTGGTTTTTATTCATACCGATTGGTGTAAATATTGCAAAATGATGGAGGTGAAAACCTTCTCTGACCCTGTCGTTATCAATATATTGAACCAGTATTTCTATTGCCTTGACCTGAATGCCGAGGATGTTCGTGCCCTTACTTTCCTCAATAAAAAATATAAATTTAAACCTTCGGGGGTGAATACGGGTGTGCATGAACTGGCCGAACTTTTAGGTACTCAAAATGGGAAATTGAGTTATCCTACTACTGTATTTTTTGACCAAACTCTCCAAATTCAAAATCGGATAGTGGGCTTGGTAGAAGCGAAACAATTAGCACAAATGCTACTTATGGATACCAATGATTTATCTTCAGGTAAATAACCACAGTAATTTACTTCCGCTCAATGTTTAATTTATTTTCAAACAAAAGTTATAGAACATTCTGAAGTTGCGTTTTTAAAATGCAGTGTTTGAAAAGAAGATGAGCCACTTTTTTATAACTTCAAGCCCTATTTTTACGTTTAAGAGACAAAACGCTTCATCATGCAATACCGTTTACTTTTGCTTGCACTCATTTTGGGCACCATTTCATTTACAAGCTACACCCAGCCACGACCGTTATATTCGGCAGAGCAGCAACAAAAAATAAGAAATACTCGCCAGTCTATTGAAAACCAGTATCGTTTAGCACAAGCCCAACTCCTGACACTTGCCCAGCAAAACAATTGGCCTTTGCGCCAAATCTTTGACGATGGAAGTGTCATGATATTAAGCGGTGTAAGCGAAACAGGTCAGCCTCTGTATGATATTACAATGACCAATAGCGGTGCGGCTCTTACTACTCGTACAAATGCTTTGTATGAGGGAGGAGGGTTAGACCTCAACTTGACGGGGGGCAGTGTCGCCATGAAAGACCGATTGGGGATTTGGGACGGTGGGAAAGTGTTGGATACCCATAGTGAGTTGAATGGGCGAATTACCCAAGTGGACAATGCAACGGCTGTTGATGGTCATGCTACCCACGTGAGTGGAACCTTGATAGCAACGGGTATCAATCCGAGAGCAAAAGGCATGGCAAATGGAGCGACCCTTTTAGCGCATGATTTCAATAACGATGCTCCCGAAATGATTAATGCTGCTCCTGATTTGCTGGTTTCCAATCATTCTTACGGATTAGTGACGGGGTGGCGCTTTAATAGTAGCCGACCTGGTACTGATAATAATCTCAAATGGGAATGGTATGGAGATACAACCATCAATGCTCAGAAAGACTATAAGTACGGGTTTTATGACACTCGTACTCGAGAGTGGGATCGAATAGCTTACAATGCGCCTTATTATTTAATTGTCAATTCTGCGGGAAACGCCCGTGGAACTAATGGCCCTCCAGCGGGTACGCCTTACTTTTTTGGAAGTAGTAACCGTACAAGTACCACCCCCCGCGCTCCCCAAAACGATTACGATTTGATTTCAACCTATGGCACGGCCAAAAATATCTTGACTGTGGGAGCTATCAGTGTTTTGAACAATGGGTACAATCAAATCGCTGACCCACGTATTTCGAGTTTTAGCAGTTGGGGGCCCACTGACGACGGACGAATTAAACCCGATATTGTGGGGGTAGGGGTAAGTGTTTTTTCAACTACTTCTACTTCTAACAATTCTTATACTACGCTCAATGGTACTTCGATGTCCTCGCCCAATGTGGCTGGGTCGCTCTTTTTATTACAAGAACTTTACCATAAACAGACCAACAACTTTATGCGTTCCTCTACGCTGAAAGGGTTGGTTTTACACACGGCCGATGATGCGGGCAATCCTGGCCCTGATTATCAGTATGGTTGGGGGCTTTTGGACATGAAACAGGCCGCTGAGGTAATTTTGAACCGTGACCAAACACACCAAATTTCAGAAAGAACGCTGTCGCCCAACGAAACCTATACGCTCCAAGTAGTGGCCTCGGGCAAAGGCGCATTAATTGCTACTATCTGTTGGACAGACCCCGAAGGAATAGCAACAAGTGCAACAGCCGCTAATTTTGATAACGGAACGCCGAAATTGCTCAATGACCTTGATTTGCGGGTAAGCGATGGAATAACTGAATCGCTGCCGTGGATTTTAGACCCTAATCAACCCTCGGCCAATGCTACGCGTGGGGATAACATTCGTGATAATGTAGAGCAAATTATCATTCCAAATCCAGTGCCAGGTCGTACTTATACTGTTACCATCAAGCATAAAGGAACATTGACCAACAATACCCAACAGTATGCACTTCTATTGAGTGGTATAGGGGGAAAAGCTTTTTGTGAATCTAAAGCAAATTCTAATACAGATACAAAAATTACACGGGTAGTGTTAGGCAACGTGACACAAGCTGGAAAAGAGGGCTGCCAGAGTTACAATGATTTTATGACTCAAGTGGCGACCATAGCCGCAGGGCAATCTATTCCGTTAGAAGTGTCGGTAGGTTCTTGTGGCAATGATTTTGCCAAGGTGGTCAAAGCCTTTGTAGATTGGAATAACGATGGAGATTTTGAGGATGCTAATGAGCTTGTTGCTACGTCCGACGTCATCAATGCGAGCGCTACTTTTCGTGCTAATGTCAAAGCACCTTCAGGTTTAGTGATTGGAAATTTGACTCGACTACGAATCGTCTGTGTAGAGACCAATAATGCAGGGACAGTAGCCGCTTGTGGAACGTACGAAAAGGGAGAAACGCAAGAGTTCTTAGTCCGATTTGTACGTCCTAATCGGGATGTAAGTCTTACCGCTTTGGTGACGCCCGAAAATAATTTTTGCAGTAGCCAACTTGGTAGTGTCACTGTTCGCGTCCGAAATGTAGGTTCAGATGCTCAGCAAAATATTCCTGTCTCCGTGCAGGTGTTAGAATCGTCGGGTTCATTGGTAGGAACCTTGACGGGAACGGTAACTCAAGTACTCCCCGCCTTTGCCGAAACAACGCTTTCGCTTTCGGATGCTTTTTTGAGCAAGCTGAAAGCAGGTGTAAATTACCAGTTTGTGTGTCGGACCAATTTGGAAAATGATCAAGATACACTCAACAGTGTGCTGCGTAAAATGCGTACAGTTTCTGCGGTTCCGTCTGTTACCACAGCCACGGCTACCTATTGCGACTCTGACCCACTATCGCTGATTTCGCGTGACAATGGGGTTGCTTTTTGGTATGATAGTCCCAACGCCACTAAGCCATTGGCCATAGGAAATTTTGCAAGTAATCCCATAAAACTGCCTGGAGGAACATTTTACGTGGCTTTAAATGATTTTGCGGGCACAGTAGGTCCCACTGCAAAATCGTCCTTTACAGGTGGTTCGTATGCAGGAAACTTTGGCCCGTCACCGCTGATTCGTACTGAAGTACCCCTTCTATTGGAAAGTGCGCGACTCTACACCGCGTCAGCAGGGCGGCTTACATTTACGGTGATGGGATTGGACGATAAATTTATTTCGAGTACAACCGTGGACGTGGTAGCCAGCCGCAATGCCAATGCGCCTAATGTAGGGGCACCGTCGGGGCAAGTAGCCGATGACCCCGACGACCAAGGACGCGTATATCCACTTAATCTCTCGATTCCTCAAGCAGGAGATTATAAAATCACAATTGAGTACGAAAATGGGGCTACGATTTTTCGGAGCAACGCAGGCGTGTCGGGATTTCCATTCAGTATTCCTGGGGTTATTGCCCTTAGAGGAGCACTGTTTCCCCAAAATAACCGTGTAGATACCCTTACGAATGCCTACTATTATTTTTACGACCTAAAAGTAAAGTCACTGGGTTGTCCCAGCAATCGGGTTTCAATAGTGGCTCAAACAGCTACTAAATCCACCCCTACGGTTTCGTTTGAAGGAAGTACGAATATTTGTGAAGGAGCTACTATCAGCCTTAAAGCCCCCGCAAATGCGGGAGTTTATCAATGGTTTTTCAACAACCAACCTATTAGCGGTGCTACCAGTTCCAGCTTTTCGGCAATGAATACAGGGAACTACGCTGTCAGTACTTCGGTCAATAATTGCCTGCCAACATTGTCGTCGCCAGTAGCGATTACGACACGAAAACCTGAAAAACCCGTGATTACGGTAGATGGAATCATACTACGTTCCAATGCCCTTTCCAACAACCAATGGTTGATTAATGGATTACCAATTCAGGGCGCCACAGGCGCCACTTTTACCGCTTTTCAAACAGGTAACTATTCGGTTAGGGCTAATGTAAGCGGTTGTGGCGAAGTGGTGTCGGACGAAGTGAGAATTACAATTACTGCTTTGGAAGAAGACCCTACTTTGACAACATCCAAAGCAAGAGTATATCCAAATCCTGCTCAAAATTTTGTGGTTTGTGAGTACAATTCCCCGTCAGCAAAGGCAGGAAAAATCACGGCGACCCTCTATGATGCTAATGGGCGATTGGTGGCTCATCAAATGATGGAAAAAATCGAAAAAACTTTTCGTACACAATTTAATCTGCTTTCTCTGCAAAGCGGTACGTTTTTTGCTCTAATACAAGAGGAGGGTACACCTATGCGCATCGTTCATACGATTGTAAAGCTTTAGGCTGCGCACGCTGTACTGAGAGGAATGGCTATTATTTTACCCCTTAAATTACTTTTTTCTATTTTGCGACTGACAAACAGATTTTTAGGGGTCTGTTTGTCAGTTATTTGTTTGTACGCAGAAGCCCAGACGTCGGATTCTATATCAAGTATCTCCAGAAAGTTGGATGGACAGTTTATAAATTCTCTTCAACAAAGATATACAATCAACCGTCAACAGGCACTTCGGCTTGCTAAAAAGAAGGGTTGGTTTGTCAGCAAAAAATATGCCAATGGGCGTACTCTAACCTTACAAGGAGTAGATGCTTTAGGAGTGCCCGTTTATTATACGACGCATAATATTGTTGCTTCAACAGGAACACATACCACAGGATTGTACAATGGCGGTGGCTTAGGAATAGATCTAAAAGGTGACTTGCCTCAACTTGAGGGGAGGCTGTGTATTTGGGATGGAGGAATGCCGCGTCTTTCCCACGTAGAATTTGGGGGAAGGATTCGTCAAAAAGACCAAAATGTGACCTTAAGCGACCATTCTACGCATTTGTCAGGTACTATAGCAGCGGCTGGAGTAAACCCCCAAGTGAAAGGAATGGCTTTTGGTGCAAAATTAGATGTTTGGGATTATACCGACGACTTGGCAGAGATGGCAGGGGAAGCTTCAAGAGTGTTAGTGTCAAACCATGCCTATGGCCCAGTAGTGGGTTGGGTTTTTAACGAAAATCGTCCAGGTAATGACCCTAAACTCAAATGGGAATGGTGGGGAAATACCAGTATCAGCACTATCGAAGATTATAGGTTCGGGTTTTATGATGAGAAAGCCCAAGATTTAGACAGATTGGCTTTCAATAGTCCTTTTTACTTAATTGTAAAGTCGGCCGATAATAAGCACGCTGAAACAGGCCCACCCATTGGAACTCCGTATTTTTTGCGTAATACCAACCAAATAAGTATTTTAGATCGTAACCGAAACGACGCCTACGATGTGATTCCTGCCGAAGCAAATGCCAAAAATATCTTGACCATTGGTGGGGCAAATGTTAATATTAAAGAGGGCAATATTAGTAATTTTTCAGTAGCAGATTTTAGCGGTTGGGGCCCCACCGACGATGGCCGTATTAAACCCGATTTGTTGGGAGTCGGAAGCAATATTATTTCATCTATATCCAGCTCCAACACTGCCTATGCTACCATGTCGGGTACTTCCACGGCTTGCGCCAACGTGTCGGGAACCCTAATTTTGTTACAAGAACTTTTCTACCGCCGTCAATCATATTTTATGCGCTCGGCTACGCTCAAAGGCTTGGTACTGCACACGGCAAATAAGCCCAATGGAAAAGTAGGACCCAGTTATGAATATGGATGGGGATTGCTCAACGCCGAAAAAGCGGCCAAAGTATTACTCAATACGGATAATAAGCATGTTCTTCTGGAAAGTGCTTTGCGCCAAAACGAAACCTACCAACAAAAGATAATTGCAGCTGGTAATGAGCCGTTGATAGTTACCATCTGTTGGACTGATCCTGAAGGACTCGCAACTCGTGTTACAACTCAAAATGTAGATAATAATACCCCCAAACTCATTAATGATTTGGACTTACGCCTAACGGATGATAGCGGC
The DNA here is from genome assembly GCA_044228585.1 of Runella sp. GTDB lineage: Bacteria > Bacteroidota > Bacteroidia > Cytophagales > Spirosomataceae > Runella. Next base: position 14,056 of record JBGAUP010000048.1, on the reverse strand, counting down.
AATACTTGGTTTCCGTGGGTACTTGATCCCGCCAATCCTTCCAGTGCGGCGGTGATAGGCGATAATATTCGCGATAACGTAGAGCAAGTATTTATAGCAACGCCAACAACTGGAAAGGTCTATACAGTATCGGTACGGCACAAACGTACTTTACACAATAATAACCAGCCTTTTTCCTTGTTTATCAGTGGAGTACGCCCCCAAGATTGTAATGCTGCTGTGCAGATATTAAAGGGACGAGATACGACATTGTGTGGTAATGGGAAACTACAAATGCAAGTAAAAGGCGATAATGCTTTAACTTACCAGTGGTTAAAAGATGGTAAGATGATTAGCACTACTACTACTCCAATATTGGAAATCTCGCAAGCGGGGCAGTATGTGGTCAAAGCAAATGGCTATCAATGTTCAGCGGAATCAAGGCCTATTAGTGTGGCAGTTACGAATTTAACAGCCCAAATTAGTCCCGAGGGAAGTTCGACGATTTGCTCGGGTACGCCTATTAAATTGAGTGCAAGTACAGGGGTAGGATACAAATATCAGTGGTTACGGGACGGAGACAATATTGCAGGTGCAACCAGCTCTGTATTAAATCCTACAGAAGCAGGCAATTATAGCGTAGCGATTACTTTTAATAACTGTACCGCTATCTCGAAGCCCACTCAATTGCTTTCGGCGTTACAGCAGCCCGTTATTTCCACCAATAGTGGTACTATCATTCCTGTCAATGGAAGTATTCGCCTAACAACCAACACGGGCGAAGGAATGAGTTATCGCTGGTTTGTGGATGGGAAATTGATTCCTACTGCTACTGGCCCGCGTTTTACGGCCATACTCGCGGGTAAATATAGAGTAGAAATTACTCAAAATGGGTGTTCTATCATGTCTAAAACCCTTGAATTAACAAACGTCCAATACCCAGCCAATAGCCCCATTAAAACGACACCGCCAGAGGTTTTAATTATTGAAGAGAATCTCCAACTTTACCCCAATCCTGTCGAAAGTGTACTGACTGTTGCGTATGAATCAGACAATACCTACAATTTGGACGCTAACATTGTAACCTTAGAAGGGGTTATGTTGTCGAGTAAATTACTGTACGACAATGGAAATGTGTTCTTAAATCAGTTTGATGTTTCAAAATTACCTTCGGGCAAGTACTTTATTCATGTAAGCGACGGGCGACGAGCAATTTCAAAACCCTTTATAAAGCAATAATCCCTAAAGGGTGTGAACTTTGAGAAGGAAAAGCTATGTTTTCCTTTGAAAGTTAAATTGTCTATGCCGCTTATTCGTACCAATACCCATCAACCTCCTCCGTGGCTCCCTAATGGGCATTATCAGAGTATTTATCCAGCTTTGTTTCGTAAAATAAAACCCCGTTATCAACGAGAAAGGATTACGACTCCCGACAATGACTTCTTGGATTTAGATTGGTGCTTTGCACAAGGAGCAGAAAGCCAAAAACTGCCTAAAAATCCGTTGGTTGTCTTGTCACATGGCCTTGAGGGAAGTAGCACACGACAGTACATCACGGGGATGGTGCAATTGCTTACCCAAAATGGGTATGATTGTTTGGCTTGGAATTACCGTAGTTGTAGTGGCGAACTTAACCGCCAAATTCGTTTCTACCACAGTGGTGAAACGGCTGATTTAGAGTTTGTTGTTCAACATGCTCTCTCCAAAGGCTATTCTGAAATAAGTCTAATGGGATTCAGTTTGGGAGGTAATGTTACGCTCAAATATATCGGCGAAAAAGGAAACAATATCAATCCAGCCATTAAAAAGGCTGTTGTATTTAGTGTTCCTATGGATTTGTTGGCTTGTAGTCGTAATATCGAAAAACCAGAAAACAAAATCTATTTGTGGCGTTTTTTACAGACCCTAAAGCCCAAAATTGAAGCCAAAGCATCACAATATCCCGACCACTTTGACCCTGCTCAGTGGAAAAAGGTAAAAACGTTTTGGGATTTTGACCATATCTATACGGGTCCTTTACACGGTTTTGAAGGTGCCGATGATTACTACCGACGTAGCAGTTCTAAGTATTTTGTGGCTCAAATAGCTATTCCGACGCTTATTGTTAATGCAGAAAACGACCCATTGGTACCGTATCAAAGTTTGCCTATGAAAGTAATTGCGGATTTGCCTAAGGTGTGGCTCGAACTGACCCAACAGGGTGGACACTGTGGTTTTCGCCCTCACAAATTTATGGAAAAAGGGGCTTACTGGTCAGAGGTAAGAGCCTTGAACTTTTTACAAAAATCATGAATGGCTTAGTTCTCGTTGGAGGATACAGCACGCGCATGGGGAGGGACAAAAGTCAACTCGCGTATCACGGTAAACCTCAAGGGCAATATCTCTACGAGCTGTTATTGCCATTTTGCCAAAATACCTTTCTGTCTTGCCGAGAAAATCAGAAAGAAGTTTTCACAATTGAGCAACGGCTGATTGATCCCTACGAAACGGGCCCTTTGGGTGGAATTTTATCGGCTTTTGAACAGAGACCCAACGAGGCTTGGTTGGTGGTGGCCTGTGATATGCCCTTGGTGGACGAAAAAACGATTGATTTTCTAATTCGGAATCGAAACGCCACTAAAATAGCCACAGCCTTTCAAAATCCTGAAACACAACTACCAGAACCATTACTTACAATCTGGGAGTTAGCCGCCTATCCTCTCCTAAAGGAGGCTTTTCAAAAAGGGCAACGTGCTCCTTTCCGAATTTTACAAAATTCCAACGTAAATCTGCTTAAATGCCCACAGCCTGATTGGTTGAGAAATGTGAATAGTCCAAAGGAGTTGGAAACGCTTGTAGCCAACAGAAAGCAATAGAAGTAAGCATCATTCATACCGTTTCTCATATTTATCAAAAATCAAATCAAAGCGGTCGTTTAGAATGTCGGCTAAGTGAGTATGATATTCGGGAAAGTTAGGTAGGTTGTTGTGCCCCCCGCCATAAATAGGGATAAGTCGAGCTGATTGGGGAATCAAATTCATTAAGCGTACACTCGACCGGAAGGGAATCAGTAAGTCTTTTGTCCCGTGGATGATGTAAATGGGGCATTTTACATACTTTATCCAAACGTCTGTCCGAATGGAAAACTTGAGAATATAAGAAACGGGTAAAAAGGGCAAAAAACGAGTGGTAAGGCGTGTAAAACTGTAATAGGGGGCGTCTAAAATCAACATTTTGGGATGATTGGCCGAAGCCAATTTAGTGGCAAACCCTGACCCCAGCGAACGCCCGTAAATGATGATTTTTTCTTCTGTGTAGCCGTATTTTGAGCGCATTTTGTTGTAAATGTATTGCGCATCATTTTTGATTCCGTCCTCGGTTTGTTTTCCTACACTTTTTCCAAAACCTCGGTAATCAATCATCAAAACATCGTAGCCGTGTTGGGTAAAATCTTTGGCGTATTTAGACCAACCTTTGATACTGCGCGTATTGCCATGAAAGTAAATCAACAATCCCCGCGAAGCTTCTTCCTGATAAAACCGAAGGGCATTGATACGGACGTTGGGCTCGGGGTTAAAAAACAATTCTTCGAATAAATCTTCATACTTATATACAAAATCTTGCGGAAGCTTTTCGGGTTTAAAGATAAATTTGTGTTGAATAAAGTAAGCAACGAGGCACAAAACCACGTAAATCGCTCCAATCCAAATTAATCTTTCGGTCGTAAAAAAGTCAAACATTTATTTTGGACAATTTTTTCTACGAAAATAACAATAAAGAAACGATAACTTAGAAGAGAGTAGCGAGAAATTTACGATTCAAGGTAAAATCTCCCATTTTTGTCTTTTATTATAAACAATAAACCACCGACGTACCTGTGAAATATCTTTTAGGCTATGATGTAGGCAGCTCTTCTGTAAAAGTTGCTTTGTTAGACATCGAAACGGGCAAAGCCGTAGCTACGGCTACTTCGCCCGATCAAGAAATGGGAATGATAGCCCACCAAGCGGGCTGGGCCGAGCAAGAACCTGAGAGTTGGTGGCAAGAGGCCATCCATGCCACACACAAGCTCAAAGCCAAATATACGTTTGATCCAGCTTTAGTGGCAGGTATTGGTATCTCCTATCAAATGCACGGGTTGGTGGTAGTAAACAAAGATTTGCACGTACTTCGTCCTTCTATTATTTGGTGCGATAGCCGTGCAGTAGAGATTGGAAATCGGGCATTTGCAGAAATGGGTTCTGAAACGTGTTTAGGACATTTACTCAATTCGCCAGGTAACTTCACGGCCTCCAAACTCAAATGGGTAAAAGACAACGAGCCGCATATTTACGAGCAGATTCGTTATTTTATGCTTCCTGGAGACTATTTGGCTTTAAGAATGTCGGGTACGCCGCAAACAACCGTTTCGGGGCTTTCGGAAGGGATTTTTTGGGATTTTGCCGAACAAAAAATCTCTCAGCAACTGCTTGATTTTTACGGCTTTGATGCCTCACTCATTCCAGAAGTTGTTAGTACTTTTGCACCCCAAAGCCAACTTTCTGCTTCGGCGGCAGCAATATTGGGACTAAAAGCTGGCACGCCGATTGCGTACCGTGCAGGTGATCAGCCTAACAACGCCTTTTCGCTCAATGTGCTTAATCCAGGAGAAGTGGCTACTACGGCAGGGACTTCGGGGGTAGTATATGGTATCAATGCCCAAGCTACTGCCGACCCACTTTCGCGGGTGAATACCTTTGCCCACGTCAATAGCACCCCCGAGGCACAGCGAAACGGCGTTTTATTGTGCGTCAACGGAACGGGGATTCTCAACAGCTGGGTACGGCGTTTTGCAGGAGGAATCAGTTATGATGAAATGAATCAACAAGCCGCCCAAACCCCCATTGGAGCAGAAGGACTCACTTTCTTGCCTTTTGGCAACGGGGCTGAACGCGTCTTAGAGAATCGCCTTGTAGGCGGGCATTTGCAGGGACTCAATTTTAATACTCACTCATCAGCACATGTGTTTAGAGCAGCGCAAGAGGGGATTGTATTTGCGTTAAATTACGGACTTAAAGTAATGAGCCAAATGGGTGTGCAAACCCAAACAGTACGCGCTGGCCATGCCAACTTATTTTTGAGTCCACTTTTCCGCGAGGCTTTTGCCAACACCACAGGGGCCGCCATCGAACTTTATGATACCGACGGGGCACAAGGCGCAGCGCGAGCGGCAGGCATTGGTGTTGGGGTGTATGATTTTCAGTCAGCCTTTAGTGGCCTTAACCAAATCGCGACATTTACGCCAGAGGCTCATTTGCAGGAAAGATACACCGAAACGTATTCTGTTTGGGAGGAAGCCTTAAACAAATCATTAAAAGAGTAATGGATAGAAACTTTCCTTTGGTTTCAAATCCGACAAAAAGTTTTTTTCCCTAACTTGCAGCGTCATTTTTCTGCCATCATTCAAAATTTTGATTTCAATGGAAGCGCATAAAGAACAAGGAATTGGTTCAGGCTGGTTAATAGCCTTCTTTTTATTGATTGTCGTCTTATTGTTTACAGTGGGTGACGTACTGACGGGGATTGTTGGTACTTTGATTCAAGGAGCAATTTTTGCTGGTTATCACAACGAATTGCACAAAGAAATTTAAGTTTTAGCAAAACACAATCAAAAATAAGAAAGGGGCAAACATAACGTTTGCCCCTTTCTTATTTTTGATATAATAGAAGTTAGAACCCTTCCAATTGGCAAAGTTTTACCCTCGCCAATTGGAAATAAGACGCTGACTATTTCTTCAAAGAAGGTTTAATCAACGGAGCTTTCTTCTCTTTTTTAGGTTTTTCTTCTTTCTCTTCCTCTTGCGGAGCATCTAATTGTTGCAAACCACCACGAGGTGCATCTGGAAAATCAGAAATAAGACGTTCGGGTGCTGCTTTTTTGGCATCTGCTGGCAATGCTGCCTCTTTCTCTTGGGCGCGGGTGAGTGAGTCAACCACAATAGGAGTAGCCACAAAAAGCGAAGAATAAGTTCCCACAATTACTCCAAGAAGCATGGCAAATGAGAATCCACGAATTACTTCTCCACCAAAGAAGAACAATACAATCAATACAAACAAGGTAGAAAGACCCGTTACAGCTGTACGACTTAGCGTGCTGTTTAATGCGTTATTAATAATACTTGGAATGCTCTCTTTTCTGTTACGATTATCTCTCAAATACTCACGAACTCGGTCGAATACTACTACGGTGTCGTTCATCGAATAACCCATGATGGTCAGTACTGCACCTACAAACGCTTGGTCAACATCTAATGAAAAAGGTAATAGACCGTTGAAAATAGAGAATACCGCCAAAATAATAAGTACGTCGTGGAACAATGCCACTACCGCACCCCATACGAAAGCCACTCTGCGGAAACGCATATAGATATAAGCCGAAACTACCAAAATGGCTAATAATAATGCTTTCAAAGAGGTCATAATCAAGTCAAAAGCAATCGTCGGCCCCACTTTCTGCGAACTTTGAATGGTGGCTTTGTTACCTGTTAATTTGCTCAAACCTTCGTTCAATTTTGCTTCGGCTTGCTTGTCAGCATCGGGAGTTGTAGCATCTGCCAAGTAGCTTGTGGTAATTTTTACTTGTTCGTTGGCTCCGATACCTGCGCCACCGTAAGTTTTTACCTCGGGGGCTGCTTGGAATACTCCTGTGAGTGCCTCACGCACTTCGGTAGTATTTACACTTTGTTCAAAACGTACTACATAACTGCGGCCACCTTTAAAGTCAACTCCAAGACCGAATCCTTTAAAAATAACCGAAACAATACCAATTCCGATAATTGTTGATGAAATAATATAATACATCCGACGGCGAGATACGAAATCGAAATCGGCACCTTTGAAAAGGTTTTGCGACCAGCTTGAGAAAAACTCAATCTTACGACCCTTGCCAACCCACCACTCTAAAATCAAACGAGATACAAACAATGCGGCAAAGAGAGAAGTAATAATACCAATGACAAGGGTAGTAGCAAAACCGAGAATCAAACCTGTCCCTAAGAAGAACAAGATAATACCTGTCAATAAGGTGGTTACGTTTGAGTCAAGAATCGAAGAAAGTGAATTTTTGAAACCATCGGAAATAGCTAATTTCAGGTCTTTACCAGCTGCTAATTCTTCTTTAATACGTTCAAAAACCAATACGTTGGCATCTACCGCCATACCAATTGTTAACACGATACCTGCGATACCTGGCAGCGTCAATACAGCTCCCAAAGAAGCCATGATACCCATCAAGAAGAATAAGTTGATAAATAAGGCCACATCGGCAATCATGCCCGCTTTGTTGTAATAAACCACCATGAAGATAAGTACTACCAGTAAACCTACCAACGATGAAATAATTCCCGCATTGACTGATTCCGAACCCAAAGTAGCACCCACTACTGCTTCCTCCACAATGGTCGTAGGAGCAGGTAATTTACCAGCCTTCAAGACGTTGGCCATGTCCTTGGTTTCTTCTACGGTGAAGTTACCCGTAATACTTGAGTTTCCGTTTGGAATTTCGTTTTGAACGTTGGGGGCAGTATAAACGAAATCATCCAAAATAATAGCTACTGGGCGGCCTACGTTAGCGGCGGTCAAGTTTTTCCATTTTCTTGCGCCTTCGGCATTCATGCGCATATTTACTTCGGGGCGGCCGCGGTCGTCATAGTCGTTTCCAGCATCAACAATCACATCGCCGTCGAGGGGTGCTTGGCCATTCGATTTTTTAATGAAGTAGATTCCTACGATTTCATTACGTTTATCCGTAGTTTCAATACCTTTACGATCCCATAAAATCACTACATCTGCTGGGAACATGGCTTTTACTTCGGGGCGGCGTAAAATTTCATTGGCACGGGCAGTGTCTTTTGCATAAACCCCCAATTGCCCCTGAGAAATAGGAACAAATAAACTTGCCAATCCAGTTTGGTTAGCGGTGGTATCAGTGGCAGTCGAATCTGTTTTAGCACCTTTAGCTAATTGAGAGGCCAAATCACCGCCTGTTTTACTCGTATCAGTTTTGGTAGCACCTTTTTCAGCAATTTTCTTTTCTAAATCCAACTGCGTCATGTAAGCACCTAAAGAATTAAGCGCAGGAGAAATATCATTCAATGTGTAAACTTCACAGAATTCCAATTTGGCCGAACCCGTCAAGAGACGACGTACCCGCTCTGGGTTATCTACCCCAGGTAGCTCAATCAAAATTCGGCCTGAGCCTGGCAAACGCTGGATATTAGGGTTAGCTACCCCAAATTTATCTACCCGTTGCTGGATAATTTGAAACGCCCGACTGGTAGCACCTTCTACTTCACCCTTCAAAAAACTAATAACATCTCCGTCGGAGGAACTGATGTTAATTTTGCCACGATTTGTACTGTTGGAGAAAATCTGAGCTAATTGCCCATTGGGAGCAATACGCTTATACTCAGTTACAAACAAATCTACAAAACTGGATTGGCTTGATTTTTGAGCTTCTACGGCTTTCTTTAGTGCTTCGTTAAATTGGCTATTGCGGGCATTACCACCAGCTAAACCTTTCATAATATCGGTAGGAGCAACTTCCAATACCACATGCATACCACCTTGTAAATCAAGACCTAAGCCCAATTCACGCTGTGTAACTTCCTGATAGGTTGAGCCTAAATATACAGGCTCACGGCGAAGTGAGTCGAGGTAGCGTTCTTTCTTTTTGATGTCAACGATACCGTCTTTTCCAGTAGCGAACGTTTCTGCATCTTTGCGAATACTACGCGCTACAAATGTAAACGACAAATAATAGATACTTAATAGCGCAACTACTACTGTCAAAATCCAAATGCCAAGTCTGTTTTGCATTGTTTTTATTTGATAAAGAAATAAATGATTGAAAAAGGTTTGAAGTGGTTTTAAGTTGGTTTAAGTAGTACAGTAAAGGTGCTTTTATAGCTCCTGTTAAAACCAACCTAAAATCTTACACTCACAAAAGACGAGAGGGGGACTGCACCGACTAAGGTGCATTAATTGCAATGAAGTGCCCGAAAACGTTTCTGAAAAACGAGAAAAAATAATAAAAAACATCAAACCGCTTAGGTACACTACTGACGAAGGGGAGTTCGATGCTGAAAATACTGGGCAGAAAGTAAAAAGATTGCTCAAAGTCAAAAGTAATGGCAGGAGCTACTACTGCTTCCAAAGACCTCTCTTGAACGACAGGCCGTTCACTATTATTTTTTTTGTCCTTGGTAGTTTTTTCCGCAACGGGCTTCTTTATGTCAGCTTTGCGATACGACAAAGTTTTGCCCACGGTTGCTGTGATCAGCAACAACATGGCCAAAGCCGTCGTAATAATTCGTGTGCAAAGCGTTTTTTGTTTCATAAATACTCAGTTGCTAAAAGCGGTGACAAATTTCGTACCATTTTTTTTGTTAAACAAGTACCCCGTTTTTTTAAGTTGTCAGTTTTGTCTATATCTTTCTCGAAAATGTTACAAAATATTCGCTTTAAACATGTTTTTACACCAACAAACGCTTTCGACCAATTCTCTTTCCCTACCTACAATTGTTGCCCCTCCTCCTTGGACATTGACAGGCAATGGCTATATTTTCTTATATCGTTTTCCCAATAAATTTATTCAAGAAAATGGATTTTTATCTGATTATCAGCGTGTTTCTTACAAGGGCTTAGTGGGGTGTGTGATGCTTGTGGACTATCATACGACACCCGTGGGACCTTATCAAGAATTGTTGTTTATTCCTGGTGTCTTTAAAATGATGGATAAAAACACATTCTCTATTTCAAAAATTTACGTTTCTGACCAAAATAGCGTTTGGAACGGTATTGAAAACTGGGGAATTCCAAAAGAGAAATGCGATTTTAAGATTCAAGCGATGAATGAACGTACCGAAGAGTTTGTAGCCTTACTTAATGGTGAGCCATTCTTTGAAGCGACAATACGACGAGGCAATTTTTCGTTTCCTCTTACCACGAAGTTATTTCCGTGGCGTATTATGCAGCAACTTCGAGAAGACTGGGTATTGACTAAACCCACGGCAGGCGGTAAAGCATACTTTGGGAAGCTGACGGAGGTCAAGGTCAATCCAGAGTTCTTTCCCAACATTGCGCCATTTAAACCGTTGGGGGTACTCGTCGTCAAAGATTTTCAAATGGTATTTCCCCCGGCAGAATTTAGAAAAATTGAATTATGAATATTTGCAACCGATTTTACTACTTCACACTTTACGCATTTACCATTACACTTTGTCTTTCTTGCGCCCGTCCCGTTACGACTCCCGACGGTGGCTTGGGTATTCCTATCAAATTGGCAAATGCAGAATATCCGATTGATATATTTTATGAAAATCAGCCTACAACCCGCGTATATACGACCATTGGCCCCGTAAAAATTGAAAAGGAAGTGCCTCTTAGTAATCAACAAACCAGAGATGGGCGGATGATTTATCGAGGAAATGACGAAGAACAAAAGCGCGCGCTTCTCGACCAACTTATTTTGCAAGCCGTAGGTATGGGAGCACACGCGATTGTGAATGTTCGCTACAAATACTACACCGCCAAAGATTACCAAGGTTTTATCATGGATGGAACGGCGGTGAAATACGGGGGGCAGAATTAATGCGCCTCCAGCCAATTTACGCCTTTCCCAATACCCGTTTCCATTTTAACAGGAAGTGGAATGGCGTTTATCATGAGCTTATTTACTTCTTGACTTAACAGTTCTACTTCGTCGCGGTGGGCATCAAAGACCAATTCGTCGTGTACTTGGAGAATCATGCGCGAGCGGAGTTTTTCTTTTTGTAAAAAGTCGTGGATATGAATCATGGCTACCTTTATCATATCGGCAGCCGATCCTTGAATGGGCGCATTGATGGCATTGCGCTCGGCAAAGCCTCGGGTGGTCTGATTTTGCGAATCAATGTCTGCCAAATAACGACGACGCCCTAAGATTGTCTCTACGTATTTTTGCTCGCGGGCTTTGTTGATAGATACATCCATAAAACGCTTCACAGCGGGAAATTCTTCAAAATAGGCCTTGATAATCTCACTGGCTTCGCCCCGAGGAATTCCGAGGCGTTGGGCCAATCCAAAAGCTGAAATACCATAAATGATACCAAAATTGACCATTTTGGCTTTGCGACGCATCTCAGAAGTTACTTCGCTGAGCTGTACTTTAAACACTTTGCTGGCTGTACTGGCGTGAATATCCAAGCCATGGTTGAAAGCTTCAAGCATGGTTTCATCTTGGCTAAAAGCCGCCATGATGCGTAGTTCAATTTGAGAATAGTCGGCAGAAAGAATCAAACAGTCTTCGTTTTTGGGAATAAATGCTTTCCGAATCTCGCGCCCGCGAGGGGTACGAATCGGGATGTTTTGTAGGTTGGGATTGGTGCTACTCAATCGCCCCGTGGCCGTAACAGCCTGGTTAAAGGACGTATGAATTCGGCCTGTTTTAGGGTTGATAAGCAACGGTAGGGCATCTACGTAGGTGGACTTGAGTTTTTGTAACTCTCTATAATCCAATATTTTTCGTGCTATTTCGTGTTCGGCTTCCAGCTCAGAAAGAATATCTTCTCCCGTGGCGTATTGGCCCGTAGCTGTCTTCTTGGGCTTTTTTATCAACTGCATTTTTTCAAACAAAACAATTCCCAACTGTTTTGGCGAACCAATATTAAAGACCTCGCCAGCCAAACTAAAAATCTCTTGTTCGACCTGTTTCATATCAGTTTCCAAAACCCCTGACATTTCGGACAGGGCTTGCGTATCTACTTTTACGCCTTCGCGCTCCATGGCTGCCAAAACAGATACCAATGGCACTTCTACGCCTTTGAATAGCTTTTCTGCTTGATTTTCAATTAATAAAGGGTTCAGTTTTTCCTTCAATTGTAAAGTAATATCGGCATCTTCGGCAGCGTATTCTACAAGTTTTTCGATGGGTACATCGCGCATTGAAAGTTGCTTAGGGCCTTTTTTGCCAATAAGCGACTCGATAGAAACAGGCTCGTAATTCAAATACGAATTGGCCAAAATATCCATGTTATGCCGTTTTTCAGGTTCTATCAGGTAGTGCGCCAACATGGTATCATACAACGGCCCACGCACTTCTAATCCGTAATTTTGGAGAATGAGCATGTCATACTTGAGATTTTGGGCTACTTTCTCAATTTTCTCATCTTCCAATACGGCTCTAAAATCTTCTACTACTTTTTGAGCTTCCTCAAAATGGGGGGGAACAGGCACATAAAACGCCTCCCCTTGACGGTACGCAAACGACAATCCGACCAATTCAGCATCTACGGCATCTACCGATGTGGTTTCGGTATCAAAGCAAAAAGACTCCTGTAAACCCAAATAGTACGCCAACGACTGCCGAAGTTCGGGCGTATCCACTAAATGATAGTGGTGCAGGGTATTTGCAACGGTTTTACGTTCCGTTGGAGAATTAGTGTTAAAACTGGTAGGAACTGGATTGGCAGTAAATGTTTGCTTATGCTGTTCTGAGGGCTGGGCCGATGGCATACTTTCCCCAAATAAATTGAGCTGCCCTTTTTTATCGGCTAAAGGAGTTGGGGGTGGGGCTTCGGTTTCACCCAAAAGCCGCTTGCGTAAAGTTTTGAACTCCAGCTCATCCAATAGTGAAGAAAGCATTTCTCTGTCGGGCTCGCACATGAGCAAGTCTTGTTCGTGAAATTCAATCGGAACATGAATGTCAATGGTAGCCAAGTGTTTCGACAGGATGGCTTTTTCGGCGCCTTCAATTACTTTTTCTTTGAGTTTACCCGTGAGTTTTTCGGTATTGGCAATGAGGTTTTCGACCGAGCCAAATTCTTCCACTAATTTTTGAGCGGTTTTCTCACCTACACCTGGAATCCCTGGAATATTATCGGAAGCATCTCCTTGTAAACCAAGCATATCTACTACTTGGCTAATGTCCTTAATCCCCCACCGCTCGCAGACTTCTTTAGGACCCATAATTTCGACACCTTTGCCCAGCATGGCGGGCTTGTATAGATAGACGTGTTCTTCTACCAACTGCCCGTAATCTTTGTCAGGGGTCATCATAAATACTTCAAAACCTTGGCGGGCTGCTTTTTTAGCAATCGTTCCCACTACATCGTCGGCCTCAAAGCCATCTATTTCTAAAATGGGAATCCGTAAAGCCTTCAAAAGTTGCTTCACATAAGGTACAGCTATGGTTATATCTTCGGGTTGCTCTTGACGTTGGGCTTTATAAGCCTCAAATTGTATATGCCGAAAGGTAGGTTTGGGAGTATCGAAAGCAACTCCTAAGTGCGTAGGTTTTTCATCTTTCAAAACTTCTAAAAGTGTATTAGTAAAACCAAATATAGCGCTGGTATTGAGTCCTTTGGAAGTAATGCGTGGGGCTTTGATAAATGCAAAATGCGCCCGATAAATCAATGCAAATGCGTCTAAGAGAAAGAGTTTTTTGTCAGGTTTCATGGAGTGTTATTATCTGTATGAGCTACAAATAACGGAAAGTTTAAAGAGATTTTTGATTGTTGTAAACTTCCTTTTGCGTTTGTTCGTTAATTTTATGTTTTTGATAAAATAAAGAAAATGGAAAATCCAATTCAAAACGACCGTTGGACAGTACGGTTACCGATTTTACTGAGCGTTACATTGGCGGCGGGGATGTTACTCGGGGCTACTTTTTTTGGGGGAAGCAAAGGGGTTACCGATGTAGCGCGTGGCCATACCAAATTTAAAGAAGTCTTGCAACTCATTGATAACAACTACGTTGATACGGTCAATACCGACGATTTGGTGGATTATTCTATCACCAAAATGCTCGAAAAACTCGACCCCCACACCTATTATTTTAATCCTAAAGATGCGGTGGCAGCACGCTCACAGCTGGAAAGTGGATTTGATGGAATAGGGATAGAGTTTAATCTTTATAAAGACACCGTTTATGTCGTCACTCCGCTCGTTGGGGGACCTTCCGAAGCCGCGGGTATTCAAGGGGGGGATAAAATCATTAAAGTAAATGGTGAAAACTTTACGGGCAAAACTATAGACAATGCTTTTATATTTTCTAAGCTACGCGGTCCGCGTGGGAGTGACG
>JBGAUP010000047.1:0-24802 GCA_044228585.1 Runella sp. | reverse complement strand
ATTAAGAGTGTTACGGTTATTAACTTTACCATGGCTACTGCGGGGGGGCCTGCCAACTTGGCGTTGCAGTTCAACGAAAAGATGAAAGAGTATTATCAGCGAAATACCAGGTTAGCCTTGTTGCCTTCCAATGGCGATTTACAATTGGAAGGGACAATTACGGGTTATGAAGTAACCCCCACTGCTCCCACTGCCAATGACCAAGCAGCCTTTAACCGTCTGACAGTCACGGTACAAGTAAAGTTTACCAATAATAAAGATGAGGAAAAAAACTTTGACCAAAGTTTTTCTTTCTTCAAAGATTTTCCCCAAAGTCAGACGTTGAGCCAAGTAGAAAGCCGACTGATTCCACCTATTTTAGATCAAATAGTACAAGATATTTTCAATAAATCGGCGGGAGACTGGTAAGAGTAGTAGTTCGTTATCGGTTAACCGTTAGCTGATGAATTACTGCGTGCCATAAAACACTGCACGGTCGTCCCCGCGACTGTAAATTTTTTGACCCCATAATATATGAACAATCGTTACGTAAAAGAATCATTTTCGTACTGGACATCGCATCCAAGCGACATTACCGAGGCAGACATTCCTCATTTGCAAGAAGCTGCAGAACTCTATCCCTATTGTCAGACATTGCATATTTTGGTGGCAAAAGCATTGGCTATTCACCAGCCTGCTCATGCTGAAGAGAGCATCCAAAAAGCTGCCGCTTATTCTCTTAGCCGTAATACCCTTCGCAAACTTATTCAAAACGAGTTTGAGTGGTCGCCCAATTTGCGAAGTCGCCAGTTTGAGAATGTATTGATTTGGCCTGGAGACTATCAGAAACCAACCGTTTCAGCGTTTTCTCAAGCTAATTGGCAGCTTCCCGAATTACCCAAAATTAATCTTCTTGATGAACTTACTACGCTTCATCAAGTTTTTCAACCAAAAGAGACATTGCTCGAAGTACCACCCATAGACGATACAACCTTGCGCGAAAACGCACTACAAAACGAGTTGGAACAAATTGAAAATTCGGTTGTTGAAGAAGTCCAACAAGCAGACCGTGAACTTGAAAGGCAGCGCCAAATGGCGATTATTGACAGCTTTATTGAGAACGAAGCCCGCATGGGACCAATTAGAGCCAATCTAAACGACATTACCAATACAGAACCAGAAGACTTGGCTAAAAAGCGAAATATGACATTTACGGAGGGAATTGTAAGTGAAGGAATGGCTAAAATTATGGTACGACAGGGAAAAATTGAGCGAGCCATTGAAATATACGAACAACTGATGTTGAAAAAACCAGAAAAAAAAGCGTACTTTGCCGAAAAAATTAAGGATTTAACCACAGAGTAGTAAGTTTAAAAGTAGAATGCCAACTCTTAACTGCTTACTCTAAACTGTAAACTAAAATGTTCACCGTATTTATTGTTGTTATTGCAATCATTGCCGTTTTATTAGTTTTAATCGTATTGGTTCAAAACTCTAAAGGTGGCGGTTTGGCTGGAGAGTTTGGTGGCATGGGTGCTACGCAAATGTTTGGTGTAAAGCGTACAACGGATTTGTTGGAGCAAATTACCTGGGGATTAGCGGGTGCCATGGCCATTTTGGCTTTGGTATCTCACTTGTTCATTGGTACACCGCAAACTGATGCTGGTATTAACAGTGTTAACGTTGAAAAAGCTAATCAACGCTCACTACCTGCTGCTCCTGCGCCTACTACGCCAGCTCCTTCTACAACTCCTGCGCCAGCACAACCTGCTCCTGCCCAGAAGTAACAAAAAATTTCGCTCACAAAAAAAGCTCCGAAGCAATTTCGGAGCTTTTTTTGTGGCACAATACGGCAATTGGCGTTATTTTGTGTAAGGTCTAAAATTACCAACCGATTCCATAGTCTTCCCCGTGATTGCTGGAGCCCCCCCAGAAACTACCGTGTTCCCAATCGAAATAGATGGCATTGATGGGGCCACTGGTGCGTTCTTGATAATTGATTTTGTACCCCATCCGCCCCAAATCTTTTCGAGTCCAAGCGGGCATAGCTTCGTTGAGGGTCAGGCCACCATTGATACGCTCATGGTCGCCAAAACTCGAATACATTTGTAAAGTCTTGAAACTGGGGGCTTCGCAGGCTTCCTGCACCGTCATCCCAAACTCTACCATATTGAGGAAAAACTGAAGCAACAATTGGTCTTGCTCATCGCCTGCTTGTTTGGCAAAAGATAAAAAGGGCTTTCCATTTTTAAGGGCAAGGCTGGGCGTAAGAGTGACACGGGGGCGTTTGCCAGGTTCTACTACGTTGAATGGATTTTCTTTGGGATCTAACACAAAAGCCTGCATCCGTTGGCTCATGCCAATGCCCGTATTGCCAGCAATACAAGAAGGAACCCAACCGCCACTGGGTGTTACCGAAACCACCCACCCTTCGGCATCGGTAGCCTCTATCGAAGTAGTGCCCGCCGTAAAGCTTTCTTGAAATTTCTCATCCAAAATAGCATTATTTTTGGGTGAAAGAAGGCTCGCACTGCCCCAGTTCTTCAACAAGTCCAAATAAGGATTGGCCTTACCTTCAAAGGGATAGGGGTCACCTGGCCCCGCTTTGGGGTCATTCATGTTAGGATTGATAAGTTTACTTCGTTCTTTGGCATATTCTTTAGAGAGCAAGCCTTTCATCGGTTCTTCGGGACCAAAAGCAGGGTCGCCGTAATAAAAGTCGCGGTCGGCAAAGGCCAAATTCATGGCTTGATAGAGCGTATGAATGTAGCGCGTAGAGTTATAACCCATACTTTTCAGATCGAAGTTTTCGAGGATGTTTAGCGTTTGGAGCATCGCTGGCCCTTGGGTCCATTGCTGCAACTTATAAACCTCAATGCCTCTGTAAGTAGTCATCATTGGTTCCTCGATTTTTACTTTCCAGTTGGCCAAATCTTGCTCAGTAATCAAACCGCCCTGCTCCCTGCACCCACGCGCAAACTCCTTGGCAATTTCACCTTTATAAAACAAGTCGTTGGCAGCATAAATGGCCTCTTTACGTGATTTTCCTTTTGCGAGTGCTTGCTGTTCAGCATTTACCAGTTTACGTAGGGTTTCGAGTAAGTCTTTTTGTACGAAGATTTCGCCAGCATCGGGTGCCTCGCGTTTTGCTCCTAAATGGGGCAAAAATACCTTTTTAGAATAAGGCCATTGTTTAATTAAATCTTTACGATTTTCAATCGAATTGGCCGTTTGTGCTTCGATGGGGTATCCCTCAGCCATCTGCATCGCAGGGGCCAATACCTCTTTCAACGACATTGTACCGTATTCAGCCAACATGGTCATCAAGCCACCAGGGGTGCCAGGAGTTACTGCGGCCAGTGGACCATATTCAGGGGGGTATTTCATGCCTTTATTTTTAAAAAACTCGGGTGTAGCTCCCGTTGGAGCTACACCTAAGGCATTGATAGCGATGACTTTTTTAGTCTTAGGATTGTAAATCAGGGCTTGAGTTTCACCACCCCAGCTCAACACATCCCACATGGTGCACGTAGCGGCAAGCATAGCGCAGGCGGCATCTATGGCATTGCCACCTTTGGTAAAAGTCATGGCACCCGCTGTGGCAGCCAAGGGTTTACCCGTGATGGCCATCCAGTGTTTTCCGTGCAGGGGTGGTTTTTGGGTAACTACTGGTAAATTGTTGAAGGATTGACTTTGCGCCTCAAATGTTACAAGGCTTAGTAACAGCAAGGTCATTAGTAAGTGGATAGATTTCATTGATTTGTGCTTTAATTTAGGTTGGTTGAAGTGTTAGACGTAGTTAATCATAAAAGGCAAGGAGTGTAAAAACTTAGCTATGCGCGATAGCCTTTTTGATAGAATACATGTCATCGAAGTTATTTTTCAAAAATCTTATGACTTAAAGTATATCGCGTAAGGCTAAGTTTTTATGATTGTTTTTAACTTGCATCAAAAATACCTCTAATCATGAGAAAACAATCACTTCTACTTTTAACTTTCTTCCTTTTCACGTTGACTTCGCTGGCGCAGGTGCAATCGGGTCCCATGGTGGGTTATTCGGAGATGCGAGAAGTCCTCCTTTGGGTTCAAACCAAACAAGCGGCCAAAGTGAAATTTATGTACTGGGAGCAGGGGAATGTTGCTCAGAAATGGAGTACAGATGAAGTGTTGACTCATAAAAACACGGCTTTTGTCGCGCGACTTATCGCTGATCAGGTACAACCCACTAAAAAATACGATTATGAGCTTTGGATAGATAACAAAAAAGTGAACATAAGTTATCCCCTTAGTTTTCAGACCCAAACGCTTTGGCAATGGCGCACCGATCCACCTGCGTTCAAATTTGCCTTTGGTAGCTGTGCTTATGTAAATGATGCTCCTTACGACCGCCCTACTGCCTACGGGGGCGACTACGAGATTTATGGGGCTATTCTCAAACAGAAACCCGATTTTATGGTGTGGGGAGGCGATAATACGTACCTGCGCGAACCTGATTGGAATACCCGCACGGGCATATTATATCGTAATACACATACGCGCTCCTTACCCGAATTACAGCCGCTGTTGGGTTCAACGCACCACTACGCCATCTGGGACGACCACGATTTTGGGCCTAATGACTCAGACCGTGGTTTCTCACTCAAAAACATGACCTCTGAGGCATTTCGATTGTTTTGGGGCAATCCTAATTATATTTTTGAAGGAGCATGTACAGGTACTTTTGAGTGGGGCGATGCCCAGTTTTTTTTATTAGACGATCGTTGGTTTAGAGCGCCTAACGACCGAAACGATGACCGTACTTATTTCGGCAAAGCCCAAATCCAATGGTTGATTGATGCGCTGGTATTTAGTAAAGCAAATTTCAAATTTATCGTGACGGGGGGGCAAATTATCAATGCGGCTTCCCTTTTTGAAAACTACGCTGTTTTTGCCGAAGAACGCAACTACCTATTACAACGCATTGCCGACGAAAAAATCCCAGGCGTTATTTTCTTGACGGGCGATCGTCATCATACCATCTTGCACCGCCTCAATCGTTTTGGGACTTATCCCTTGTACGATTTTACGGTCTCGCCGCTTACTTCGGGGGCGGGCAAACCTGCCGATGCTGAGAAAACGACCGAAACCTATGTGGAAGGCACTGCGGTAGAAAATAAGCGAAACTTTGGTACTTTTGAAATCACAGGTCCCGCCAAGGAGCGAGTTTTGAAAGTGACCATTTTTGATGCAAAGGGAAATCAACAATGGCAACGTGAAATCAAAGCAAGTGAATTGAAATAGTAGGTAACTATTGCACCAGAAAAATGGAACTAAAAATAGCCCTTATCCAAACCGATTTGTATTGGGAAAATCCAACGGCTAACATGAGTATGTTGGAGGAAAAAATAGCCACCATTACCGAGCCATTAGATTTGATAGTATTACCCGAAATGTTTACGACGGGTTTTACCATGAATCCAGCTACCATAGCCGAACCCATGAATCTTACTACCTTCAAGTGGATGCGCCAAATGGCAGCCCAAACAGGTGCTGTCGTTACGGGAAGTTATGTGGTGAAAGAAGGACAAAATTACTACAACCGCCTATTGTGGATGCAACCCGACGGTGAGTATGACAGTTACGACAAACGTCATTTGTTTCGTATGGCCAAAGAACACGAATCATATACGGCAGGTACTCGTCAGATTATCAAGGAGTTAAAAGGGTGGCGTATTTGTCCTCTTATCTGTTATGATTTACGTTTTCCCGTTTGGTCGCGCAATGTAGATTTGGCGTATGATGTACTGCTTTATGTGGCCAATTGGCCTGCGGTTCGTCGGCAAGTGTGGAATACGCTACTTCAAGCACGGGCCATCGAAAACTTGAGTTACGTAGTAGGGGTAAATCGAGTGGGCGAAGATGCCAATGGCATGACTCACTCGGGCGATTCGGCTTTGATTGATTTTAAGGGGGAGGTTATTTTTAGAAAAACCGACGAAGAAGGAATTTTCGTGTATTCACTTCAAAAAGAACCGCTCACGACTTTCCGCAAGCGATTCCCAGCGCATTTGGACGCAGATGAGTTTGTGATAAAAGTGTAGTAAAGAAGGCGCTATCTTAATTCTTCCAATCTCTCTACCGAATAGGCCAAAGGCTTATCAGAAAAAAGAGCCTTGGTCTTAGCCCAAGTGGTATTGAATAGTTCCGAATCACGATAGCGATTGAGAGCAGCGGCATCGTCCCAATAACTATACGTCATAAATACATTGGGCTGGTCTAAATCGCGTAGAAGTTCTAAACGATGGCAACCTGACATGGCGCGGATTTTATGCTTCGATGCTTCAAAAATCGCTAAAAAATCAGCGACTTTTTCGGGCTGAAAAGTCATTCTTACTATTCTAATAAGCATAGTCGGAACATAGATAAAGGATAATAGATAATAGTCCCTCGCTTATTTTCCGCGATAAACGGGCTTCCTTTTTTGTAAAAACGACATGATTCCTTCGGCAGCATCATTGGTGTGACTCAACTGGTCTTGGTGCGAAGCTTCGAGCTCAAGCATTTGTTCTAAGTTGGAATAAAAGGACTGATTTAGCGCTAATTTCATAGCGCCAATGGCTTTGGTGGGAGCATTGCGGTAGTAGGTGACTAAGTCGCACAATTCTATATCTAACTCACTGGCAGCTACTGCTTTATAAATCAATCCCATCGCTACGGCTTCGGGGGCATATATTCGGCGGCCCGTGCTGGCTATTTCAAAAGCTTTTTGGTACCCTATTAAGCGGGGCAGAAAAAATGTTGAGCCTGCATCAGGCATCAGGCCGATATTGACAAATATTTGGCTTAAATAGGCATCTTTAGCCGCAATGACTAAATCACAAGCCAAGGCTAACGAACACCCCGCCCCTGCAGCAACGCCATTGAGTCGGCAAATGACAGGTTTGGGTAAATTCCGAATCGCCAAAATCATGGGATTGTAATTTTGGCGAAGCGATTCCCCCAGCCCCGTTGCTTCTCCCATTCCTTCTTTCAAATCTGCTCCCGAGCAAAATGCTTTGTCGCCCGCTCCTGTTATTACCACTACCCGAATCAAATCATCAGCGTGGGATTTATGGATAGCCTCAGTAATGTCTTTGAGAAGCCCAGGGCTAAGTGCATTATAGACCTGAGGGCGATTGAGCGTGATACGTGCTACCCCGTCATTAATTTCATAGAGGATATTTTCGTACATTGTATTTGAAAGTTAAGAATGAATTGAAATACCAATGGAGAAATCCTACTAAACAAACCACCAAACGGTGATGAGGCTTACCAAAATTCCCAGTGCAGTTCCTGCCCCTACTTGGGCGGGCGTATGTGCATTGAGTTGTAGGCGTGCACTCAGGAGCAGCCCACCTAAAACGAGGGATACTAACAAGGGGTAAAGTAGGTGGTTTTCTCCAAATTTGACGACTATCCCCAATATAGCCCCTAAAAACCCTCCCATCCCCGTACCGTGGGCACTGATTTTCCAGCGGAGGCTAATTATCCCTACCAAAGCAATAGAAACCGTGATACTACCCAAAACAATGCCAATTTCTGGTGCCATTTCAGATAAGGGTTTCAACTGAAAGCTGAAAAAGTAAGTAGCGAAAGCATAAAAAAGGGCAGTGAGGAAATAGGGTAACTTGCGATCCGATAAATCATCTAACTGTAGGTTTTTGACATATCCTGCGCGGTAGAGGTAATAGATACCCAAAGCGGGGACTACGAATGTAGTCATGCTGACAAAGCCCAACAAAGTAAATCGAATGGTCGGTGTGAACATATCCACCCCCATAATGGCAGGCGAAGTAAAAAACAACGTGCCCAACAGCAAAGTGGGCATGAGTAAAGGATGCAGGATGACCGAAAGAAACTGGGCTAAACGTGTGTTCAAGGAGGCGTTATCCGTTAATGGTTAGTTGCTGATTGAAAGTTGTACAAAAGTACATCAATAATGGATAACTGATAACGGTTGCTCAGATAAGTACTCGTTTCTACAATTGTTTTCTTAGTCGTGCTACGGGGATGTTGAGTTGTTCGCGGTATTTGGCCACGGTACGGCGGGCAATGTTATAGCCTTTGTCGTTCAACAACTTTTCGAGTTTATCGTCAGAAAAAGGATTGCCTTTGGGTTCGCTCTCAATGAGGTCTTTCAAAATGGATTTCACTTCCCGGCTGCTGGCGTCTTCTCCATATTCGGTTGAGATACCTTCCGAGAAAAAATATTTGAGGGGATAGATGCCAAATTCAGTTTGTACGGACTTACTATTGGCTACTCGTGATACCGTCGAAACATCCATGTCAATCAGCGTAGCGATATCTTTGAGAATCATGGGTTTGAGCCGGGTTTCGTCACCGTCCATAAAAAATTCATACTGATATTGCAGAATAGCATTCATGGTGCGTTGAAGCGTATTTTGGCGCTGTTTGATGGCATCAATGAACCACTTTGCGGCGTCTAATTTTTGTTTTACAAAAGTTACCGTTTCGCGGATATGGCGGTTTGATTTATCGCTCTTGTCGTAGGTATCAAGCATTTCGGCAAACGACCGACTAATGCGGAGTTCTGGCGCATTTTTCGAATGGAGGTGCACTTCCAGTTTTCCGTTGTTATTATTAATCCCAAAATCGGGAAGCAGGTACTGCGCCAACCCATCTTCCCCTTCTACCGAACCTGGTTTGGGGTTTAGTTTTGTAATGAGGCAGATAACACACTTCATCTGCTCATCGTTGATATTGAGTCTCTTTTGTATTTTTTCGTAGTGTTTTTTTGAAAACTCTTCAAAAAAATCTTCAATTATCTTGATAGCGTAAGCAACGTATTTGTCGGAAGGGTCTTTTCGGTCGAGTTGGAGAAGAAGACATTCTTGTAAATTTCTTGCGCCAATGCCTGGAGGGTCGAATGTTTGAATTTTCTTCAAAACTTGCTCTACTTCTTCGGTGGTAGAATAAAACCCCTGCGACAAAGCCAAATCGTTGACAATAGCCTGAAGCGAACGGCGAATGTAACCGTCGTTTTCGATGCTACCTAACAACTGCAAACCGATGGTAGATTGACGCTCATTAAGCCGTAGAAATCCAAACTGTTGAATCAACGCGTCGTGGAGCGTAAGCATGGTTGCAATCGGCATATCGTGGTCTTCTTCGGGGTAATTGCCGTCGCTGTACATTTTGTAGCCTCCATACTCATCTTGGTGGAGATAATCCTCTATACTAATGTCGTTGCGATGATTGAAATCGTCGTCGTATTGGCTCTCGATATGGTCGTCATACGAATCTTCTTTACTACTTGCTTCTTCCTCTATCCCCTCTTCCAATGCTGGATTAATCTCCAACTCCTCTTCAATACGTGTTTCTAATTCCGCCGTCGGAATTTGTAGTAATTTGATGTATTGTATTTGCTGCGGCGAAAGCTTCTGCTGTAAAGTCTGGTTTAGGCTTAATTTCTGCATGATAGCGTAGGGTTATAGAGGGTGTTCCATGCGTTTTGTTTTAGGGACATTTTACTTATAGAAAAGCCTTTCACAATAGTCGTGCCAAAGTTATAAATTCATTTCATTTTTCTTAAAATATTTTTTTTGAAGCTGATTTTATAAAATGATAACAAACAATCCCCCCCTTAAAATAAGCCAAAAGGCAGATTTAAGGGGGGGATTAATTATAAGGATAAATACTTGAGCTTGGAGAGCGATTTAAAGGATTTTAAGCTATCACAATCAGGTGGTTCTTCTTGCCTTTGGAAACCAATAAATATTTGTTTTGCAATAATTCAAAATTCGGATGTGCATTGGCATCCGTGATTTTGGTTTTGTTGATACTCACCGCATTTCCCTGAATGGCGCGGCGGGCTTCACTCTTGGAAGGGTAAATTTCATTGGCAGTCACCACCGAAAGCAAATCAGCTACCGTGGCACAATCCGCCAATGCTTCGCTGCTGATGTGACTTTGAGGTACCCCCTCAAAAACCGACTCAAATGTCGTTTCATTCATACTTTGCAAGGTTTCGAGGGTTCCTTTCCCAAAAAGAACTTCCGACGCCGCAATCGCCATGTCGTAATCATGCTGCGAATGAACGCGTACAGTCACATCTTTGGCTAAGGCTTTTTGCATAATTCGTAGGTGAGGAGTTTCGGCATGTTGAGCCTCTAATGCTTCGATTTCTTCTTTTGAAAAAAGCGTAAACACGCGCAAAAGCCGTGGGCAATCGGCGTCGGCGCAGTTGAGCCAAAACTGATAAAACTGAAACGGCGAGGTCATGCTTGCATCCAACCATACGTTGCCGCTTTCACTCTTGCCAAACTTGGTTCCGTCGGCTTTGGTCACCAAAGGCGTAGTGAGGGCAAAAGCGCGGTGTTCGGCGGTTTCATCGTTGTTATTTTCTTTGCGACGAATCAGCTCCGTTCCCGTCGTGATGTTGCCCCATTGGTCGGAGCCGCCCATTTGAAGGCGTACGTTTTTGTTTTTGTATAACCAGTAAAAATCGTAGCCTTGCAAGAGCTGATAGCTAAACTCGGTGAAAGAAATCCCCGTTTCGAGGCGCTTTTTGACCGAATCTTTGGCCGACATGTAGTTGACGGTAATATATTTACCTGCTTCGCGCAAAAATTCTAAGAAGCCAATGTGTTGAAACCAATCGTAGTTGTTGACAATTTCGGCGGAATTTTCGCCGCACTCAAAATCTAAAAATTTTTCTAACTGCTTTTTGATACAAGACTCGTTGTAGCGCAATGTTTCTTCCGACAAAAACGCCCGCTCTGCGGCTTTCCCTGATGGATCACCTACCATGCCCGTAGCCCCGCCCACCAGTGCGAAAGGCTTGTGACCGCACAATTGGAAGTGTTTCAAGAGCATAATAGTAGCCAAATTGCCAATGTGTAGCGAAGAGGCCGTTGGGTCAAAACCAATGTAAGCCGAAGTGATTTCTTTCTGTAATTGCTCTTCCGTCCCAGGCATGATGTCCTGGAGCATCCCACGCCAACGGAGTTCTTCAATGAATTTTTTTTGCATATTTAACCAAAATTTAGCCTTCAAATGTACTTTGAAGCCGCAAAAGTAAGGTGATTTTTTCTATCTTCAGTCAAAAAACAAATCAAGATGGTTGGCATAGCCAATTGGGTCGAAAATAAGAAGAGATTATTTTTGGGTTAAAGTACACTCCAATTTTCAGTTTTCGGAAATTTCCCCTAATTTTACGCGGCAAATAACGAATCGTTTATTTGCTATGCTCTCAGACACATCAAAGTTCCTCTTCGAGGCCCTCACTTACGACGACGTTTTGCTCGTCCCCGCTTATTCCGAAGTTTTGCCGCGTGATACCAACACGCAAACACAACTCACTCGTAACATTCGTTTGAATGTGCCGCTATTGTCTGCGGCTATGGATACCGTTACCGAATATCAACTTGCCATTGCGATGGCTCAAGAAGGAGGGATTGGTATTATCCACAAAAATATGTCGGTAGAAGCCCAAGCCGAGCAAGTCCGCAAGGTAAAACGCTCCGAAAGTGGGATGATTGTAGATCCCATTACGCTCAACGAAGAGGCCACGCTGCGGGATGCTCACCGTATCATGTCTGAATTTAAAATCGGGGGGATTCCTGTGGTGGACAAAAACAGCAAATTGATTGGGATTGTTACCAACCGTGATTTGCGTTTTCAAAAAGACCTTACCAAGGCAGTAGTAGAGATTATGACCAAAGAAAATCTCATTACGGCTCGCGAAGGAATCAATCTCGAAGAAGCAGAGAGCATTCTTCAAGAGTACAAGATTGAGAAACTGCCCGTAGTAGATAAAGATTACAAATTGGTGGGGTTGGTTACTTACCGAGACATTATCAAGCGTAAAGATCGCCCTAATGCTTGTAAAGACACAATTGGACGCCTACGCGTGGGGGCGGCGGTAGGGGTTACTCCAGATCTCATCCGTCGCGTTGAAGCATTGATTAAAGCAGGGGTGGACGTTGTAAGTATTGATACCGCTCACGGTCATTCATTGGGGGTCATTGAAGCCTTAAAAGGTGTTAAAAGCCAATTCCCAAATTTAGATGTATTGGTAGGCAACATTGCTACGGGCGAAGCCGCTCGCGCTTTGGCCGCCGCAGGTGCCGATGGCGTAAAAGTAGGCGTTGGCCCTGGAAGTATTTGTACCACACGTATCATTGCAGGTATCGGAATGCCTCAATTGACCGCCGTGTATGAAGCTGCTAAAGCCATTGAAGGTACAGGTGTACCCGTAATTGCCGATGGCGGGATTCGCTACTCAGGCGACGTGGTGAAGGCAATCGCAGCAGGTGCTAACACTGTGATGATTGGTTCGCTTTTGGCAGGAACCGATGAAGCCCCAGGCGAAGAAATCTTGTACGAAGGTCGTCGTTTTAAATCTTATCGTGGCATGGGGTCGGTCGAGGCCATGGAAGATGGCTCAAAAGACCGCTACTTCCAAGATGCGGAGGACGACATCAAAAAACTTGTGCCTGAAGGTATCGTAGGGCGTGTACCGTATAAAGGCAAAGTGGCCGAAATTATCTATCAACTTGTAGGGGGATTGAAAGCGGGGATGGGCTACTGTGGGGCTGCCGATATCGAAACATTACAAAAAGCACAGTTTGTACGAATCAGTGCAGCAGGAATGAAAGAAAGTCATCCGCACGATATTCATATTGCTAAGGAAGCCCCTAATTATACAACGAAATAGGGCGTTGTGTCGTCGTCGTCGTAGCATCGTTTCAATGAAACGATGCTACGACTATTTTCTCAAAGCCTTTCGGTATGCCGAAGGGCTTTGCTGTTTTTGGGCTTTAAAAACGCGGTTGAAATACGCTACGTTACCGAAACCACTCTCAAAACTTACGTCCGTAATACTTCGGTCAGTGGTTAGGAGGTGGCAGGCTTGATTGATGCGGTATTGATTCACAAAATCGGTAAACGTGAGGTTCATCATTTTCTTGAAATAATGACAAAACGAAGGCACAGCCAAATGGACAATAGAAGCAACCTCTTGAATATCAATAGGTTTTTGATAGTTTTCATCTACGTATTTTATAATACGCTTCAGACGAGCTTCATCCTTCGAGTTAAGTTCCATTTTCAGCCCTTCCATGTTGAGTAAGCTATATTCGTGGGTGTTGGCCAAAAGATGTAAAATCTGCATAAGCTCCATTAATCGCTCAAAAGGGGTAAGCGTCAGGAGCTTTTTTAGTCGTCGTTGGATTCGTATTTTAGTTTCTCCATAAAAGCAAATTCCTTGCCGTGAACGGTCAAACAAAGTTTTGATAGCTTTCATTTCGGGCATATCCAAGAAATGGTCTCCCCATAAGTTCTCCTTTAATTGTACCACGATTTCTTCGTGCTGCCCAATGGCTTCTTGCCCAAAACCTGAATGAGGCAAATTAGGCCCCATAAAGACCAAATCTCCTTCTTCATATTGACTAAGATGGTTGCCTACATGCCTACGTCCTGAACCTTCCAATACACAAACGATTTCGTATTCGGGATGGTAGTGGTATTGCCAACGAAAAAGCTCGGGTAAAACAATATTGTGAATGATTTTAAAAGAACTTCCTTCATCGGGTTGCACTATTTCAAATTCGGTTTTCATTACCTGTGTTAAGCTATTTTGGGCAAAAATAGCCATAAATATCTTAATGTAGGACAAGAAATTCACAATAGAAGTATATTTTTTAAACAAATAAAACTTGAACTTTGTTGTGAAAAAATTGGACGTGGCTTTGTCTCACTCACCTATGATGAGAGAGAAGCGAGTCAAAACTCGCTTCTCTTAATTTTACAAACTAATCTTATTGGATTCGCTACTGATTGTTGGACTATGATTAAATAATCCGTGGAGAATCATGTTATCTCCTTTCCCGATTTCTAACCTTCTAATCTTTCTCATCAAAAATGCGCTCTCATTGGAAAGTTAAACTTTCAATCTTCCTCAATTATTTTGTTTTTGCGATTTTACTCAATAGTGTCGGAACGGTAATATTACAAGTACAACGTACCTACGGTGTATCCGAAACGTCGGCGTCCATTTTGGAAGCATTCAAAGATTTGAGTATCGCAGCGGTGTCATTTTTGGTAGCTTCCTACATCAATCGTTTAGGATATAAAAAAGCGATGTTGATGGCTTTAGGTGCTAATGCACTAATTTGTTTACTGATGCCTACAATTCATTCTTTTGGCATGACCAAACTACTTTTTGCCGTAGCGGGGGCAGGTTTTGCACTCATTAAGGTTTCTGTTTATGGTACTATAGGCTTAGTAACCGCCGACAAAAAAGAGCACATTAGTCTTATGAATTTTATTGAGTCGTTTTTCATGGTTGGGATTTTAACAGGGTATTTCATTTTTACTGGATTTATGGATGATTCCACTCCAACGGCTTGGCTCAAGGTCTATTACGTTTTGGGTGGAATCGCCTTGGTGGCTTTTGGACTATTATTTTCTACTTCTCTCGACGAATCATCGCTGAAGGAAGATAAAACAAAACCTTTTGCCGAAGATTTTGGGGAGATGTTTCGACTGGTTGTGTTGCCTTTGGTATTGGTTTTTGTTATTTGTGCATTTACCTACGTTTTGATAGAACAGAGCATCATGAGTTGGCTCCCTACCTTCAACAACAAAGTGCTTCATTTGCCCGCGGCTTTAAGCATTCAAATGGCGAGTTTACTGGCGATTGCCACTGCTTTGGGGCGTTTTTTTGCAGGGGTCTTGTTGAAAAAACTCAATTGGCTCGTGGTATTGATTGGGTGTTTATTGATTGCTACTGTTTTGGTGTTGGTAGCTTTGCCACTGGCCCAAGGTATTGATACTTCTGGCGTGACAGGATGGAGTAATGCACCCATAGCAGCTTTTATTTTCCCGATGATTGGTTTGTTTTTAGCACCGATTTACCCTGCTATTAATTCACTCATTTTAAGCTCATTACCAGTCAAACAGCACGGCTTGATGTCGGGCTTAATCGTGATATTTTCGGCTTTAGGAGGAACTACGGGGTCGCTCATTACAGGATACGTATTTGAGCATTACGGAGGCCAAACAGCTTTTTATTTTTCTCTCATTCCCATTGGGATATTGGTGGTTGCCTTGTTCTTTTTTAGCCGTTTGCAAGGACAAAATGCTTCTGCAGAAATTAGTGGGATGGGAGGGCATTGATGTTTTTTTGCATCACTTCACCTTCGCTTGATTTTATTTTAAATACGTCGAAAAATGAATCTTTCAGAGGCTCAAAAATTAGGTTTTACCCTTGCAGAAAACTTTCAATCGTTGTACGAGGAAGTCCAGAAAAACGCAATATTTCCCGATTCCAAGACTTTTACGGATGCAGTAGCAAAGGTTTCGGTTGAAGAAATCTTAAAAAATTATCAAGAACAAAGGAGGTTGCCTAATTTTAATTTACGGGTTTTTATAGAGGAGTATTTTATTCTGCCGGTTGAAATGGCAACGGGCTACGAAAGCGACGCCCACAAGCCTATTCGTCAGCATATCGAGGATTTGTGGCCAATACTGACGCGTCAGCCTCGTGAAATGGAGGGTAATGGTACGCTTATAGCTCTTCCGTATCCTTATGTAGTACCTGGAGGACGCTTCAGAGAAGTTTACTATTGGGATTCTTATTTTACGATGCTGGGGCTAAAGGTATCAGGGCAAGTCAAGTTGATAGAAAATATGGTCAACAACTTTGCCTATTTGATTGACCATATTGGATTTATTCCTAACGGAAATCGTACCTATTATTTAGGACGCTCGCAACCTCCATTTTTTGCGTTGATGGTAGGTCTTTTAGCTGAAATACAGGGTGAGAATACTTGGCAAAAATACCTTTTGCAACTGCAAAAAGAGTACTCTTTTTGGATGCGGGGCGAAGACCAACTTACAGATACGGCCTTTCGATTGGTCAAGATGCCCGATGGAAGTATCTTGAATCGGTACTGGGACGACGTGCCGTTGCCACGGCCCGAAGCATACAAAGAAGATGTAGAATTGGCTCAACACATCACTGACCAAGCCCCCGAAGACGTTTATCGCCACGTGCGGGCGGCAGCAGAATCGGGCTGGGACTTTAGTAGTCGTTGGTTTAAAGATGGCCTACACATGACGACCATCCATACGACCGACATTATCCCCGTTGACCTTAATTGCTTGCTTTTTTATCTTGAAAAAAGCCTCCAACGCGCCTATCAATGGCAAGAGAATACTACTCAAGCCCATTACTACTTTGAAAAATCGAGTCGAAGGCAAGCCGCTATTCAAAAGTATTGTTGGAATGAGTCTTTGGGTTTTTACTTCGATTACGATTGGAAAATCGGCGAACCCAAAAATAACTACACCTTAGCCTCGGTCTTTCCGTTGTTTTTTCAAGTTGCTACTGCCGACCAAGCCCAACAGGTGGCTGACCTACTGAAAGATAAATTTTTGCAAAAAGCGGGCTTACTCACCACCCTCCAATTTACTCATCAACAATGGGATGCGCCCAATGGCTGGGCACCTTTGCAATGGCTGGCGTATCAAGGGCTTAAAAACTACCAGCTCGACGAATTGGCTCAAGAAATTGCCCACAACTGGACAGCCAACTGCGAAGTTTATTACCAAAAAACGGGCAAAATGATGGAAAAATACAACGTACTCACCGATGAAGTTTCGGCGCAAGGAGGAGAATATCCCAACCAAGATGGTTTTGGCTGGACAAATGGCGTGTATTTGAAGATGAGTATGGATGGATTGTCATGCTGAAAGCATCTAAAAGTGAGCCAACATTGGATGCTTTCAGCCTAACAAAAATAACTTCCTAAAACGGCAAATTATCGTCTTCGCTTGCCTGTAATGCCGATGGTAGTTCTGTTACGGGGCGTGTGCTTGCAGAGGAGGTTGGCTCCGAACTTGTCGCCCCGAGGGTATCTATTTTCCACGCTTTGAGGTCGGTGTACCAACGACCGTTGTATTCGCGGCTTTCTACGTCAAACGATACGTTGATTTCATTGCCCACTTGCAACGCACTTTCGTTGATTTTATCGCCCCAAGCCGAAATACACACTTTTTTAGGATACTGCCCATCGGTTTCGATGACAAAATCCTGTTTTTTCCAAGTTCCATTTTTTCCTTCTCCCGTTTGTAAGGCCAATACTTGAATTACTCTTCCTTTGATGTCCATAATAACTATACAGTTTAGATGTATCTGAATATAAAAAACGCGAGCTATTGGTTATATCCAACGGCTCGCTTTCCCAAATTTCAATCTTGTAGTAGCTTTTTAACGGCTATTAGTCTTCCTTGAAATATTTTTTGTATCCACGCTCATTTTTTTCTAAAAGACTACCTACCCAAAAAGAAGTGCCGAGCAAAACAACGTAGAATAAAAGTGTACCGATTGTTCTTAAGTCCATTATGGTAATATTTTGATTGTGTGAAATCTACTTTTTAAAGGTAGCGCAAAAGTAACATCATTAGGTGTTTAGACCCAAAAAAAATAGCATTTTTTTGTAAATATAGGTCAAACCCCCGCTACACTACAACACCCCTTTGGTGGAGGGTAAAACGTCTAAGGCTTTCAAGTCACGTTTTACGGCCATTTTAATGGCTTTGGCCCAGCCTTTGAAGATAGCTTCAATTTTATGGTGTTCGTTGCTACCTTCGCATTTGATGTTGAGATTGCACTGTGCCGTGTCCGAAAACGATTTAAAAAAGTGAGAAAACATCTCCGTAGGCATTTCGCCAATTTTTTCGCGTTTAAAGTCTGCCTCCCACACCAACCACGGACGCCCCGAAAAGTCAATGGCTACCTGCGCCAAGGCTTCGTCCATGGGCAACAAAAACCCGTAGCGACTGATACCGCGTTTGTCGCCAATGGCTTTACGGTATGCCTCACCTAACGCCAAGGCCGTATCTTCGATGGTATGATGCTCGTCAATGTGCAAATCTCCCACGACGTGGATTTTTAAGTCTGCCCCCGAATGTTTGGCCAATTGGTCGAGCATGTGGTCAAAAAAGCCCAAACCCGTGTGCATATCCGAATGACCGTTTCCGTCGAGATTGAGTTCAATTTTGATTTGGGTTTCTTTGGTGTTACGTTCTACGGTGGCAGTGCGGGCAGGCAAACGTAGGTGTTCGTATATCTCGTCCCAATCGGTACTAACAAAACTAATCGCCTCCAATAATTCTTTAGCGATGTCGGTAGGCCATTCCGCAGCAATAAAAATAGCTTTGCAGCCCATATTTACGGCCAATTGCACATCCGTAAGGCGGTCGCCTATGACGTAACTATTGGCGAGGTCATAGTTTCCGTTGAAATATTCAGTCAGCAATGCTGTGCCTGGTTTGCGGGTGGGGGCATTTTCGTGCGGGAAAGTACGGTCAATGTGGATGGCTTGAAAATGAACCCCTTCTCCTTCCAAAGTTTGAAGCATTTTATTTTGGGCAGGCCAAAAAGTGTCTTCGGGAAAAGAGCTGGTACCCAATCCGTCCTGATTGGTCACCATTACGAATCCGTAGTCAGTTTCTTCGGCCAAGCGGCGAAGGTTAGAAATAGTTTTGGGTAAGAACGCCAATTTCTCTAAGGAATCTACCTGAAAATCAACGGGTGGCTCCACGATGATGGTCCCGTCGCGGTCTATAAAAAGAAGTTTTTGCATTAGTTTTTGAATTTCAACCGCGAATATCGAACATCCCAGCCCCTTTTTTTATAAATTGCTTAAAATTTTTCCTAACTACAAACTAAATACCGATGAGAAAACCTATCCTAAGCTGTGCCTTAGTGGCTTTCAGCCTTACTGCAGGATATGCCCAAAGTGCCCTCAAGCCTGTTATTAATCAAGCGGCTGACGCTGTTGAAAGTAAGGTGATTGCGTGGCGACGTGATTTTCACGAACATCCTGAATTAGGAAATCAAGAAGTCAGAACGGCTAATATCGTGGCAGAACATCTCCGCAAATTGGGCTATGAAGTCAAAGAAAAAGTGGCTGTTACGGGAGTTATAGGCGTACTAAAGGGTGGTAAACCTGGCCCCGTGGTGGCTTTGCGGGCCGATATGGACGGCTTGCCCGTAACCGAACGGGTTAATATACCCTTCAAGTCGCAGGTAATGACTGAGTTTAATGGACAAAAAACGGGAGTTATGCACGCCTGTGGACACGATAGCCACGTCGCTATTTTGATGGGCGTCGCTGAAGTATTGGCTTCTATGCAAAAAGATTTGGCAGGTACGGTTAAGCTTATTTTTCAACCCGCCGAAGAAGGGGTTTATAACGGGCAAACCTTCGGAGCCAATCGAATGATTGAAGAAGGAGCGCTTGAAAACCCCAAAGTGGATGCTATTTTTGGATTACACATTAATTCGCAAACTGAGGTAGGCAAAATCCGCTACCGTCCCGGGGCTACCATGGCGGCGGTTGACCAGTTGACGATTAAACTAAAAGGGAAGCAAACCCACGGTGCCAACCCGTGGTCGGGAGTTGACCCGATTGTAACGGCTTCGCAGATTGTAATGGGACTTCAAACCATTGTGAGTCGCAACGTGGACATTACCGAAAACCCTGCCGTG
The DNA here is from genome assembly GCA_044228585.1 of Runella sp. Lineage (GTDB taxonomy): Bacteria > Bacteroidota > Bacteroidia > Cytophagales > Spirosomataceae > Runella. Next base: position 5,283 of record JBGAUP010000047.1, on the reverse strand, counting down.
GTGACTGTGGGTGCAATTCACGGCGGCATTCGTTACAATATCATTCCTGAGTCGCTCGAAATGATTGGCACCATCCGTACTTTCGGAGATAATCAGCAGGCGTTGGTACACCGTCGTATCAAAGAAATTTCTACTAACATCGCCGAAAGTGCGGGCGCAAAAGCCGACGTAGAAATTGGGATTGGTTATCCTGCTACTATCAATGACCCTGCCCTCACCGACAAAATGATTCCAACATTGGAAGCTTTAGCAGGTAAAGACAACGTCCTCATTTCGCCAGTAGCCACTGGGGCGGAGGATTTTAGCTATTTCCAGAAGAAAATCCCTGGTTTCTTCTTCTTTTTGGGTGGAATGGCCAAAGGCAAAAGCCCTTACGATGTGGCTCCTCACCATACACCCGATTTTTACATTGACGAAAGCGGTTTTACCTTGGGTGTGAAATCATTGAGTCATTTGGTGGTAGATTATATGGAGATGAGTTCGAAAGCCGCACAGCCAGTTACCTCAAGCAAAGGCAAGAAAGTAATTAAGTAATCGGTAAACATTAGTAGGATATTCGTTTGTTTAGCTTTTTTGTACAATATTGTCCCCGATTACAATGGGTGTATTGTGCTTAAAACCGTCTTTATTCAACCTAATACCCCGTCTGAGATACTCATGCTCGGATGGGGTATTGTTTTTGTAGCTAAGACTTGAGGAAGGTATTTGTTCCATAAAAATAATTCCTAAATTATTCCCAGATGAAAAATGTTTTCAAACCTTTTATGTATGCTGGCTATTGCTTTTTAGTGCTGTTAGTATGCGTATCCTCAAAACCAGCTCTTCAGGAAAATAAATACCCCAACATCATCTATATTTTGGCCGATGATATGGGCTACGGGGATGTGTCAAAATATAATCCCGAAGGTAAAATCGCAACGCCTAATATTGATAAACTGGCTTCGCAAGGGATGCGTTTTACGGATGCGCATTCTCCTTCATCGGTCTGTACACCCACACGTTATGCATTACTTACGGGGCGTTATCCGTGGCGAAGCCGTTTGCCAGTGGGGGTACTACGGGGGTATAGCCGTACGCTCATTGAAGCTCCGCACACTACCGTAGCCGCTTTGCTGAAAAGCCAAGGGTATCAAACGGGTGTGGTAGGAAAATGGCATTTGGGGTTGGATTGGGAACTACAGAAAGGCAAAGAAGAAGCCCTAAAAGTGGAGGGCTACGGCATAAAAACCGAAATGAATCCCGAAGACATTGATTTTTCGAGAAAGACTACGAATGGCCCCAACTCCGTTGGGTTCGATTATTCGTATGTGTTGCCTGCTTCGCTTGACATGCCCCCTTATTGTTACTTAGAAAATCAACAGTTGACTGAGCCACCCACGGCTTATACCAAAGGAAACAAACTCGAATCGGGTTATACGGGGCCGTTTTGGCGTGAAGGAAAGATGTCCCCATCGTTCGATTTTTATGGAGTGTTGCCTACTTTCGTAGAAAAAGCCAACGCTTTTCTAAAAAAACAAACCTCCGCCAAACCTTTCTTTTTGTACCTGCCACTGGCAGCTCCCCACACACCGTGGATGCCTACCAAAGATTACGTGGGCAAATCGAAAGCGGGTGAATACGGCGATTTTGTACAGCAAGTAGATGCGGCAGTAGGGCAGGTGTTGAAAACCTTGGATGAATCGGGTTTGTCGGAAAATACCATCGTTGTTTTTACCAGCGATAATGGCCCTTATTGGCGTCCCAATTTTATAGAAATGTTTAATCATAAGGCAGCGGGAGAGTTTCGCGGTATGAAAGGTGATGCTTTTGAAGGCGGCCATCGCGTGCCGTTTATTGTTCGTTGGCCCAATAAAGTAAAACCCAATACAGTGAGTCATGCTACCACTACGTTAGCCAATCTCTGGGCTACTTGTAGCGATATTGTGGGAGCGCAAACCTCACAATATATGCCCGAAGATAGCTACAGTATTTTGCCTGTACTCTTGGGTAAAGCCAAACAAGTGCCGCGCCAGCCTGCGGTGGTACATAGTTCTTCCATTGGTTTCTTTGCGATTCGGAAAGGCGACTGGAAATTGATTGAAGGACTGGGTTCGGGCGGTTTTACCCAACCCCAAGAGATAAAACCAAAAGTAGGAGAAGCCCCAGGACAGCTTTATAATCTGGCGAAAGATATCTCAGAAGTAGAAAACCTCTACGAAAAATATCCTGATAAAGTAAAGGAATTGAGACATTTGCTAACTGAAATTAAGCAAAGTAACACGCGCATCATTGCAAAATAATCAACCCTAAATACAGCGTTTAATAAGTTTTCTTAGATTTTGTGGATTTTAAGTGGATGAAAATCAGGGCTATAAAATCCATAAAAACTTTTAAAACAGTGTACTAAACATTTCTATATCCTTAATTCAACTGGAAAAATGGACAAAAAACACACACTCAATCGCCGAGATTTTGTCGGAAAGGCGGCTTCTGCCTTAGCAGGAATCGTGATAATACCGCGCCACGTGCTGGGCGGTACGCGGCCAGACGGCTCTAAATACATCGCCCCCAGCGACATTATTTCATTGGGTTTTATCGGAACAGGTAAGCAAGGGCGCGGCCTAACTACCTCTTTTTTGAGCACCAACGAAGCCCGAATTGTAGCCATTGCCGAAGTCTATAAAGCAAAAGCCCAATTGACGCTCGACCGAATCAAAACGCATTACGAGAAGAATACCCAATTGGGTACTTATTCAGAAATTCCTGTTTACAACGATTTTAGAGAACTGCTGGCCCGTAAAGACGTGGATGCTGTGGTCATTGCCTCGCCTGACCACTGGCACGCGGCAATGGCAGTACGCGCTGCCGAAGCGGGAAAAGATATTTATTGCGAGAAACCGTTGGCGTTGACGGTCAGAGAAGGCCGTGCGATGGTCAATGCGGCTCGCAAATACAATCGAGTTTTTCAGACGGGAAGTATGCAACGGTCTTGGCCTGAGTTCCGTCAGGCAGCCGAATTGATTCGAAATGGGTACATTGGAGAAGTAAAAAGCATTAAAGTAAACGTTGGCCCACCACCAAAGCCCTATGATTTGCCCGCCGAACCGATTCCCGAAGGACTGGACTGGAATGCTTGGTTGGGGCCTAATATGCCCGTGGCTTTTAATTCGGAACTCGCCCCACCGACCTCTAAAGATGTTTTTCCTAACTGGCGTAATTACCGTGAATTTGGGGGGGGAATGGTGACCGACTGGGGTGCACACATGTTTGACATTGTGCAGTGGGCGTTGGATATGGACAATAGTGGCCCAGTTGAAGTAATTGCTCCCGACGGCAAAGACCATCCTTTCTTGACCTACCGATCCGAAAATGGTATCACAATGACCCACGAAAAATGGGAGTGGAACAATGCGATACTTTTTACGGGTACAGAAGGACAATTACGTATTCAGCGCAGAAAAATCGAAACGACGCCAGCTTCATTGGCGACCAAGGTGATTGGCGAAACCGAAAAGCATGTCTATAAAAGTGAAAACCACTACAAAGACTTTTTGGACGCGATGCGCAAGCGTAGCAAACCGATTTGCGACGTAGAGATAGGCCACCGCACTGCTTCCGTCTGTAATATTGGCAATATTGCCTATCAACTCAACCGTTCGCTGAAATGGAATCCTAAAAAAGAGTCTTTTAAGGATGACAAAGAGGCCAATGCGTTGCTGGGCCGCTCGATGAATGATACTTGGGGAATTAAGATTTAATCGCCGATAAAAAAACTTAAAAAAACACTTGACTCTTACCTTACGTCATAGCCTACATTTGTCCTGTCATTCAAAAATAGGTAAAAATGGTAAGTTATTCGGTGAAAAAATTGGCTAAGTTGGCTGGGGTGAGTGTGCGCACACTCCACTTATATGACCAAATTGGGCTTCTAAAACCCTCATCTCGTACCGAGGCCAGGTATAGGATGTATGGCGAAAAAGAATTGTTAAGATTACAGCAGATTTTGTTTTATAAAGAATTAGATTTTCCCTTGCAAGAAATCTGTCGAATTCTTGACGATGCCAATTTTGACTTAGTTCAAGCCCTTGAAAGTCATAAAAAAGCCCTTGAAGCCAAACAAAATCGAATTACCACTCTGCTTTCAACGATTGACAAAACAATGGTTAAACTAAAAAATGGAGTCATGTTGAAACACGAAGAATTATATGAAGGCTTACCCAAAGAAACAGCGGAAGCCTATCGCAACGAAGCCATTGATAAATATGGCACAGAAATAGTGGAACAGTCTGAGAATCAGCTTCGTAAACTTTCTAAGCAAGATTTTGCAGGATTGATTGCAGAAAGCAAGGAAATTACGAATGCTTTGGCATTGCTGATGGGTGAAGACCCTACAAGCAATGCGGTTCAGAAACAAATTGCCCGACATTACCAAAGTATTCGGATGTTTTGGGGAACGGCGGGTTCGTCCGATTTGCAGGCAGAAGCTTACAAAGGCTTGGGTGAACTATACGTAAATGACGAGCGATACACCATGAAAGATGGAAAACCTAATCCTGGTTTTGCGGTATTTATGCGTAATGCGATGGGGTATTTTGCTGATAATCAGTTGAAGTAACAAAATAAAGGTGCGATAGCTCGCACCTTTATTGATTTGTATTTAAGACATTTTACAGTTTTCAATCGCTTCTTGAACTGTTTCTATGGTAGTAATTTAGCTTCCATTTGCTCTGTCTTCAAAATGGGCAAAAACAGTTAGTTATTCGGCAAAATAGGAGTCAAGTTAAAAAGATACATTACCCGACCAATCTCAATTCAAAATTCGATTATCTCCCTCTCTTGGTAAACCACGGCTTTTTACTACGGTCGGCAGTATTGGCACTTGGCACTTTGGATTGGCTTGATTGATTAGAAGCAGGTCTTTGGGGGCGGCTGCCGCCCCTTTTAGCTACATTGTGCGGCTTCGGAGCTTCATTTCCAGGCTTTTGAAGTAACGGAAAAGGATGATCTTCAATGACTGGAATCATTTTATTAATCAACTTTTGAATGTCTTTAAGCGAACCCCTTTCTTCAGTATCACAAAACGAATAGGCCGTCCCTTTGGCTCCTGCCCTACCCGTACGACCAATGCGGTGCACGTAAGTCTCGGGGATTTCGGGAATTTCGTAATTGAAAACGTACGCCAATTCGTCCACGTCAATACCCCGTGCGGCGATGTCGGTAGCCACCAGTACCCGCGTTGTTTTTTCTTTGAAATTATTCAACGCATTTTGTCGAGCATTTTGCGACTTATTACCATGAATCGCC
>JBGAUP010000447.1:0-3095 GCA_044228585.1 Runella sp. | reverse complement strand
TCGGTGAGTTTGGCCGCCAAACCTAAGGCCATCAACGAAATCAAATACGAAGAAGAACCGCGCATCATCACCATTGACGGTGAACTCAACCGCGTCTTGGGCGGTGGCATCGTGCTGGGTTCGTTGGTGCTTATTGGTGGTACGGATGTTTTTGCGTTGAAAGAGAAAGATTTAGCGACATTTCGTAACCAAAAAATAGGTTTCGTTTTTCAGTTTCATAATCTGTTGCCCGAATTCACGGCCTTAGAAAATGTGTGTATGCCAGGGTTTATAGGAGGCAAGGGGCAAGGGGCAAAGGGAAAAGGCCAGGAACTTTTGGAAATGCTGGGTTTAAAAGACCGCTTGAATCATTTGCCATCGCAGCTTTCGGGGGGAGAACAGCAGCGGGTGGCCGTGGCACGGGCGTTGATTAATGATCCTGCCATTGTCTTTGCCGACGAACCCAGTGGCAATTTAGATTCGCGCAATGCGGAGGACTTACATCAACTCTTTTTTCGTTTGCGCAACGAACTCAATCAAACCTTCGTGATTGTGACCCACAACGAACACCTCGCCGCTTTGGCCGATCGAAAACTGGAAATGGTGGATGGGGGGATTCGTTTATAGTTTTAGGGTTTAGTGTTTAGGGGTTTACTTCAAACTTATAAACCGTAAAGACGAAACTTATAAACTCTTTACCGCCTATTGTTCTCCACTTAGCTGCATCATGGCTTTTTTGATGGCTTCGTTTTTGTGCTTTCGTTGAAGTACGGTGGGGGCAGCCATGCGCTCTTTACAGTCGAAAGAAGGACAGCGTTCGCAAGTTTCGTTTACTTCGCGTTGGGGGATTTCGGTAGCATTCAGAAACTTAATTTTAGCTCGTAAGTTGTCATCTAATCTAATTCCCATCGAAACACTTACGTTTAGGTTGGGCGTTGGCGACATGGGCTTGGCAAAAGACACTACAAAATATTTGTCTTGCGTATCCATGTAGTGTGAAATTTGGGTTCGACAGAGTGTACTTTTGTATTCCCCTCTTGCTTGAAGTTCGGCCAATTCCTGTAAAATCGTCAATGCAACCCAGCGGCGGCAGTAGTGTTCGTCGCGCACGGTATGGGGGTTGTGTTTACGGGCAATGTGCATTTCTTTGGTTAAATCAAAGCGATTTTGTCCCGCAAAATTATTGAATCGTAAAAAGAATAATTGACTGATACCGAAGTATTTAGGGAGCACATTGCTCAAGCGGTAGCAGAAAGATTTAGGGAGCACATTGCTCAAGCGGTAGCAGAAAGATTCGGGAGTGCTGTGGAAATACTCAATCATATTGACCAAGGCTTCTCCGTCAAAATGAGGTTGCTCAAAAAAAGCGGCTAATTTTTTGGCCAACACATTGCCTTTGATGATAATGGCACTTGCAAAATACGAAGCTTTGTAGTTGTTGAGTAGTTGTTCGAATGACTCTGCCTCTACCAAATGCGTAGTATTGAGGCGATTTTTGAGTTTCATATATTGATACCCCAGCTCTCGTCCGTAAATAAAAGCACGTTGATTGGCATCCAATTGGGGGCTTATCAGTAAGCGCAGTTTATCGCCTCTTTGAACCAACAGAGAACGAATCCCTACGAGTTCGGGGTATTTTTTTTCGTCAATGAACTGGATTTCGTAGGGATAATTTTTGACCAATAAATCGGCCAAGTACTTATCGTCTAAAATGACTTCTTCGGGGATGTCGTAGTGGGTCAAAAACTGTTCGGCTTCCTGTTCCAAATCCTCAAAATAATTGTCGTACATTTCTTGGTAAGTGCGGAGTGCCGAAAAGTAAAATTGCTCGACCGACATGTTGTAATTGCGCGCAATTTCAATCAATGTCCCGATAAATGCACTAAGTTTGGTGGGAGCATCCGACAGCATTTCGAGCAAATCTGCGGGGTCAATCCCAAACAAATCAAGCGGTAATTCGGTCAGAATATTCGATTGTAATAACTCCGAAATGGGCTCTAACTTTTTACTCAATTTTATCGAAACCAATGAATCATATTCTACTTCTAAGGCCCTGGCTAAGGCCATGATTTTGTCTGATTTTGGGTATTTTTTTCCCTTTTCGATTTCGTTGATATAAGAGATGGAAAGCCCCGTTTGTTGAGATAAATCGCTGAGAGATAGTGACTTGTCTAATCGGAGTTGTTTGAGTTTAAGCCCAAACACGAGGCGTATATTATCTTGATTCAGTGGCACTGCTAAGAATGATGAGTTAAGAATGATGAGTTAGGAATAGGTAAATGCTATTTCTTTACTACTGTCAAAGGTAAAATTAGTACTTTTTCCTAAAAACGTAGTGTTCTAAGTATTCTTGCCGTATCCTCCACCCCCAGGGGTTTCGATGCAGAGGGTATCGCCTGTTTCAACGGTCACGCTACAAATACCCGCCAATGTTTCTGATGGACCATTATTTCGAGTAAGGGTTTGGCATCCGACTTGGCCATTTTCGCCTCCTTCCAAGCCGTAAGGGGGGATGATTCGATGCTGTGTGATGAGCGTTACACGCAACGGGGCTAAAAATTCAACTTTGCGTATCACGCCGTCGCCGCCTTGCCATTGACCTTGGCCGCCAGAATTTTTTCGCACCGAAAACTCGCGCAAACGGACGGGGTAACGGCGTTCCAATTCTTCGGGGTCGGTAATGCGCGTATTGGTCATGTGTTGGTGAACCGCCGAACGACCGTTGGCCTCATGGCTCGCGCCCGTACCGCCACAGATGGTTTCGTAATAGCCGAAATCCTTGTTTCCAAACAAAAAATTGTTCATCGTTCCTTGACTGCAAGCAGCCAACCCAGAGGCTTTCAGTAAGGTATCTACCAATCGCTGACTTACTTCGGTATTACCTCCTACCACGGCAGGGCATTGATTGGCATCCTCGCTAAAGCGAGGATGCAAAAAACTATTGTCGGGCAAAATTACTTTGACGCCCTGCATCAAACCTTCGTTGAGTGGAATGTTTTGGTTGACCAATAGTCGCAAAACGTATAAAATCGCGCTGTAAATGATGGAGATATTGGCGTTTAGGTTGTTGGGATGGCGAGATGATGAACCTGTAAATTCAAAAACTAAACCTGAAG
>JBGAUP010000446.1:0-3101 GCA_044228585.1 Runella sp. | reverse complement strand
CTTGAAATAGTTGGCCGAAATGGCGTATTTACCTGATTTCATGCCACCCGTTGCACCTATTTGGAAGTTGGCGATAGGGGCTGGGTCAAAAATCACATCTTGCCAGTCAGTACCTTCTTTGTTGGCTTTGGTAATGTTAAAGGCTGTTCTACCCAAGTTTGGATCAGCGATGTCGTTGGTGTAAGTGTAGTTAGAAGGAAGTGCACCAAAAACGTTTGGATAGATGTAGTCAGCGATAGTTTGCTCACCGTTAGTCCCAAATTTATACTGTGCTGATGGTGAGGTCACTGAAGGGTTTTTTCCTGCACCTATTTCTGATTCATAGAGGTATTGGCCAAGCTCTTGAGTGTTCAATAAACTAAGCATTTTACCTGGGCGCTGTGTGCCGCTGTAGAAGTCAAATGTAATGCTTGGCTCTCCCACTTTGCCTTTTTTGGTGGTGATAATCACAACCCCGTTGGCAGCACGTGCTCCGTAAATAGAAGCTGCGGAAGCGTCTTTTAACACCTGCATCGACTCAATGTCGTTCGGGTTCAATTGGTTCAACGTACCTTGAGTAGGTACACCATCAATCACGTAAAGTGGACTGTTATTATTGATAGAACCAAACCCACGGATACGCACCATCGTACCTCCACCAGGGGAGTTATCGTTTCCGACAACCACTCCAGAGGCTCGTCCTTGTAACATTTGTGTTACGCTGGCGGCAGGAGTGGCGGTTAGTTCTTTGGCACTGACTACTGTTACGGCTCCTGTGATGTCTTTTTTGCGTTGTGAAGCATAACCCGTCACTACGACTTCGGAGAGTGATTTAACGTCCACAGCCAAGGCCACGTCAATTGTTGAGCGGTTGCCAATAGCGATTTCTTGCGTAATGTACCCGATGTAAGATACTACTAACGTTCCGCCGCTTGATGGCGTATTGAGGCTGAATTTGCCATCGCCATCGGTAGTGACCCCGATGTTGGTTCCTTTTAATAATACACTCACTCCAGGGAGTGGGGCATTTTCGGTGGCGTCGGTTACCCGCCCAGTAAGGCGGTTTTGCGCCCATGTTGTGAGCACTACAAGCCACAACAATGCAGCTAAGTAAAGGTGTTTTTTCATTGAATGTTAGATAAAATAAGTGAATGAAAGGAACAAAGAATTTCTTTGCAAACTTAAAACAGGGAAGAATAGTAATTTTACTTGATATATTATAAAAAAATTAACAAATAAAAAAGACGATTCATCATAGGTTATTGGGCAGTTATCTACGAAAAAGCCTTATTCAACCGTAAAAGTAGATTTGAGAGGTATTTCAAACGTTTGCATAGAGTAGTCTTATTTTTGAAGGTGTAGCTATTAAAAGTAAAGCCGTGACATAATTGCCACGGCTTTGCTTTTAATATGCTAAACTAATTTGCCTTTCGTTTCTTTCCTTGAAAATTTACAATTTCTATCGAGGTTTCTTTACCCGTTAGAGAAAGTTTACGAACTGACTGCGAAAGAAAAGAAGCACCGTAGTACAGTTCTTGGCGGCGAGTTTTGCCGTCTTTGGTATGAATGAGCGCATAAGCATCATTAGGTTGTAAAAGGAGCCATTTCATAGAGGTTGATGCTTGTCCAAAAATTTTTAGAGGCCCCCGATTTTGGGTAGCCACTATTATTCTTTTTCCGTCTCTATTGGTGAGTTGGGTCAATCCTTTGGCATTGCCAGGTACGTAGAAACCCGTGATATTTTGGGTAAGTGGGGAGAAATTTCCTTTGCCATCGCCTTTTAGTAGCAATCCATTGGAGGCATCATAGCGGCCTGTGCTGGTTTCGTTGCCAAAATCATTGGCTACCATGAGCACATCCAAATGGCCATCTTTATCGAAATCCTCAACGAGCATACCATTGATAGGGGATACTTGAGCGAGGGTAGGGAGTGGTTTGGTTTTAAAATTACCATTACCCATATTTTCGATATAAACCGATGCGCAGTAATTGACCTCTAATTGGAGTGCTTTTTTACGTTCATCTTCTTTGAGCAAGTTGTCGTAAGTAGCATTAGCAAAATCGGTATATTTCTGGAATCGAGCGCGTGTCTGAATGAACTGTTTAATTAAGTCTTCTCGTCCATGAAACGGCACCCGAAGTGGTGTGTTGTTGACATCAGGAAAATAAACAAACGGGATAGCATCATAGCTACCATCTTGGTTAAAATCTCCTGCGAGGATACTCATTGGATACTCGTTGGAAGCTTTGGTGAGGGCGTTTAGTCCCAAATTCCCTGCGATGTAATCAATGTCTCCATCATGGTCAAAATCGGCTCCAGTAAGACTATTCCAAAATCCTTTTTTAGCGTTAAGGTCGGGAACGTGCAAAATGTCAAATTTGCCTTTATTGTTTTTGAATAAGGTCAGAGGCATCCATTCGCCAGCAATGAGCAGGTCTGTCCATCCATCGTTGTCATAATCAGTCCAAAGAGCATCGCAAGCCAGACCAAGATTTTGGAGGGCAGGAGCTACTTGGGCAGTTACATCAGTGAATTTAGGGGTGAGAAGTGATGATGAACCCTCTTCCTGACTTCTGACCTCTGACTTCTGACTTCTATTAGTATCATTCCTCAAAATATAACTGCTTACAGCTTTAGGATATTGGTCAGGCTCAACGCGACCAGCAATGAATAAATCCAAATCACCGTCGCGGTCATAGTCGGCGGCGCGAACGCACGATTTGCTGGTGAGGATTTTGGGTAAGGCATTGATACTAAGGGTAAAGTTCCCTTTTCCATCGTTGATATAGAGCCGATCTTGATACCCAGGGTCATTAGGGCGAAGTTCGTTGGCCCCACTTGCTATATATAAATCATTATCGCCATCGGCATCGGCATCAAAAAGTAGGGTACCCATGTCTTCTGACATTTTTTCGGTGCCATCTTTACCTGGTAATAAATCGCTAAGGGTGAATGTCCCCGAAGGGTTTTGCAAGAAAAATCGCCCTTTTTGTTGACGTGAGCCGCCTACAAAGAAATCATCCAATCCGTCTCCGTTGACATCGCCAGCCGACACAGCTGGCGGGTATTGGGAAAGTTTGTGGGGCAGCAATTTCTGCACGTTGAAATCAATGTATTCGGG